>NZ_JARUHH010000007.1:0-119601 GCF_043558025.1 Fictibacillus sp. UD
TGCTGAGAATCGCTCGTAAATGCTGAGAATCGCTCGTAAATGCTGAGAATCGCTCGTAAATGCTGAGAATCGCTCGTAAATGCTGAGAATCGCTCGTTCAGCTCGGATAAATCCTGCTGAACGAGCTTAAATCAAATCAAAAAAAGGATGCAGAAACCGCTCACACGGTCTAATGCATCCTTTTCTTTACTCTTTTAACTTTTTATAACTTCTCCAAGTACTTTAAAGCATCATCCAATGTTTTTACAGGAACAATCTTCATTTTAGATCCTATATCTTTTTGTGCTTTTACAGCATCTTTATAGTTATCCCCTTCGACTGGTGCGAAGAAAATCTCTGCACCCGCTTCATCTGCTGCTACAATCTTTTGCTGAATGCCACCGATCGGACCTACGTTCTTTTGCAAATCCATTGTACCGGTACCTGCAATTTTCTTGCCATGTGTCAAATCGTCATCTATTAGCTGATCTAGTATTTCTAGTGTGAACATTAAACCAGCGGATGGCCCCCCGATCTGTGATGTATCTATTTTAACTTTCGGATCCGTCTCGATTGAAACATCAGCTACTGGTGAAGTAATGCCAAGCCCTGCTTTAGGTCCCTCGTCCTGAATATACTTTTTCGGAAACTGTTCGATGTTTAGACTAACGTTCATTTTCTTTTCACCCCGAAGAATCGTTAATTCTACAGGATCTCCTGCTTTTTTGGGAGCTAGCACATCTAATAACTTTTTAGTTTCCATAACAGTATTACGGTCAACTGCAATTATCTTATCTCCGACTTTCAGCTTTTTTTCAGCAGGCATTCCTGTCATGATTCCTGTTACGTATACACCGTGATATTGAATATCTACCTTTTTCCCTGCCTGTTGAAAAGCTACGACCGTTGCAGCATGCTGCGAATCTTCCATCATCTGCAATTGTCTTTGATTGTATTCTTCATCTGTTTCATCTTCTGCTCTAATCTCTTCAGCAGGAATTACCTCACGATAGTCGCTAAGTTTTGCCCATATGTATTGCGGTATGTTCGCTGTTCCAACTGAAACGGTAGTAAGCATGAACACTCCCTCGTCTTTATCTCCGCCATCCACACTAATGATGGGATCTAAAATCCTTGCATCCCCTGGAGAGGTTATATAGTAAGGGAGTGGATAAAATGCAATGAATGCAAATATTAGTAAAGACAAAATGATAAATTTGTTTTGAGAGAAAAAGTTTTTCTTTTTCCCTTCCTTTTCACTGGTCATGCGATGACTCCTTCCACTTGTTGATCTTTTCTAGGATTTTAGGCACCTGTTTTCTTCCAGCTTCTTCCCCAATTGCCATTATATCATTTACATCTTTAAAAGCTGTAGAACTGAACTGCTCAACCATTGGCCGAATCATTATATCTGCAGAAATTTCATGCCAGCGAACCATCTCACGCTGCATGATATCGATACTTTGAATAATAACATCAAAGATTGAAGAAACTTGCAGTTCTGCTTTAAAATGTGAAATATCTACTGCGATTATGAGATCTGCCCCCATCTCTCTTGCTACTGATACAGGTACACGATCTATTACTCCGCCATCCACTAAAAGTTTCCCATTAATTTTTTCAGGAACTAGTATGCCAGGTATAGAAATGCTGGCACGAACAGCATCTGCAATCGGGCCAGTTCTGAAAACAACC
The DNA here is from genome assembly GCF_043558025.1 of Fictibacillus sp. UD. Lineage (NCBI taxonomy): Bacteria > Bacillati > Bacillota > Bacilli > Caryophanales > Fictibacillaceae > Fictibacillus > Fictibacillus sp. UD. Next base: position 1,675 of record NZ_JARUHH010000007.1, read on the forward strand.
TTTTCACCAAGCAATAAATCGGTTGCCACTATTGCCAATGGTATATCTGTTTGTTCAATATGTTTTTGTTTTGTAAGAAGTCTTACTAATTCTTTAATCTTTTTCCCCGTAATAAAACCCATCTTAGGGACGGTGTAATCCATATAATATTTTCTTTTAAAAAGCGTAGCCATACGGTATAAATTTTCGTCGCTATGACCCATACATACCATTGCTCCAACTAGTGCGCCCATACTGCTTCCCGCAATCATATCGATAGGAATTTGAGCTTCTCGTAAAGCCTTTACTACGCCCAGATGCGCGAATCCTCTGGCACCGCCAGATCCAAGAGCAAGTCCGATTTTCGGTTCTTTCATCCTTTGCTCCTCCTTTAGAAGCACCGTCTTTTTTTAACATATGGTCTAAAGAGTGTGGCTATACGTATAAATAAGGATGAGGACAAGTAAGCAATGTGGAATTTGGTGAGAGGAGTACTCCCATTTATGAATAAAGCCTATTTAAAAACATTGGTAATGTCATCTTCTGCAATCATCATAGCGATTTCTATTATAATATACCCAAAAGAAACGTACATGGCTTCTGTAAACGGACTGAAAATGTGGTGGGACGTCGTATTTCCTTCTCTAATGCCTTTTTTTATCTTATCAGAGGTATTGATGGGGCTTGGAGTCGTTCATCTGATAGGCGTATTGTTTGAACCACTTATGCGTCCCCTCTTCCGTGTACCAGGTGCAGGGGGATTCGTTTGGGCAATGGGAATCTCGTCAGGATTTCCTGCTGGAGCAAAGTTAACAGCCCGATTATGGCATCAAAAACAAATCACAACCATTGAAGCAGAGCGTCTCGTATCGTTTACAAACTGTTCGAACCCGTTATTCATGTTCAGCGCCATTGCAGTTGGTTTTTTTCATAATGCTGCACTCGGTATTGTTCTTGCCGTGAGCCACTATTTAGGTAACTTTTTCGTTGGTCTTATCATGAGATTTCACGGTTATAAAAAAGATTCACAGACAAACGAAGATAGATATAGAGGAATAGGATTAAAAAATGCTTTAAAACATATGCATGAAGCCCGATTAGCAGATAATAGACCGATCGGACAACTGCTTGGAGATGCCGTTCAGCAGTCCACTAAAACACTGCTCATGATCGGAGGATTTATTATTCTATTTTCCGTACTGAGTAAGATGATGGACCTTCTGCATGTTGCTGAGCTGCTTTCAAGCATGACTAATTATTTCTTTATGCTGTTCTCCCTATCGGAAACACTGAGTTTACCATTGATTAAAGGAATTTTTGAAATTACATTAGGGAGCAATCTAACCAGTCTTGCACAATCGTCCATACTGCAGCAAGCCGTTATTGTAAGTTTTATCCTGGCATTTAGCGGACTTTCTGTTCAAGCACAAGTCGCTAGTATTTTGGCTGATACAGATATTAAATTCAGACCGTTCTTTGTTGCCAGAATAATGCACGGGTTTTTATCTGCTTTTATATGTCTTTTAGTATTCCCTTATTTGTATCACGTTAAAAGCAGTGCTGCTCCGGCATTTGCCTTTCTCACAGAAAAAAGTGAGAACTTCGGAGAATACGGCATGATTGCCCTGGCACACAGCCACTATATAACATTAGGCTTCTTACTGCTGTCGGTCCTGTTATGGAATCGAAAGCTAATAACAAATACTGAGTGAAAATAAAAAATGCAGAGCTTATTCAAAAGTAATTTTTGAATAAGCTTTTTATTTTGGTAGTTTTTTACGCGTCAGGATTTTCTCAATATAAAACGCTCTTTTCTAAATAAAAACAGCCTCCGCATTTAACGGGGGCTGTTATATTTTTCTTTTAGTGCTTCCTCAACAACTTCTGGAACAAGATCAGACACGTTCGCATGATATTTCGCAGCTTCTTTCACAATACTTGAACTTAAGAACGAGTATTGATTGTTTGTCATCATAAAGAATGTTTCAACTTCATCATCTAACTTTTTGTTGATGGAAGCAATTTTCATCTCATATTCAAAATCAGATACAGCTCGAAGTCCTCTGAGAATTACATTAGCACCTATATTTTTCACGTAATCAATCAATAGTCCATTAAACGAATCTACTTTCACGTTAGGAAACTGCTTGGTCACTTCTTTTAAGAGCACGATTCTCTCATCTACCGTGAACAATGGATCTTTGCTTTGATTATTGGCTACTACAACAATTACTTCGTCAAAAACTGTTGCGCCTCGTTTAATAATGTCCAAATGACCTCGCGTAACAGGGTCAAAACTACCAGGACATACGGCAGTCGTTGGCATAATCTTCACCTCATAAATTGTCTTAATAACGTTTGAAAATCGTTATGGTTGTTGTTTTTCCGTACGTTTCCTGTCTGATTTGATGAAAACTTCCAATCTGTTCTGGAAGTTTAACATCACTCCCATGTTCAGTTACAATGCTTCCTTCACCAGAAAGCAGCTGCAGCTTGTCGATTTCCTCCATGTCTTTCATTAACATTTGTTTAGCATACGGAGGATCCAAAAATATCATATCAAACTGAAGTTCTCTTTTATGAAGCGCTTTCAATGCTCTTTTTGCATCATTACGAAAGACTTCTGTTTTCTCATCATAGTTGCATTGTTTGATATTCTCTTTAATCGTATGTATGGCTTTCTGGTCTTTATCGATAAAAATGAAGTGCTCCATGCCTCGACTTAACGCTTCAAGTCCAAGTCCGCCACTGCCGCCGTATAAATCCAAACCGATTCCACCATCGAAATAAGGACCAATCATATTAAATATAGACTCTTTGATCTTATCAGTTGTTGGGCGAGTGTTTGTACCTGGGACAGCTTTAAGGGGTCTACCTTTACATTCACCTGCTATTACTCTCACGTTCTTCACTCAATTCTTTTCCGATTTCCATTACTAATCCTATCACAAGTATTCCTGTATTCAAACAATCAAATCTTTTCTTTATAAGTATAAGGCAAATTAAATGAGGTCATACTACTTATAACAACATCAACGAACGATGTTGTTGCCAACCGCGGAGAAGACTTACTCCCCATAAGTTCTTCATCCGGTTTCTCCTCTCCCATCGCCTTTAAACAGAAGTGATTTTGTTTTAAAGGCAACCTGCAGTTAATGCTGCAGGTTTTTTTGATGCTTAAAAGTCTTTATAGCGGTTTCGGATTATGCTACATTGTTGTATAGAAAGGGGAATGAACGATGATTCAGCGATTTATTGAGTTAGGTGAAGGTTATTCAGATCTCTATGAACTACTTGAGATTATGGAATCGAACAAAAACCGAATTACACAGCTATTATGTCTAAAAGTAAAGAAAGAAGATAAAATATATGCTTCCCTCGTTGCTGTCATGCAACCTGCTTCTGAAGGGAAATTCCAGCCGCTATACATATGCAGAGAAGGAGTGCCTTTCCCTTCAAAACGGTATGAATTATTTGAATCAAAAGCCGCTCAGTTAAATAAGGAAATTATCACTTTTGATGTAAAACCTTCAACAGATTTTGCAGAAACGGAACTTTTCTTTCACTATCTGATTGGCATTTTACGCTTAAACTACTTAATCCCGCCTTTGTTATAAATTCATTTGTTTGACAAATGGATGAAGACTTATAAAAGTAAATACTGACAGAAAAAGACCCTTCAACAATTGCTTGCAGACTGAGGAGCTGAAATCAGCTACTGACCAGATCGTGAAAACAGACATTAAAAAACAGGCAGCTTTTTAATAAGCCTGCCTGTCTTTTAAATCCCCATCTTATAATCATACTCTTTTGCTTTATCGACAATCTTGCTTTCATACTCTGTTTTAATCTCTTGTTTATGAGACCTTTTTACTTCTTTTACGAAATGCAAAGATTCTAGCTTTGCTGCAATCTCATCTATTTTGCTGCCATCACAATAAAGAACAGCGTATTTTAGCTTTCTTGACACATAATGAACATTACCGTAGCGTCTAAGCTGTTTAGAAAACTTTAAAGAATGAAGAAAAACAGAGAGTCCACGACGATTACCTATCATAATTAAAGCCCCTTTTATTATACTGTATTCAAACATCAACAAATCACTCATTAGGATGTGATGTATCTTGGACTTAAACACCATTTGGGAAGATTTTATTAACAGAATGAAACTCGATCCTGCAATCATTTTTGCTGAAAAGAAATTAATGGCCGGAATCCCTTTCTTATATGTAAGTGTTTCTTCACATATATCAATCGAACAATCAACAGACACTGTAAAAAAACATGCTGTAAAAGCGATGAAAGGGAAACGGCTCACTCTGAACCTCTATTTTGTCAGGTCAGAAAAAAATCTTTATGTTTATCGTATGCGTTTTTTAGTTCCTCAAGAAAAAATGTTCTGCTGCGGAAACTTGTGCTTTGATTGCATACGATTTAAAGACAATTAATTCGCTTATGCACACCCACAAGATCCGCCAGAACCACAACCACCACTGCATGAACTCTCATCAAAAAATGGATTACCTGTTGGAACTTTAATCTGCTGTGACACACTGTCAGCAATAATCCTGCTGCACTCCATTAATAAATTCTCAAGTTCTTTTTCTGATTTTTTGAACTGAGCTATTTTTTCATGGAAATCAAGTTCTCTTTTCAGTGTTCGAACTTGTGAAGAAACAGTATGAAAGTCAGGATGGTATTTTCCGAATCGCTGTACTTCATCATATTGCTCTTTCATTTTGGCAAAACGGGCAATCAATTTCTGTGCCTCATCATCTTGCTCCAAAATATATTTCGACTCTCTATATGCTATTGCAACACTGGAATTTGAAACCATTTCAGCTAATGTTAAGGATTCTTCCAGCAAAACAACTTGGTCTAAACTCATACGTCACACCTCCCTTTAGGTATGAGGTTTCTTATCTATTATAGCGGATAATGATTAGACTTAAAAGCATAGCTGTTTATTACAAAAAAATAAAACTCTTCTAAGTTAAGAAGAGTTAATGAATGTGCACCACTATATTTTTCTTTAAACCATAATCAGATCCATCTTTTTTCTTTAGCTGCAAAGTAATTTTATGTTTGCCAGGACTCATTTTATTCAAAATAAACATTGACTGATTGGCGTTCATTCTCCATTTGTTGTTGATAAAAACGGCAATGTATCCATCTTGATTATCTGGTGCCTTCGTGAGACTGCCTTGAAATGAAAAGCGTGGAATAATGTTTTCAATATAGATGCGTTGATTCTTTACATGATAATTTACATCCCAATCTTTATCCATCAGAGGATAAAGAGATGATGCCGCAACAGCTTCAGGTTGTATCATTTCAGACTCTTCCGTATCTGTTTGTTTATTATTTAAAGTAAATACTGACACGGTGAGAAGAGCAAACAACCCAATTGTATAAATACTTTTTTTCTTTTTGTTCATGAAAAAAACCACTCCTTCTAGAGATAGTTTTTTCCATTTTATATCATATTATCCGTCATTCCCCATTATTTAATGGGTCTTGCATGGGCTGAAAATCATTTGGGAACGGTGCATCATCTTGTTTCACTTCGCCCATTACTGAGATCAGTTCCATAAGAAGCCCAAAATTTTGCAGCTGCTGATGAAAACGATCAACTCTCTGACCGAATGTGCGCCCATAAAATACTTTTGCACCCTCTTCCAGTTCAGAAACTGAAAAAGGGTTTCGACTCAGCTTTCTATACCATTCAGGCTTTTCTCTAATGTAATATTTAAGATCTGGCCTCGTATTTAAATATTCTAATAATTCTCTTCGCACACCGCACACATCCTTTTAATCTTTGTAAGAAGGATAATCGTTCATTCTATTTTCCGGCAGCTGGTTCGATCTGTCAGACTGATTGTTAAATTGCTGTAATAGTTCTTGAACGGCGTCCATAAGACTTCCAAATTGCGATAAATATTTTTGTACGTCCGTGATTTGAAGTTTGCTCAAACCAGCAACAATATCTCCTACAGTGAGATCGGTTCTTGCATTTTGTGTATGAGAACGTTCATCTTGTTTATTATCTTTTGCTTTATCTTCTGTTTTTTCTTTTGCATACTGATTCCAGCTCTCGTGTTCTTCCCCTAAAACAATCCAATCCTGATAAACTTCCTTCCAGGGCCTTTTATTCTTTTGAACTTCCCTAATTAATTCAGGATGTTTATGCACAAACTCCTTGAAACTTTCAATATCAGTCTTTACCACAGAATCCACCCCCAGCCATCCACTGACGAATCATGTTTTACTACATGATACATAAGTGCCCATAATTTGGTGCGCCCATTTTTTAAAATAATTGCAAAGCTAATTCTGTTTACTTTATTCTCATCCGCCTAAAAAGGTACAATAAATAAAAAAGATTGAGGGATATACCATTGGATATTAAAAAAGAGTGGATCGAGTTTATAGAGAACAGTACAGAACAAGAACAAAAGGCCATGAAACTATTTTTAAACAGTCTGCAGGTAAAAAGAGAAAAAACAAGTCTTACACATATTGCTTCTTTATTACAGCTGAAAACGAAAAGGATCAATGAACATATACTTGAGATGGAGATGCCTAATTCACCCCTTTTAGATAATTCAATTGGAATCGTGCATGGCGGGCTGACAGCTACTCTGTTAGATACAGCGATGGGTACTATGGCCAGTCTAGTACCAGGCAATAAAAGAGGGGCAGTTACAGTTGAGCTAAAAGTAGACTTTTTAACACCTGGTGTTGGCGAAACATTCATTTGCCGAGCTGAAGTGGTTCATAACGGCAGACAATTAGTCCGGATGGATGGAAAAGTTAGAAACGAAAAAGACGTATTGATCGCTTCTGCTACAGGTACGTTCTTTAAACTATCCGAATAATAGTCAATGAAGGAACATAAGAACAACACAAAAAAAGAGCTTTACTCATTTTTTATGAGTTAGCTCTTTTATTAAAGCTCTTTTATTACTTCATCGGAACTAAAAAATTTTGAGTGTAATATTTATTGTCTACACCAACACCTAAGTGAGTATATTCATCATTTAACATCGTGTTTCGGTGGCCTTCGCTGTTCATCCAGCCTTCTACAGCCGCTGCTGCATCCGTGTAGTTTGCTGCTATGTTTTCTCCCGCTTGTAAAAATTTCACTTCTTTTTCCTGCAGCCTATCAGATAACGTCCTGCCATCTTTACTGTCATGTGAAAAATATTGTTGGGTCAGCATATCCTTAGAGTGCAGAAAAGCAACTTCTGACGTTAATTCATCCCACTCTAGCGGGTTTTTATCGTATTTAAGTCTAATGATGTTAGTTAGCTCAAATACTTGCTGTTCCTCTGATTGATCCACTTTCTTCTGCTTTTCTTCCGTTAATGGCTGAACAGGCGGCAAATCTCCGCGATAAACGATTGAATAGGGTCTTTGCCTTAATAGAACATCTGAAGTGGTGTACCTGACACTTGATAATTTGTTAGTAAACTTGTCAAAATATAACTGGACCCAAACTTTTTCTCCCACTTTGATTAAAGGTCTCAGCATAATCTCTTGTTCAGACAGTTCAAATCTAAAAAAATCTTCCCCATCATTAATTGTAATATCGCTTTCGATCGGGTATTTCTGAATGATTTTGTTTGAATCTTCACCTATAGTAAATGGATTTGTATTGACTTCAGAGCCAATGACAAACAAGGTAACTACTTTTCCGTTTTCCATACCTGCTTGTAAGTACCCTTTTGGACTTTTATTTCCATAGATATACCATTCGTATCCATAACTTGATGGATCAATCCTTTCAGGTTCACCCCACTGTTTTTCAAATGCAGCTATATCTTTGCCTATCCAATTAGACACTGCATCATCTGGAATTTTCACAGACTCTTCTATGTATTCAATTTTCGTTTTAGGTTTTTGTTCTTGAAGAGAAAATTCCGGCAACAGATCATAAAAAAATATTCCGATTAAAATAAGTACGGATAGGAAAAAAGTAACCAATCCTCGCATAATGGTTCCCCCTATGTGTTTCTTCTAATCATAGTTTAGCATAGAGAGATTCGCTTTGGATTATAGGTTTATAAAAATAGCAGCTTCAAATACAATTGGAGCTGCTGCGTGTCGTACATAATTAAATTATTGTAATTGATCTCTTTGATCGGAAACTTCGGATAACGTATGGCCTGCAGCAGAATTACTTTCCTTAGATAAGGATAAGTCTCCTAAAGAGATAATACCAATGAGTTTATTATTTTCAACGATAGGTAATCTTCTTATTTGCTTATCTGCCATGAGTTGAGCAGCATCTTGAACACTCATGTCTGCTGACCCTGTATATAAATGTTCACTCATAACGTCTGTAACCTTAGCTGAACCAGGACGCTTTTCAGCAACCCCTCTAATTACGATGTCACGGTCTGTGATGACTCCTATTACCTGATCGTTTTCACAGACAGGGATAACGCCTACGTTGTCGTTCTTCATCTTAACAGCTACTTCGTACACATTGTCTTGTGGCGTAACAAAGTCTACATTTTTTGTCATAATATCGCTTATTTTCTTCAAATTCTTTACCTCCAGCTAAATATAATTTCTTCTTCCTTATGCTTTACGAAAGAAAAACAAATATGCATCGTTTTGACAATGATTGCATCTTTAGCGCTTTCATAATATCATTAAGAAGTGATTATTATTTCTTTATTGAATTCCTAGGAGGTTTCACAATGAAATTTGAAGAAAGCGGCTTAAACGGGAAGGTTATTGAATTCTCACTTTTAGAACATGTGATGGATAGCCATGGAATGATCCGTGCTGGCCAATGGGATTATGAGCGAATTACATACGATTACAAATTTGAAGATATGACAAATGGTGATGTTTATTATTTCCGATTCCCATGTCATGTTATTGAAGCAGAAACAGAAACACCTCACGCAAAGGTTGAACTTGGTACACCATATTTAGGAAAACACTATTATCCACATGGTGTTGAATATGACGAAGAATTTCCTAAGCACGTTGTAAAACAATGCAACAAATTAATCGAAGCGCTGCATAGCGAATTGCATGTATAAAAAAAATCCCTCAGCGATGAGGGATTTTTTCTATTCTGCTGCGCGATTGGTAGGATGAGAGGAGTACCCTTCAAAAAGACGGCCACCATATGGAGCGATTACTTCATCAACAAATTGGATAACTCCTGTTTTCGAACGACTTGAATAATAATCATCAAATACAAAAGCAAATTGTTCAGCAAATGTTTCATTGAATTCTTTTAAAGCTCTAAGAATCCATTTCCCTTCGCCAATCCAATGTCCGTTAACACGCAATACAAATTCATGTGTGCGGTCTGCCAGCTTGGAAACGATAAATAAATCTTCAAGAGCATTTGTTGATCCTTCTAAGTCATTCAGAAGATCTGTCAAATGATAGCGCGCTTGTTCGATCTCAACCGTTTTCCACGGAGTAGGTCCTGCTTTTAATAATTGAAGTGCTTCATTTTTAATTCGTGAAGCTTGTCCTTTATCACATAAAATAATACCTTCTGCACACATTTGCGGAAGAGATGGTCTTGCTCGATCTATATTTTGTTTAAAGTAGTTTTTGTATGTAAACATATTATGAACGAAAACTTCTATCGGCCAATCATACTCTGTAAGTGATTCACGATATGATTCACCTACCGTACTATCAATAATAATAATATCTAAATCTGAACTTTCCGTTTCTTCTCCTCTAACTACACTTCCAGCCAAATAGGCGACTTCACAGTTCGGATAGTGAGACTCTATAAATTTTTTGGCTGCTTGTCTTGCGCTGATTCTCATGTTTTCTCTTTCCCTTCTTTACTTGGCTTTCTATTTATTATTCTACATGAACAGTGTTTTTTCTTTTTTTAGAAAACTGATTTCGTAATTTTTTGAAGTTTTTGCAAGTAGTTGATATCCGTTCCTCTACAAGTTAATGCACCCGCAGTGATTTTCATCTTCGCATTCCTTGTGTTTTTTAATTTCATCTTTGACAGTTGATTGGAGTGTAGGGTGCGAGACTCCTGCGGGACAGGCGGGCAGTCCGAAAAGTGAAAGTGGCTCGTTCAGCCCCGACAAGCAAAAGATGAATGGGCTAGCAAGGCGCACTTTGCCTTCTGGACCATTTAACTTTTGACCTCGAGGGGCTAGCCACTACTACTAGACAGGTGAGACACTTATATGTGAAACGTACGAATGTGGCTCACCGCCTGCCCCGCGGAAAGCGAGCACCTGAAACGGAAATCAACCACTTCCATTAAGACAAAACTCACGAAAAAAAATAACCAGCAAGTGCTGGTTATTTCAATTCAGGATTCAATCGGTTGTTTTGTCTTTTTATCATATCTAAGTCAGCTTTATCACGAATGCGTTCCTTTTTAACCCATCTAAAAAAGATGAGACCAAGAACAAAAGCATATACTACTTCTTGGAAGATTTTCATCGTAACACCACCTACATGCTGATCTTCCTTAGGAGTCATCGTAGCATATAACTGTGGAACGTTTCTGTACGTTTCATAAAGCTGAAAGTCAGCAAACATGATCAGCGCACATGCAGGTGTCATTAATACACCATTGGCAAACACATAACCAATTTTTTTAATGTCCGACAAAGAATCAAGATCTTTTACCGGACAAAGTACTGGCCACCACATCGTAAATGCAGTTAAAAGCAGTAATGCATGATATACATAATGGATTACTGGGTTTGAAACAGCCGCATCGAACACTAGTGGTATATGATACAAAGAGAATACGGTATTAAAAACGATTAACGCAATTAGCGGTTTCGTTAGAAAATGAAAAATACGGGTTAAAAAAGATTCCTTACTCAACCAGCTGCTCCATCTTACTTCGGGAACCGAAAGAATTATGAGTGGAGCAATCATTAAGTATAGTACAGCCATCTGTACCATATGTACACTAAATAAGTAATTGTGCCCTAATACCTGAACAGGTGTACCTTTAATAATAATCATTAATACTAATGCAGCAGTCATAGCTGCTTTTTGCCATCCAGTTGCTAAGTTCTCCCTGTTTTTCCCCCGTATGATCCATCGGAAGTAAACTAAAGCAAGAACAATTGCCACAACATATATAAAAGGCGGATATAGTTCGTACCAGCTATAATCACTCAAACTAGTATGATGAACATGGTGATTATGGTGCATGTCTGTCATCTCCTTTAAGAAAGTACCCGATATTACTATACCAGTCTTTTGGGTACTTGTAATGGAATTATAGTGACAATTCGTAATTTTGTAACATGTAAAAAGGGCTGCATACGAGTATGCAGCCCTTCTTTCTTACGATGTCCAAATTAGTCCCATTAAGGATGCTACTGTAATAGCTGCAACGAGTATTCCACTCGCCATCCCCCAGATAGGGAAGTCATGTCCTTTGTGGCTCAAGTGCATCCAAACATATAGCTGGAAGAAAACTTGAACAACTGCCAGTGTAAGAATAAACAATACAGCAAACGAATCGCTGATTTTGTCACTCCAGATCGCAAAAAATGCAACGATCGTTAAAAGAATCATCATGATAAAAGAAACGTTATGATGCTTACGCTCCTCTTTCAAGGCAAGTTTACGCTGAATCTCCTCGTGACGATGAACGGTAGTTTCAGGGTTCTGTTGGTGATTAGCCATGAGTTTAACCTACCTTTCCCATTAGATAAACAACTGTAAAGATGAATACCCATACAACATCGACAAAGTGCCAATAAAGAGCAAATAAGTAATACTTAGGTGCATTAGATAAGGTAATGCCTCTGTTCCAGTTTCTAGCCAGCAATGTTGCGAGCCAAAGTATCCCAAATAATACGTGGGCTCCGTGGAAACCAACTAGTGTATAGAAAGCAGAACCGAATGCAGAGCTAGTAAATGTATGCCCTTCATGAACATAATGTATGAATTCATAGATCTCTAAACCTAGGAATCCAAGACCTAATAATAATGTTACGAGGAACCAACCTTGCAAAGAACGTACTTTGTTTTGTTTTAATGAAAGTACTGCATACACACTCGTTAAAGAGCTTGTTAATAGGAGCATCGTAGCTAAAAATACTAATGGCAGTGAGAATAATTCTGCCCCAGATGGACCATCTAAATGCATATTTCTTAGACCAAGATATGTTCCGAAAAGTGTTGCGAATAGAACAGTCTCTCCACCAAGGAAAAGCCAGAATCCTAAAAACTTATTTTTACCTTCAAGGGTAGCTTTTTCAGGATGAGCAGGGAAATTAGCATCTGTTAAACGTTCTCCAGCATTCATTAAGCTCTACCCCCTTTAATGTCTGCTTCAACTTCTTCTTTATGAATATGGTAACCATGATCATCAATAATTGAACGCAGGAACATCGTAATCAATACAAGTCCTAAACCAGCACCTGCTACGATCCAGTTCGCATAGATGAAGCCAAATCCAGAAATGAACATGCCTAGAGATAATATAAACGGAAGAATTGAACCGTTCGGCATGTGAATTTCTCCTACAGGTTCTGCAGGTGTCATTTCTCCATTACCAGCTGTTTTCTCAACATACAAAGCATCAAGACCACGAACAAGTGGCGTTTGTGCAAAGTTGTATTCTGGTGTTGGAACTGGCATAGCCCACTCTAACGTACGGCCATCCCAAGGATCTTTCGTTGTTGCATATTTAGATGATGCTGAAATAATGATGTTGATTAAAAGTACAATTGTTCCAGCACCCATTAGAATGGCACCGATCGTACTTACAAAGTTTGCTCCGTCAAGTTCTTGTCCAGACATATATGTATAAACACGTCTAGGCATTCCCATTAGTCCTAACCAGTGCTGCGGGAAGAACGTTAAGTGGAACCCGATAAAGAACAGCCAGAAATTCCATTTTCCAAGTGTTTCATTTAAAACGCGGTTAAACATTCTAGGGTACCAATAGTATAACCCTGAGAATAAACCTAAAATCAGACCACCAACGATTACATAGTGGAAGTGAGCTACTACAAAGTAACTATCGTGGTACTGATAGTCAGCTGCAGGAACAGAAAGCATAACTCCTGTTACTCCACCCATTACGAAGGTTGGGATGAAACCTACTGCGAAAAGCATTGCTGTTGAAAAGCGGATTTGTCCGCCCCACATCGTGAAGATCCAGTTAAAGATCTTTACACCTGTTGGAATTGCGATTGCCATAGTTGCTACGGCAAAAATAGAGTTTGCTACAGGTCCTAAACCAACTGTAAACATGTGGTGAACCCAAACCATGAATCCTAAGAATCCGATAAGAACTGTCGCAAATACCATCGCGCTGTAACCGAACAAACGCTTATTTGAGAATGTAGATACAACCTCAGAGATAATACCAAAAGCAGGTAGAATCAAGATATATACTTCAGGGTGACCAAAAATCCAGAAAATGTGTTCCCAGATTAAAATGTTACCACCCATATCTGGATTAAAGAAATTAGCATCAAATACACGTTCGAACATAAGAAGGAAGAATCCAACTGTAAGTGCAGGGAATGCGAATAAGATAAGTCCAGATGTAACAAATGAAGCCCAAGTGAACAATGGCATACGCATAAACGTCATACCTGGTGCACGCATGTTAATGATCGTTACAAGGAAGTTAATCCCCCCTGCAAGTGTACCTGCCCCAGCAATCTGAAGACCAAGTACATAGAAATCTACCCCAGTATCTTCAGCTACGGTTGATAGAGGTGCATAAGCTGTCCATCCAGCTTCTGGTGCTCCACCTAAGAACCAGCTAAGGTTTAATAGAACTCCACCGAAGAAGAATAACCAAAAACCGACTGCGTTTACGTATGGAAACGCTACGTCACGAGCTCCCAGTTGTAAAGGAACAATCGCGTTCATGAAACCAAAGATAATCGGCATTGCTGCCAAGAAGATCATTGTTGTTCCATGCATCGTTAATAATTGGTTATAAAGTTCACCAGTAAAAATCTTGCTGTCTGGTTCCATTAATTGAATACGCATCAGTATAGCTTCGAGTCCTCCGATTAAGAAGAAGAACCCGCCTGCTAAAAGATACAAAATACCGATCTTTTTATGGTCAACGGTAGTGAGCCAATCCATTAACCCACTTCTCTTTTTGTGACTTTCGTGAGTTGCCACGGTGTAACCTCCTTTTTTGCAATGCTTAAGACTATTTCAATTTAAGACCTAACAAGTAATCTGCAACTGCATCAATTTCCTCATCAGAAAGGTTAACCTTAGGCATACTGTTGCCTGGTTTTACTTCTTGAGGATCCTTGATCCATTCTTTCAGATTATCTTTGTCATGTTCTAAGATCCCTGCAATACGGTCTTTATCCCCGAAACCAGTTAAGCTAGGGCCTGTATTACCACCGTTTTGTCCAACAGCGTGACAAGATAAACAGTTCTTTTCAAAGACTTGTTGTCCGTTAGCATTAGCAGAAGATTTGTCGTCAGCCGCTTTAAAGCCCGCAACCCAATTCTTATAGTCTTCTTTTGAAACTACTCTTACTTTAAAATCCATTAATGCATGAGATGCACCACAAAGCTCAGCACATTTCCCTTTATACACAACATCTGTCTTGCTTCCAGTTTCAAACCACATATAGTTCTTGTTCTTGTCTCCAGGGTTTGTATCTGTTTTTCCAGCAAGTGAAGGAATCCAGAAAGAGTGAATAACATCAGCAGATGATAGTTCAACATGTACTCTTGTATCTGCAGGCAATACTAACTCCTGAGATGTAATAAGTTCTTCTTTCGGATACTCAAACTCCCACCAATATTGGTGTCCCGTAACTTTAATGCTTAACTCATTCTTTGAAGCTGGTTTAGCATCTGCAGAGAATTCAAACGTTCTCATAACAGTTGGAACAGCTAGGATGATAAGCAAAAGAATCGGAATAACTGTCCATAATAATTCAAGCATGTGGTTACCTTCCACTTGCTTAGGTGTTGAGTTATCACCTTTTTTCTTTCTAAACTTCAATAATACGAATGCATAAAGAACGAAAACTACCACTAGCACCAGAATCATAATACTAATAGATATCAGCATCAGCTGGAACTGTTTGTCAGCAACTTCACCTTGCGGAATTAAAGCCGATAGAGTCGGATCTCCGCACCCCATCAAAAGAAGAGCCAACATGGCAAATAAGGAAAGAAAACGCCCTTTTTGTAGCCATTTTTTCATCACTACATATACCCCACTTTCTCGTTGTAGTCTGTTTTGACTGAATGTTCTTTCTATTCACTTCAAATAAATATTTATTTGAATGGAAATAGCTAAATAGCTTTTATGAAAGCCCTTTTATGTAAAGGCAATTACAGGAACAGCACAATTAAGGCGCTGTTCCGGTAAGGATTTCTATATATTTACTAGAATCATGGCTACAAACATAATGGTCATGTAGTTCAAAGAATACACGAACATCATGCGAGCCCACTTAATATCATCTTTTGTCTTTAACCCTGAAAGTGCTAGGATCAGCCAGCCCGTTCCTAACACGGCAGCCAAGATTAAATAGACAACACCAAAGTCAAACAGGTAAAGAGACACTGGCAGCAAAGCCGCCACATACCAGATCATCTGACGTTTAGTAAGTGCAAAACCGGATACTACCGGAAGCATAGGAATACCAGCATTTCTATAATCCTCGCAGCGCTTCATAGCAAGCGCTAAAAAGTGAGGCGGCTGCCATAAGAACATGATCAAAAATAAGATCCAAGCAACCCAGTGCAGATTAGCGTCTACTGCGGCCCAGCCGATTAACGGCGGAACTGCTCCTGATATACCTCCCACAACCGTATTAATAGAGTGGGTGCGCTTTAGCCACATCGTATATACAACAACATATACAAAGAGTCCAATCAGTCCTATTACAGCTGCGGTTAGAGTAGTCATGGCAAGCATAACTGTTCCGATTGCGGATAGAATAATACCAACCCATAATACTTGACTCGGATTGATTCTGCCAGTCACTGTCGGACGTTCAATCGTTCGTTCCATAAGTTGATCAATATCTCTATCAATATAGTTATTTAAACAGCAGCCTCCTGCTATAACTAACGCTGCACCTAATACACAAAGAATTAAGGTAACGATGTTCTCTGAAAATAATAAATCATTATATTTTAAGGCCAAGAAAAATCCTGCAAATGTCGTGATTAGATTACTCATAACGATTCCAAGTTTTGCAATGGTCAAAAAATCTTTCCAGGTGCCTGTCGGGTTCGCTTCTGAAAGCGGTCCAGGTTCCATTACTTTGTTAGCGGCTTCATATGCAGTTGAAGTCTTGCTCAACAGATACACCTCCTTTTTTAGAGTAAAATGTTCCAAATCTTTCTTTTGTTGTTATTTAAGCCCTCATTCATTCTATATGGGCTTGACTCTAAAATCAACGGTAAAAAAATGTCTTTATCTGTTCACAATATGTAAAGTAGAACGTTTTACCTATATGATAGGATAGTGATATATAAAGAAAATGTCCTCTAACATTATAAAACAAAACAAGTGCTTTGTATACTTCGACTAATATAGACAACTTCTTATATTATTTGTACTATCGGGGTGTCTGCATTACTAGTTGAAAATATTACAAATTTGTGAACGGTTATAGGACAAAAAAAGCAGGTGAATGAATTGAAAAGAGCTTATCAAATCTATTCTATTATTACTACCTTTGGTATGCTGCTCGTTTTACTCATGGGAGCTGTTGTAACAAAAACTGATTCCGGTGATGGCTGCGGAAATTCCTGGCCACTCTGTTATGGAGAACTATTGCCAACAGCACCTAAACTTGAAACCATAATTGAAGTGAGTCACCGTTTTGTTTCTGCTTGGCTCGGGATCTTAGTTATTATACTGGCTATATGGGCATGGAGACGAGAACCCCATAAAAAAGAAATTAAAATCCTAGCAGGTTCTGCAGTGTTCTTCATTGTCCTTCAAGGACTTTTAGGAGCAGCAGCTGTTATTTGGAGCCAGTCATCAGCCGTACTTGCCTCTCACTTTGGATTTTCACTTGTTTCGTTTGCAAGTGTGTTGCTGATAGCGATTCTTTCATTCGAGGATCGGGACCGGCCTTTTATTGCTAAAGTATCACCAGGGTTTAAAAAGAACATCTACTGGTTATTTGTTTATTTGTACGCTGTCGTATACACAGGAGCTCTTGTAAGACATACTGGCTCGAGCATGGGCTGCGGTCCTGAGTTTCCTCTATGTAACGGTTCTGTACTCGCAGCATTAGGATCACAAGCTAGCATACATTTGATGCATAGAATCGCTGCTATCGTACTCTTCTTGTGGATTGCGATCTCTTGGTATCATGCAAGAAAGCATTACAGTGATCAAAATGTGGTGAACAAAGGTTTTCAGTTTGCTTTGTTATTTGTCATATTGCAAGCTGTATCAGGGATTATGATCGTACTTTCAAACCTAAACTTGTTTGTAGCTTTATCACATGGTTTGATTATATCTTTCCTGTTTGGTACGTTGAGCTATTTAGTATTAATTGTTTATCGGAAATAATAAAAGACCAAGGTGCTTCAATTGCACCTTGGTCTTTTTATGTTTTAGTTTCCGACTGTCATCGCTGCTCTTGAAAGCAGTTGATTTCCATTTCAGATGCTCGCTTTCCGGGGGGCGGGCGGTGAGCCTCCTAGCGCTTTGCACTTTTAGGAGTCTCACCTGTCCCACTCGTCCCCCAGGAGTCTCGCATCTTACATTCCAATCAACTTTTCAATGAAGACTTTTTATGCAGCGAGAATTACGCTGCTTAAAGCTCAAAGATAGTTGTTATTTCGGTTATTCCCCACTAATGTGCGACAAAAAAGCTTACTTTATTAACTCGATAAGCAGATCTCCAGCCGCAATACCTTCTCCGTTTTGAACAGATATTTCTTTAACTGTTCCGTCAAATGGAGCTTGTACCGTCGTTTCCATCTTCATTGCTTCTGTGATCATGAGATGATCACCTTTTTTTACTTTTTCCCCTTTTTCAACTAGAACTTTAATCACAGTTCCAGGCATACTTGCACCAATTTGAGAAGGATTTGAGTGATCTACTTTTTGTTTTGCAGATACCGTTACTTTTGCACTTTCATCAATTACCACAATTTCACGTGATTGACCGTTTAGTTCAAAGTAAAGTACTCGAGATCCGTCAGTTTGAGCCTCACCGATTGAGACCAGTTTAACAATCAGCGTCTTACCTTGTTCAATTTCAACTTCAATTTCCTCCCCAAGCTTCATTCCATAGAAGAAAGTTGGAGTGTCGAGGACAGAAATATCACCAAATTGTGAATACATCTTTTCACGATCTAAGAACACTTTTGGGTATAACGCATATGCCAATACATCAAAACTTGTAACTTGACGGTTGATCTTATGAAACAAGGTTTCTTTTATATCATTAAAATCAGCAGCTTCTAAAAGCTCTCCTGGCCTCACTGTCAGAGGTTCTCTTCCTTTTAGTACAATACGCTGCAGTTCTCTTGGAAAACCTTCATACGGCTGTCCCAGGTACCCTTGAAAGAATTCTACAACAGAGTCAGGGAAATCTAGTGATTCTCCTCGATCATAAACATCATCTTCAGTTAAGTTATTTTGAACCATGTATAATGCCATATCTCCTACAACTTTTGATGAAGGAGTAACTTTTACCACATCGCCGAACATATCATTAACTCTGCGATACATTTGTTTCACTTCATCCCAACGGTCGCCAAGGCCAACAGCTTTTGCTTGCTGCTGAAGGTTACTAAACTGTCCTCCTGGCATCTCATGTTCGTAAACTTCTGGATCGGGAGCAGGCATACCGCTTTCAAATCCTGAATAATACTTTCTAATATCTTCCCAGTAAGAAGAAAGTTGTTTTGCATGATCAATATTTATGTCTGGCTGTCTCTCATTACCTGCTAAGGCATAATACAGAGAGTTAGCGCTTGGCTGTGATGTTTGTCCAGCCATAGAACTTACAGCAACGTCCACGATATCCACGCCAGCTTCGGCAGCTTTGGCGTAAGTATAGATTCCATTCCCACTCGTATCATGTGTATGCAGATGAATTGGAATATCGATGGATTGTTTTAGTGCAGATACTAGATCATAAGCAGCCTGCGGCTTTAATAGACCCGCCATATCTTTAATGGCTAAGATATGGGCTCCCTCTGCTTCCAGCTCTTTTGCTAGATTCACATAATAGTTTAGATCATACTTCGTTCTGCTCGGATCTAATATATCTCCTGTATAACAAATCGCCGCTTCAGCAATCTTTCCTGTTTCACGAACGGCTCTGATTGCTACTTTCATACCTTCAACCCAGTTTAGGCTGTCAAAGATACGGAAAACATCGATACCAGCCATTGCTGACTTTTTAACAAATTCTTCTACTACATTATCTGGATAGTTTTTATAACCTACCGCATTAGATGCTCGTAAAAGCATTTGGAATAATACATTTGGCGCTTTTTCTCTAAGCTTAATCAGGCGGTCCCACGGATCTTCATTTAGGAAGCGATAAGATACATCAAAAGTCGCTCCTCCCCACATCTCTAAAGAAAACATATCCGGCCATAATCTCGCTGTCGGTTCAGCAATGTGCAGAAGGTCATTCGTACGAACACGCGTCGCCAGCAATGATTGGTGGCCATCTCGGAAAGTCGTGTCTGTAAGCAAAAGTTTCTTTTGTTCTTTTACCCAGCGTGCTACTGCTTCTGGTCCTTCAGCATCCAATAGCTGTTTAGTACCATTAGGAATCGGTTCTGAAAGTTTAAACTTTGGAATGCGCGGCTTGTCAAAGAACGGTTTTTCCTGTTTTTGAAGCCCTGGGAAGCCATTGATTGTTGTAGCGCCAATATATGAAAGCATCTTCGTTCCTCTGTCCTTACGCTTTGGAAAAACAAAGAGTTCACTGCTTGTATCAATAAAGGAAGTATCATAGTCTCCAGATAAAAACTTTTGGTGTGTTACAACGTTTTCAAGGAACGCAATATTCGTTTTAATTCCACGAATACGGAATTCTTTTAAGTTTCTCAGCATTTTGGATGCCGCTTGTTCGTAAGACAAAGCCCAAGTTGAAACCTTTACGAGCAAGGAATCATAAAACGGCGTGATAATTGCGCCCTGGAATCCGTTACCTGCATCCAAGCGCACCCCAAAACCTCCGCCAGAACGGTAAGCCATAATTTTCCCTGTATCCGGCATAAACTGATTAGATGGATCTTCTGTCGTTACACGAGATTGGATTGCATACCCATGACAATAAATATCTTCTTGCTTTGGAATTCCAATTTCTTTTCCGTGTAAGGAGAATCCTTGAGCAATCATAATTTGCGATTGTACAATATCAATCCCCGTAACCATCTCTGTAATGGTATGCTCAACCTGAACGCGGGGATTTACTTCGATAAAATAAAATTTGCCGTCTGGTGTAACAAGATACTCCACTGTTCCAGCATTGATATAACCGACATGCTCCATTAGTGAGACCGCTGATTCACAAATCTCATGACGCAGTTCATCGGTTAAAGAAACACTTGGCGCTACTTCTACAACCTTTTGATGCCTTCTTTGTACAGAGCAATCGCGCTCATATAGGTGGACAAGGTTCCCTTCATGATCTCCAAGGATTTGAACCTCAATATGTTTAGGGTTCTCAACAAATTTCTCAACATAAACTTCATCCTTACCAAACGCTGCTTTCGCCTCCGATTTGGCACGGTCATAGCTTTCTGCTAACGAATTCTCACTTCTGACGATGCGCATTCCGCGTCCACCGCCACCCATAGAAGCTTTAATAATGATTGGAAAACCATTTTCGTCTGCAAAATCTTTTACTTCAGACAGGCTATTTACTGGACCATCACTTCCAGGTATAACTGGAATGTTTGCATCAATGGCAGTCTGTCTTGCTTTTACTTTATCTCCGAACATATCTAGATGTTTTTCATCTGGCCCGATAAAAACAATACCTTCTTCACGGCAGCGTTCAGCAAATTCTTTGTTTTCGGATAGAAAACCGTAACCTGGATGAATACCGTCAACACCGTTTGTTTTAGCAATTTCGATAATACCCTCAATATCGAGATAGGCATCTATTGGTTTTTTTCCTTCACCAACTAGATAAGCTTCATCCGCTTTATAGCGGTGATAAGAACCCGTATCTTCCTTTGAGTAAATAGCTACTGTTCGAATATCCAGTTCTGTACAGGCTCTGAAAATTCGGATTGCGATTTCTCCTCTGTTTGCTACTAAGACTTTGCTGATTTTTCTGCTCATACAAGTTCCTCTCCTTTTACCTTTACATAATAGCTCTTATCTTTTTATTTACTTCAGGCTGTCTGTCAGGTACTTTTTTGTTCAGATTTACTTTTGCAGATATGTTTATAAGAATCCCCATCGATGTTAGAAACAAAAGAAGGGATGAACCCCCGTAGGAAATAAACGGCAGTGGTACTCCTGTAATAGGAAGCAGCCCTACAGCCGCTCCAAGATTAACAACCGTTTGGATGCCAATCATACCAGAAATACCGAACGCTAATAGACTTGTGTATGTATCATTACTTTGCATTCCAATCCAGAATCCTTTTAACACGATATACCCCAATAACAGAATGATTAAAAACACTCCGATGAACCCTAGTTCTTCAGCGATGATTGCGATAATAAAATCAGTATGCGGTTCAGGGAGAAAACCGTATTTTTGAACACTCTCACCTAAACCAGAGCCTGTCATTCCACCTGCAGCTATAGAAATATACCCATTTACAAGCTGGTAACCATCACCTGCAGGATCTTTAAACGGAGCATATGCAGCGTCAAAACGGGATAACTGTTCATCACTTAATCGGAGAAATATCCCTAATCCAGCAATACCGGCTAACGCAACCATTGAGAAAATATGTTTAAACTTAATACCAGAACAGAAAAGAATAATGCCTGCAACTCCTGATACTATTATGCCTGTACCTAAGTCGGGCTGCCTGAGTATCAATAGAAACATTATCGCAAAAATGGTTAAAGGCGGTATGACCCCTTTTTTAAAATCTTGCATCTTACCTTGTTTCTTTGAATAGATCGCAGCTAAATAGATGGCTAAAGTTAATTTTATAAATTCCGCAGGCTGAATACCAATTGGACCTATGTAAAGCCAGCTTTTAGCGTTATTTACTTCTCGGCCAAACAATAATACTGCAACTAACACAAGGATTGATACTAAGACAATGGGCATCATCATCTTTTTATAGATTTGGACATTGAATCTCATCGTAAAATACATAAGCCCCAATCCAGCAAGCAAAAAGATTAGCTGTCTCGTGAAGAAAAAACTGCTGCTGTAATCATACTTATTGATTGTTACCCCTATACTCGCGCTGTAGATCATGACTAATCCAGCACTGCACAATAATAGTACGGCTACTATCAAAGAATAGTCATAGGGTCTTACTGCTTTTTTCACGTTGTTCACCTTTCTCCTCTCTGTCGAAGTCTGTATCTTTATAATTATTAGATATTGTATCACAGAAACCTTTTTTATTTCTGATTCAACTCTATAAGATCAGCTTCTTATAATGTTTCGATGGGTGAGTCTTGTTTTTGAATAGGCTGTTGTTTTTTAAATTTATTGCTTAAGAGTGTATTGTTTCGTCCTCATTTAATAATTGATTAAAGTGTAAGGTGAGTTACCTGCCACCTTGAAGCACAGTTTTTAATAGACAGTTTACTAAAGGATTGTTGCTTTTTTATTTTTTATTATTTTCTTCTTTTGACAGTTGATTGGAGTGAAAGGTGCGAGACTCCTGTGGGACAGGCGGGCAGGTGAGACACTTATACGTGAAACGTACGAATGTGGCTCACCGCTTGCCCCACGGAAAGCGAGCACCTGGAACGGAAATCAACTACTTTCAAAAGCAACAATGAATACGACAACAGCTTTTTATTAAAATGCATATAAAAAAATCCAGTCCAAGTGTATTATCGGACTGGGTGTGTATCATTTTTTCATTGATGCATCGTGCAAAGCAGTAAGCTGCTTTTCGAGCGACTCTAATAACTTCTTGCCTGCATCTTCTTCGACCAGGTTTAAACGGACTGCAAAATCTATCTCACGGGATAAACCAAACATTTGCGTATCCAATACTTCCTCATAGAGGGGACATTGTGGCATTGTTAAGTTTTCCATTTGAACTTCAATTAGTTTCAGGATTTTATCTGCATCTGCTTTTAAGAGTTCAAATGCCCTTTCCCGATGTCCAGTTGCCATCTCAGCTGACAATGATCATCCCTCCGTTCGCCACGATTTCTACCTTTAAATATAAAGGTTTGCATAAAAAAAATCAACATATTACAGTATTCATATAATCGTGCTATGCTTTTAATAGCGTTTTCAATTTTCAAGGAGGTTTTTATGGAATTCATCGTTGCCCTAAAAGGAAAAGTAAACTATCCACTTACATTAGATCCAAGTGTTTGGATTTTTGATGATAGAAAAGAGGATTTAAACACATTATTCGAATCAGATAAATCATCGGAAAGTGAACAGGAAAAATATTTAAAAGAGGTTTCTGCTCATTGGGATAGAGAGTTACAAGAAGGTGCCATCCCACCTTCTGAACAAGAAAAAAAGAAACCGAAAACCACGTTAAAAGAAACGCTTTTGACAGGATCTTTTGCTATGTCTCTCTCTTATTTTATCTATAATGCACAACCGCACCCTGACGCAGCGAAAGTTATCATTGAGTCAGGGGACGGTAACGTTGAAATCACACTTAAGGAAGCACAAAACGGATATTTTGCTTTTTCAAATCACGGTAAGCCGTTAAAAGAAGATGGACCGGTACATTTTTATTTTGCTGATGGACGAAACAAAGAAAATCCCATCAAACATATTTCTGCCATCACAATTTTATAAAACGAAAATTTTGACAGCTCATTCATGGGCTGTTTTCTTTTTTATAGCAAATCAGCTGCAATCTGAGCAAGCGACGAACGCTCACCCTTTTCTAAACGAACATGTCCGCTTAGCGCTTGGTCTTTAAACTTTTCCACGACATATGTTAATCCATTTGTAAACTCATCAAGATAAGGATGGTCGATCTGCTGCGGATCACCGAGCAATACAATCTTACTGCCTTCACCAACCCTCGTTAAAATCGTTTTCACTTCATGTTTGGTTAAGTTTTGTGCTTCATCAATAATAATAAATTGATCTGGCAAACTTCTGCCGCGAATATAGGTGAGCGCTTCAACATGAATAGAGCCTATACCTGCAAGGATCTTCTCCAATTCTCCAGACTTTTTTGTGTTAAATAAATATTCTAAGTTATCATACACCGGCTGCATCCAAGGCTTTAACTTTTCTTCTTTTTCTCCTGGAAGATAACCGATATCTTTCCCAACAGGTACGATAGGACGGGCGATAAACAACTTGATATAGTCTTTTAAATCCTCAGTCTGAAGAAGTGCCGCAGCAAGCGTAATCAGCGTTTTTCCGGTACCCGCTTTTCCGATGAGCGTAACAAGAGGCAAATCTTTTCGAAGAAGCAACTCGAACGCCATTTTCTGCTGAACATTTCTTGCTCGTATTCCCCAGATCTGCTCAGAATCATATCTCAATGGTTTTAGTGTTTTACCATTTTCATCAACTTTTCCTAATGCAGAAACGGAAGACCTGAAAACGTCTTTTAAAATGACGAATTGGTGTGGGTGAAACGAATGTCCTGAGAGTTCAATCAGTTGGAGCTCATTTTTTTCATAAAACTTATTCAGAAGGTCGCCTTGCACATAAATTTCTTTATACCCCGTATACGTCTGATCATTCTTATCGATTACTCTGTCGCTTAAAAAGTCTTCTGCTTCTATTCCTAGAGCATCAGCTTTTACTCGGACAAGAACATCTTTCGAGACCAAAATGACTTTTATACCGCTCTTTTTCTCCTCTTCTTCTTGTTTTAAATTTAATGTAACAGCTAATATCCGATTATCGTTTGTAGGTTCCACAAAAGTTTCCTGAAGTCTTTTAAATGATTTATGGTTGAGCTCTACTCGAAGTGTACCGCCATTCTCAAGTGGAACTCCTTTATGCAGCTGGCCGTTTTGTCTCACACGATCAATTAAACGTGATACTTCGCGAGCATTTCTTCCAATTTCGTCCATGTAACGTTTTTTTGAATCCACTTCTTCTAAAACAACTGCAGGAATGATCACTTCACTATCTCCAAAGGATTGTATTGAATAAGGATCCTGCAACAGCACGTTCGTATCAAGGACGTATCGTTTATTCAACATTTAGCCTCCTGACTTAATGTAGTTCTATTCATTTAGCGTTTTTTATGGACTGCCTATTAAAATGTATGTACGAAGGAATAAAGTTAGAAGAATGTACAAAAAATAACGGAAATGACTTGGAAGGATTGATACCGATGAAAATATTCCGTATTGTTGCCGTCCTTAGTGCGTTTTTCGTACTGTTTGGATGCATGAACGATAAGAACGATAATGCACAAACTGATCAGAACACACCACGGCTAACAAAAGTAAATCAAACAGCAAACAGCAAAAAGCCTGAACAGCCAAAAGGATCTCAAGAAATTTCTAAACACCTAGTAGGATTAGCTACGGGTATCCCTGGGGTTGAGGACGCAACTGCAGTCGTACTAGGACCTTATGCAGTCGTTGGGATAGATGTTGATCGAAAGCTTGATAATTCACGTGTAGGATCTATTAAGTACTCAGTAGCAGAATCATTAAAGAATGATCCAAATGGCAAAAACGCGGTTGTTACAGCTGATCCTGACACTGTTGAAAGGCTTCGTCAGATGGGTAGACAGATTCGCCAAGGCCATCCAATCGGCGGAATCATGAAAGAGTTAGCAGGTATTGTGGGACGCTTAATGCCTCAAGTTCCACATAGCATTCAAACGAAAAAGCCGTCACCGACAGAAACAAACAACAGCCAGTTAAATAAAAAGGAAGAAAAGCAGCTTAAGAATCAACAGCAGAAACAGGAAAAGTCTCAAAAAAACCAGCCACAGCGATTGAATGAAAGCTGATTAAAAAATAGGTAAAACTCATGAAGGCAGGATATTGGCCTTCATGAGTTTTTTGTTTTCCTATGTAATCATAATTATCACTAACAATATTGCACCTCATTCATTTAATTTTCCAATTTCTTTATGTTATACTGTTTGAAAGAGGTGAAATACGATGCGTGTAAAATGCGTATTATGCGATACTATAGAAGTCATTGAAAACGAATGCTCACTTGCAAAAAAATTAAGAAACCGACCTATACACACGTTCATGTGCGATCCATGCAGAGAACGAATAACAAGGAAAACTGCCCAGCGTGAATCAACAGGTAATTTTAATTTATACCGAAGCCCGGACACAAATAATGATTGGTAATGGCAAAAGAATAATTTCTTGGATTTTTTATGGTACAGTTGCCGGCATCTTGCTGGCTTGTTTTTTTTACATTACGGAATTATTCTTTAAGATAAAACTCTATACTTTTTTGTTAAACATTGATTTTTTGCCTCTTCCGGATTACATCATCTTTAACGAACCATTGCAATTTGTTTTACACATTTTCATTGCAATTGCTTTAATTGGATGTGTTGATTTACTTTGCGTTGTGTTTAATCACCCTTATTTACTTTCTCTTTTCATAAATATAATAATGTCACTTACCTTCTTTCCTCTTTACTATATAGCAGTCTCAAAGCCTTTCCAGCCCCCATTGACTATGCCCTTTTTTCTATGGCTCATCGGACACATACTTTTTGCTATCCTAATTGGTTTCTTTGTAAATCAGATGCATAAAAAAAACACGGCTGACGCCTAGCCTTAGCGTCAGCCTATTCGAAATGAACAAGTTGGACTTTCTGATCGTGCAAAAAAGGAGTGCTGAATAAATCAGCACTCCTCATTAAACCTAGGTTCATTTTGAATTCCTTCATATAAAGCATCAATTACGTCTATAAAAAACTTTTCCGACCTTTCCATACCATCCACTTCAAACAGCACGATATAATACGGGCCAGAAGTTGAAACAGACGAAATGTTTACATGGTGGTCCTCATTTAAAATTTCACTAAAAAATTCAAATGTTTCTTTAGCTGCTAGGTCATGGGGTCTTTCTTCATGTACTTTCTTAATGCTCAACCAATTGGAAAGAGCGTCAACAAGCTGCATTACAAAACCCCCTGTCAGCTATTTTCTTTTTTGCTTTGATACAATCTGACTTTGTAAATAATCAAGATGAGTGCAGCTACAATAAGTCCCTCTGCTACCGGCAAGCCGATTCCAAAGAACGCAAGAGGCATACATCCGATAATTAAAAACAGATAGATCACTGCGGACTTTAAAGGCGGCAGTTTTTTTGCGAACCCTAGCTTAAAAACAATTATACTAAGCACTGTAATGATTAAATATAACAGCAGAAAAGCTCTGACAGGGTCGTTTTCAATCCCTAGCAGCAATGCCATGGACGATGAATCTTCCCCTGTCGCTTTCATGATTTCTTGTTTCTCCACGATTCCCACTCCCGATCGTTAAGAAATACGTTTAGCCTTGAGCAAGTTTCTTTTTCTTCTCTACTCTTTCACGTTCGTTCTTATCAAGAACTTTCTTACGAAGACGAATGCTCTCAGGTGTTACTTCACAATACTCGTCATCGTTCAAGTATTCTAGCGCTTCCTCTAGAGACATGATACGAGGTTTCTTCATGCTTACTGTTTGGTCTTTATTCGCAGAACGCATATTTGTCATCTGCTTCACTTTTACGATGTTAACCGTAATATCATTTTCACGAGTGTGCTCCCCAACGATCATACCCATGTATACTTCTGTTCCTGGCTCAATAAAGATCGTACCGCGGTCTTCAACACCCATGATTCCGTATTGAGATGCTTTTCCGTTTTCCATTGAAACCAATACACCTTGGCGACGTCCACCAACGTTTCCTGCTACCATCGGCTGATAGCTGTCAAACGTATGGTTTAGGATACCGTAACCACGAGTTTGAGTTAAGAACTCCGTCGTATACCCGATTAATCCGCGAGCAGGAACCATGAATTCAAGACGAACTTGTCCAGAACCATTGTTCACCATGTTCTTCATTTCACCTTTACGATCTCCTAAAGATTCCATAATAGCACCTGTGTACTCTTCAGGAATGTCAATTTGAACATGTTCAACCGGCTCACATTTTACGCCGTCAATTTCACGAACGATAACTTCAGGTTTTGATACTTGAAGTTCAAATCCTTCACGTCGTAAGTTCTCAATTAAGATTGAAAGGTGAAGCTCACCGCGCCCAGAAACTGTCCATACATCTGGAGAATCGGTATTTTCTACACGTAAACTTACGTCTGTTTCAAGCTCAGACATTAAGCGCTCTTCAATTTTACGGCTTGTTACATATTTACCTTCACGGCCAGCAAACGGTGAGTTGTTAACTAAGAACGTCATCTTCAACGTTGGCTCATCGATACGAAGAACAGGAAGTGCTTCTTCTTGACCTTCAGGGCAAACTGTTTCCCCAACGTTGATCTCTTCCATTCCTGAAACAGCGATCAAATCACCCGCTTTTGCTTCGTTGATTTCAATACGCTTTAGGCCTAAGAAACCAAATAGCTTTGTAACACGGAACTTTTTAACTGATCCATCAAGCTTCATTAATGAAACGGCTTGACCTACTTTAATCGTTCCACGGAATACACGGCCAATACCGATACGTCCAAGATAGTCGTTGTAATCAAGCATCGTAACTTGGAACTGAAGCGGCTCAGCACTGTTATCTTCTGGTGCAGGAATCGTGTCAATAATCGTATCAAGCAGAGCTGTCATATCTTCATCTTGCTTGCTTGGGTCCATTGAAGCAGTCCCTTTAAGTGCAGATGCATATACAACAGGGAATTCTAATTGATCTTCTTCAGCACCCAGTTCAATAAATAGATCGATTACTTCATCTACAACTTCTTCTGGACGTGCAAAATCACGGTCAATTTTATTTACAACTACGATAGGTGTTAACTTTTGCTCAAGTGCTTTTTTCAATACGAAACGAGTTTGTGGCATACATCCTTCGTATGCATCAACCACAAGCAGAACACCATCAACCATTTTCATGATACGTTCCACTTCACCACCGAAATCGGCATGTCCAGGAGTGTCCATGATATTAATGCGTTTCTCGTTATAGTTAATTGCTGTATTTTTAGCTAAGATTGTAATTCCGCGCTCGCGTTCTAAAGCATTGGAATCCATAGCACGTTCATTAACTTGTTCATTGTCACGGAATGTTCCTGATTGATGAAGCAATTTGTCCACCAATGTCGTTTTACCATGGTCAACGTGGGCAATAATTGCTATATTGCGTAAATCATCTCTTCTATTCAAATGTATTCTCTCCTTATATCCTATCTCTTTTTCTTATCATTTTTTGTTCAACTCGACTATTATATCACAAAATTACATAAAGGCTTTTTCTTTTTATCTAAATTCGGTACACTTAATACAGTATAGACAAGTTTTTGGCTTGGAGGTCATCATGAATATTATTTTTTTTATCATTGCACTTTTAACCGCACTTGCAATTAGCGGCATTGGGATCGCTATCGGCGAGAAAAGCTGGTTAATCTTTTTTATATCAATCGTTTCTGTTTTTCTGCTTATGGGATATGGATTTTCTCTTAAAAAAAAGCAAAGAGAGCGTTCTTAATTGAACGTTCTCTTTTCATTAGGCTGTTTTTGTATATACGGTTGTTTTTGTTGGTGGTTAATTTCCGCTCCAGGTTGCTCGCTTTCCATGGAGCGTGCGGTGAGCCTCATGCCGCTTTGCGCCATTAAGAGTCTCCACCTGACCGCTCGTCCCATAGGAGTCTCGCACCTTGCACTTCAATCAACTGCATAGAAGAGAATAAAAAAACAATCAAAATGCAACAATCTTTTAGAACGAGCCTTTTAAAACTATGACTTTTAAGGTTCAATTTAAAACTTTTGAGTTAACTGATCTACGATTTCTTTATGCAATCCAGGTTTAGCGGCAAGTATGCTGTTTTGTTCGAGAAGCTGTATCGTCTCTCCGTCAGTTCTACTAACAATTCCACCCACTTCTTGCAGAAGTATTAATCCCGCCGCGAAATCCCATGGTGACAGTCTTAACGTCATATAAGCATCTAATTTTCCGGATGCAACATACGCAAGTTCAATTGCAGCTGAACCATACGATCGAGTTCCTCTGGATTTTCTAATAATCTGCTGTACATTCTCATGGTTGATGCGTCTGTTAGGTCCCGCCCATGTAGCGTTCACACCTACTACTGCCTCAGATAATGTTACATTCTCTAATCTCGGTAATTTTTTATCGTTTAAGTATGCCCCTTCACCTTCTTTAGCAAAGTAAAGGTTATTTCCCTCTACATCGTAAATTAATCCTAATTTTCCGATCCCGTTTTCATAAATACCTATTGAAATCGCAAAATTGGCCTGTTGGTGAATAAAGTTCGTCGTACCATCGATAGGATCGATAATCCAAATGATACCCGATTTTCCTTCTATCTGATCGCCATACCCTTCTTCACCAAGAACTTTATGAGTCGGATAGGTATGCTGTATCTTATCAATAAAAAACTTTTCAATGCTTTTGTCCATATCCGTGACTAGATCCGCGATATGTGATTTATATGTAATCGTTAACGTGTTCTCAAAAGAATCCTTAAGTAACTGTGCTGCTTCAAGTGTCCATGTCTTTAGATGTTTTTCTATAGATTTAATTTCCTCATTAGTCACGTTATCACCCCTTACCTTTCTTACTAGTATAAGTCAATTTCATCTTCTTCACAAAAAAACGAACCATCCGTTCATGATGGATTCGTTTTTGTTATCCGCTATCCGTTTGCATCATGCTTCTAATCTCACGAGCTCCAGCCTTAATCGTTCGAGCTTACGTTTAGATTCATTGATCTGCTTCTGATCTTTTAACTTCAAAGCATCAAACAAAGTAGCTAACTCATAATCAATCTCAAGTTTCAAAACTGGAATTCTTCTTTCTGCATCCGTTCTTTTTAATGTATTCATTACTTGTTTCATTTTACCGGCACATCCTTTCTTTTCTCTTATTATTCGTTTCTTTATTTTATGAAGTAGCCATGTATATGGAAACGGCTCTTTGCAGAATCTATTGCAAACATTTTTTTAAAAACAGTTCGATATGATAAACTTCTTTGTAGCACTTGATAATCAGGAGGAAAATTTTCATGACATTCAATGGATTTAAAGCCCAAGATTTTAACGTTTTCCAAACACCTGGCCTTGATGATCGTATGGAACAAATCATCAGCCAAATCAGGCCTAAGTTGGAGACACTCGGTAATAGATATTCTGAGGAACTGACTGCTTTCACTGGAGAAGAGATGTTTTTCCATGTTGCTAAGCATGCTAGAAGAACTGTAAATCCTCCAAAGGATACATGGGTTGCTTTTGCTCCTAATAAAAGAGGTTACAAAATGCTGCCACATTTTCAGATCGGACTTTGGGAAACACATGTTTTCATCTGGTTTGCTCTCATTTACGAAGCACCTATAAAAGGTTCGTACGGAAAAGTCTTCCTCAAGAACCTAAACAAGATTAAAAAGGACATTCCTAATGATTTTGTTTGGTCAGATGATCATATGAAACCAGAAAGTTATACTCATCTTGAGGTCAAGAAGGAACGATTAGAAGAAATGGCAAACCGGCTTAGTACCGTAAAAAAAGCAGAATTGCTTTGTGGCGTCCGTATTGAAAAAGACGAAGCTGTAAAGATGAGTGCTGATGACTGGTACGAGCGTATTACTGAAACCTTTAAAACGCTCTTACCCCTATATAACTTAAAGAAAAAGCTGTAATAAAAATAGTGGCAGGAAGCAGAAGTTTAGCTGCTTCTTACCACTAGTATATTGCCGTACAACATAAATGTATGGGTATGTATCCTTATTGTTAGAAAAGTGTTAGAAAAGGTTGTTTAATTTTTGTTTAAGGGTTTCTGATTCTGCTATTATTCTTTGAAACAGTTCTTCTACGCTTGGAATATCCTTAATCCTGCCTACAATTTGTCCAGCCCAGCCAAAGCCTTCATCATCTTTTCCTTCATATATAAACTTTTGGTTTGCTTCTCCACTTATATAGTTCTTTAAATGTTCGTAAGTCCCATCTTTCATTTCCTCTTCTAAAATCTTTAAGGCAAACTCCGTGCGCAACGTTCGGCCCGGCATTCCTAAAACCCTTTTAATAACAACCGTATCGATTTCAGAGCTTTCGACAACGAGTCTTTTGTATTCTGAATGTGCATGTACACATTCCTTTGTTGCGATAAATCTTGTTCCCATCTCAATTCCTTCTGCTCCAAGAGCCAACGCAGCCATGAGTCCTTTACCATCACCTATACCTCCAGAGGCAATAACGGGAATGGTTACACTCTCAGCAACTTGAGGAACTAACACAAACGTACCTGTATCATCCTTGCCTATATGCCCGCCGCCTTCTTGTCCTACAGCCATGACTGCATCTGCACCTGACTTTTCTGCTTTTATTGCTTGGCGCACACTTGAAACGAGGACAAGCGTTTTTATATTTGTATCTTTAAGGCGGTCCAGAACAGGGGTAGGATTTCCCCCAGTTATACTAATTACATCAACATCTTCATCAATCGCAACTTCCAGCATATCTTCATAAGATCTGCCATGCTGGCCAATTGCGAAGTTTACTCCAAAAGGACGTGAAGTTAGTCTCTTTGTTTTCTGGATCTCTTCTCTTAATGAGTGATGATCCGGCAACGACATCGCTGTAATCTGACCTAACCCCCCTGCATTTGATACGGCTGAAGCAAGTTCCGAATAAGCTAAGTATGCAAGTCCGCCTTGTATAATCGGAAGTTCAATATTTAATAATGCTGTTAGTCTAGTGTTCAATTTTATTCCTCCCTGAAAATTAAATCATTTACTTACATCTTCATGCATTTTCTGTTATACTTCTTTTGTTTTATAAAATATCTGTTTTCACAAACTCTGTTGCTCATAGAAGTGCTTGATTTCCGTTTCAGGTGCTCCTATCAACAATGTTTTAGAAATGAGCCTTTAAATTAAGTTCACTATAGATGAGGTGTAGTATAAATTGTCTCAACATGAAACTCCTTTATTTACTGGTTTGCGTGAACACGCAAACAAAAATCCACTGCAGTTTCACATTCCAGGCCATAAAAAAGGCCAAGGAATGGACGAAGAATTCAAAGATTTTATTGGACCTAATGCTTTATCAATCGATTTAATTAACATTACTCCCCTAGATGACCTTCATCACCCAAAAGGGATGATCAAAAAGGCTCAAGCTCTAGCAGCACAAGCTTTTGGTGCAGACCACACATTTTTCTCTGTACAAGGAACTAGCGGAGCGATCATGACGATGATTATGTCAGTTGTTTCTCCAGGAGACAAGATCTTAGTGCCAAGAAACGTCCATAAGTCTATTATGACAGCAATCGTTTTTTCAGGTGCAACACCTATCTTTATTCATCCTGAAATCGATCCAGAGTTGGGGATTTCACACGGTATTACACCTGACAGCGTAGAAAAGGCCTTAAATCAACATCCAGACACAAAGGCTGTACTCGTCATCAACCCTACTTATTTTGGTTTTGCAGCTGACTTAAAAGGTATTGTGGATATTGCACACCGATTCAATGTACCTGTACTTGTTGATGAGGCGCATGGTGTTTTGATTCATTTTCATGATCACATGCCACTATCCGCAATGCAAGCAGGTGCCGATATGGCTGCAACAAGCGTTCATAAATTAGGAGGATCTTTAACAGGCAGTTCCATTTTAAATGTAAGAGAAGGACTTGTCTCTCCTGAACGTGTCCAGACGATTTTAAGTATGATGACAACAACTTCAACTTCTTATATCCTGCTTGCGTCACTAGATGCGGCAAGAAGACGACTAGCGACTGAGGGATATACGCTAATCGAAAAAACGATTTCATTAGCCAATGATACAAGAGCGAAAATTAATGAAATTCCTAATCTTTATTGTGTAGGGGAAGAAAAGCTTGGTACATCTGCTACATTTGATTACGATCCATCCAAACTTTTAATTTCTGTTAAAGATCTTGGTATTACAGGATATGAAGCAGAGACGTGGCTTCGTAAAAATTACAATATTGAAGTTGAACTATCAGATTTGTATAACATTTTATGTTTAATTACAACTGCAGATCATGAAAAAGATACGATGGTTCTTATTGAAGCATTAACAAAACTTTCGGCAGAAAAAAGTTCATCTAAAAATGATGAAATTAAATCGATTCCCGTCCACGTACCTGATATTCCAGTTCTTGCACTATCCCCACGAGACGCTTTCTACGCAAATACAGAAAGTGTGCCGTTTGAAGAATCAGCAGGAAGAATTATTGCAGAGTTTGTTATGGTATACCCGCCTGGAATCCCGATTTTTATACCCGGTGAAATTATTACTCAAGAAAACTTGGATTATATAAAAGAAAACCTTGAAGCAGGTCTCCCTGTTCAAGGACCGGAAGATGCAGAAATAAAATATTTAAAAGTTATTCAAGAACAAGTTGCCATCCGCTAACGGTGGATATAGACACAAAAAAGAAGACCCTGCAGGGTCTTCTTTTTTTTACTTTTCTAATTTAGCCTGTTCTTGGCAATGTGGACATTTGTTTGAATACAAAGTTGTTACTTTTTCCTCTTCAAAATGCTCTATTGTTGTTTCACACGTTTGGCAAATGATTACACCCATCCGATCCATCTCCCTTCACATTTTGAAAGCGCTTACGTTTATACCTATATATTATTATGTCACATTTAGTTTGTCAATACATTTAGTATAACACATTAAAAAAATGTGCTCATTAATCATATTGTTCGATAACAGGAATATGCGGGACCGCTTCTTCAAAGAAAAGAGCAAGATCTTCCGCTTCTTTAAGGGTCTTAATATGAAAAACCTGTCGGATATATTCCAAGTTCCTCATATCATTTGAATCTAATAAAGCCGATCTTCCCGTTTGCATACAAACCACTAAAGGCTTGCCAAAAAACATATTTGTGTAAACAATACCAAAATCATATCTTACTGTATCTGTAGTAAAACCTACAAACCGGACATTTACGGATTCACTCTCGTCATACAATTTTTCAAACCATTCCATGTTATCCCTCCTCGTATGATTTCACTGTTCATCGATCGGGCTGCGTATAACCTGCTATAAATAAATGAGGTATACTAATAGGACTGCAATTGAATGTAAGAGTAATTCCCTTAAATATGGATATTTAAACTCCAATTTGTCAAAATCTTCTTAAAATATGATATACTATTCTATGTATAAACGCCTTTAAAAATGACTAACTGGAGTGAGTTACATGTCTCAAAACGCCTATATAAAGCTTGTTCCCGCTTCTGAAAAACAAGTTATCACAATAGAAGAAGTGAAAGACTTACTCATGTACTACCGTTCTATCACCTCAAAAACGGGTGACCAACTATCATGGGGTTATTCTGAAGCGGCATTTCCTTATACAATTGAGGAAAAAGAAGAAGCGGACCACAAATGGTTTTATTTAAAAGGGGTAGATCCACAGAAAAATAAGTATATCTTAATCGGTGTAGGAGAAGAGAAACTGGCCGATTCAGAAGAAATGGTGAACTACATTCAAGTGTCACTAACTGATATTTCTACTCATGGAGACAAGGGAAAAGCGAATGAGTTTTGTAAGTTTTTAGCTTCAAAGCTGAAAGGCGAACTCCACCTTTTTAACGGCAGAGTGATGTATTATTATCCGAAGAAATAGAAACAATTTTATATTAGCTTTGTTGTTTTTGGAAAGCTGAATTCTAATGTTAGATTCTTCGCTGTTCTTGTAAGTGGTTGATTTCCGTTCCAGGTGCTCGCTTTCCGCGGGGCAGGCGGTGAGCCACATTCGTACGTTTCACGTATAAGTGTCTCACCTGGCCGCCTGTCCCGCAGGAGTCTCGCACTTTGCACTCCTATCAACTTGCAAAGGAAGAAAAGAAAAAGATAAACATTTAAATTCTTCTCTTTTGTATATTAAAGAAGAATTGAGAGTATAGGCCCTGAAGCTAGTCAGTAAATTACAGAGACACTTCCCGCTCACACTTTACTTTTAAAGCACCAATAATTAGTTTTAATAGGCCATTATCGAATAGGAAGCCCAATCATATGATTGGACTTCCTATTTTATTTTTACTACAATGTAAACTTTCGGGCCCTTAGGGGAAAATAAAAAGAATACATATTGAGAAAGGATGTGACGAAATGAAAAAACAACCTAATACTGTTTTTATCGTTTCACTATTGATTTCTATCGTTTTTATTATTATAGGAAGTTTATTTCCTGCCGAATTCCAAACAAAAGCTACAGCAATCCAAAATTTCTTGCAAGAAAAATTTGGGTGGTTCTATCTACTTTCCGCTACAAGCTTTTTAATCTTTGTTCTTTATTTAGCTTTTAGCAGGTACGGAAAAATCAAACTTGGAGAACCAGATGAAAAACCCGAATACCATACCGTCACGTGGTTTGCCATGTTATTTAGTGCCGGAATGGGAATTGGTCTTGTATTTTGGGGTGTAGCAGAACCGATAAGTCATTTCTATACTCCACCTTCAGGAGAAGGCGGAAATGCAGCCTCAGCGCAAGCCGCTCTCAGATATAGCTTCTTTCACTGGGGATTACATCCATGGGCAATTTACACACTCATCGGGTTATCGCTTGCTTATTTTAAATTCAGAAAAGGGGCTCCAGGTCTAATCAGCTCCATCTTCACTCCGTTAATAGGAGATAAAGTAAATGGACCTATTGGTAAAACAATCGACATTATCGCTGTATTCGCTACCATTTTCGGGGTTGCAACATCACTCGGACTTGGGGCAGTACAAATAAGCGGAGGTATTTCATATTTAACGAATATAGCTAATAACTTTACAACACAGTTGATTATTATTGCTATTGTTACTATATTATTTACTCTATCTGCTCAAACAGGATTGAACAAAGGTATTAAATATTTAAGTAACCTTAATATTTTTCTAGCTGTCTTACTAATGGCTTTCTTGCTCTTTGCATCATCTACAAACTTTATTATGGACGTATTTGTACAGTCTTTAGGAAATTACCTTCAATATTTGCCTAGTATGAGTTTGAAGTTAAGTCCGTTTCGTCCTAGTGAAGCTGGATGGATACAAGGTTGGACCGTCTTTTATTGGGCGTGGTGGATTGCTTGGGCACCTTTCGTCGGCACCTTTATCGCACGTGTATCTAAAGGAAGAACCATTCGTGAGTTCATATTAGGAGTATTGTTGGTTCCTACCGTTTTTGGAGCTCTTTGGTTTTCAATTTTTGGAGGAGCAGCATTACATCTGGAGATTTTCAACAATGTTGGTTTGAATAAAATCATTACAGATAAAGGAACTGAGGTTGCTTTATTCGCATTATTTGAAAACTTGCCTTTTGGAACGATCATGTCAATGCTTGCTATATTCTTGATCAGTACGTTCTTTATTACATCTGCTGATTCAGCTACATTTGTACTTGGTATGCAAACGAGCCATGGCCGGTTAAATCCTTCCTCTATGACAAAGTTTATCTGGGGAATAGTTATTGCTGCTGCAGCTGCAATCCTTTTGTATTCCGGTGGTTTAGAGGCGTTACAAACAGCTTCCATCATTGCTGCATTTCCATTTGCGTTTGTTTTAATCTTTATGATGTTTGCTCTTCAAAAAGCTTTATCTGAAGAGAAAAAATAATACTCGACTAAATGAACAAAAGTTTACCCGTAACATAAATAACGGTTATTGAAATTGTAACATGGAATGCCACTGCCCTATTTTGAATGAATCGGTATGCCACTAAGAAGTTGAAATATCCAAACATCAGCAATAGGATCGTTTCGTAAAAACTATGATCATGGTGCGAAAGAAAAAGAACGATTGAATATCCGCACCACATTACAAATTGAATAAGTATACTAAACAATACGTTCATCTTGTCCTCCGTGTACTTCATTATAATTAAAGGGTATGACACATTTTGCAATATATGATTGAATGAAAAATGCTGGTTTTCCAATCTTTGTCGCTCTAGAATGTGGTTGATTTCCGTTACAGGATGCTCGCTTTCCGGGGGGCGTGCGGTGAGCCTCCTCGTCGCTTTGCGACCTTAGGAGTCTCACCTGTCCCGCTAATCCCCCAGGAGTCTCGCACCTTGCACTACAATCAACTTTTCAATGAAGATGCTTTGCTCCGAGGTAAAAGACTTAAAAACAACAACCTTATAGAAAAGAGACATAAAAAAACCCCCTTGCAAGCTGAAATTACAGCCTGCAAGGGGGTTTTGTTTTATTTATTTTACGATATGAACTGGAAGTCCGATCGCAACTTCAGCTGCTTCCATAGAAATCTCTCCGAAAGTTGGATGCGCATGAATCGTCATAGCAATATCTTCAGCAGTCATTC
Source organism: Fictibacillus sp. UD (assembly GCF_043558025.1). Lineage (NCBI taxonomy): Bacteria > Bacillati > Bacillota > Bacilli > Caryophanales > Fictibacillaceae > Fictibacillus > Fictibacillus sp. UD. The sequence goes on from NZ_JARUHH010000007.1 coordinate 40,185, forward strand.
CTGCTTCAATTGCTAATCCTAATTCAGCGATCATATCAGATGCATTTCCACCAGCAATTTGAGCTCCTAAAACGAGTCCATCTTCTTTACGAGTGATAAGTTTCATGAAACCATCTGTTTCGTTCATAGATAGAGCACGTCCGTTAGCTGCAAATGGGAATTTAGAAGCTTTCACTTCATATCCTGCTTCTTTTGCTGACTTTTCATCATAACCTACAGAAGCTAGTTCTGGGTCTGTGAATACGACAGCAGGAATCGCTAAGTAATCAATTTCAGCTGCATGTCCTGAGATAACTTCAGCTGCTACTTTACCTTCATAAGATGCCTTATGAGCAAGAGCTGGACCTTCAACTACATCACCGATTGCATAGATGCCGTTAACGCTTGTTTGAGCTTTCTTGTTGATCTTAATAAGACCGCGTTCAGTCATTTCAACACCAACTTGCTCAAGACCAAGTTCTTCAGTGTTTGGACGGCGTCCAACTGTTACAAGTACATAATCTGCTTCAAAAGTTTTTGAATCACCTTTGATTTCAGCTGTTACAGTAACACCGTCTTTTGTTTCTTCTACGCCTTTAGCCATTGCTTCAGTAAATACTTCCACATTGCCTTTTTTCTTCAAGCGCTTAGAAACAACTTGACTCATCTGCTTTTCGAACCCTGGAAGGATTTGTTTTCCACCTTCAAGGATTGTTACTTCAGTACCAAAGTTAGCATAAGCCGTTCCAAGCTCCATTCCAATATATCCGCCACCGATAACTACCATCTTCTTAGGGATTTCTTTAAGAGCAAGAGCTCCTGTAGAAGAGATAATACGGTCACTCCATTTGAAACCTGGGATTTCAATAGGACGTGATCCAGTAGCGATGATCGCATTTTTGAACGTGTAAGTTTGAGAGTTTTTCTCATCCATGATACGTACAGTGTTTTCATTTACGAAATAAGCTTCACCACGAAGGATTTCCACTTTATTTCCTTTTAAAAGTCCTTCTACTCCGCCAGTAAGCTTCTTAACGATGCCTGCTTTCCAGTCTTGAACTTTGCTGAAATCAACTTTTACGTTTTCAACAGTAATACCCATATCTTCTGAGTGATTAGCATGTTCTACACGGTGACCTGCATTAATTAAAGCTTTTGATGGAATACAACCAACGTTCAAACAAACGCCGCCCATTTCTGCCTTTTCCGCAATAGCCACTTTTTGTCCTAATTGTGCAGCGCGAATAGCCGCAACATATCCCCCAGGACCTGAACCAATAACAAGTGTGTCTAACTCAATTGGAAAATCTCCTACTACCATCGAATTACGCCTCCATTACTAATAGTTGTGGATCGTTCAATAAACGCTTAATGTGATTCAATGCATTTTGAGCTGTTGCACCATCGATTAGACGGTGGTCAAAGCTAAGAGAAAGCGCTAAAACAGGAGCTACTACTACTTCTCCATCTTTAACAACTGCTTTTTCAGCAATACGGCCGATACCTAAGATCGCTACTTCTGGGTGGTTGATTACTGGTGTGAACCATTGACCGCCTGCAGAACCGATATTTGTAATCGTACAAGATCCGCCTTTCATCTCTTCACCAGAAAGCTTGCCATCACGTGCTTTAGTAGCTAGCTCATTGATTTCAGCAGAGATTTTGAAGATGGATTTACGATCAGCATCTTTTACAACTGGTACCATTAAACCGTTATCTGTATCTGCTGCGATTCCGATGTTGTAATAGTGCTTGTACACGATTTCTTCGTTAGCATCATCAATCGATGCATTAAGCACTGGGTACTCACGAAGTGCAGAAGTTAATGCTTTTACCACGTATGGAAGATAAGTAAGCTTGATGCCTTTATCAGCAGCAACTTGCTTGAACTTCTTACGGTGTGCAACAAGATCAGTAACGTCCACTTCATCCATTAGTGTAACATGTGGAGCTGTATGTTTGGAGTTAACCATCGCTTTAGAGATCGCTTTTCTAATTCCTTTGATCTTTTCACGCGTTTCCATTTCTCCAGCTGGAATTGCTTTTGGAGCTTCTTTCTTCGCTTCCGCTTTAGGTGCTTCTTCGCCAGCTTTTGGTGCTTCTGCCGCCGCTTCTCCACCGCCGCTTACAAACTTGTCAATATCTTCTTTTAATACACGTCCGTTATCTCCAGAACCTTGTACTTTACGGATATCTACTTCTTTTTCACGAGCATATTTACGAACAGAAGGCATTGCGATTACACGTTTAGATTCGTCTGCTGGTTCTTCTTTAGATGTATCTTCCGTTTTATCTGTTTTAGCTTCTGATTGATCAGCTTCTTTCGCTTGATCAGCAGTCACATTCTTCTCTTCTTCAGCTTTAGGCTGTTCCGGAGCTTCGTCGCCTCCGCCATGAGCATCAGCAGGAATCTCACCTTCTGCCTCGATCGTTACTAGAACATCACCAACAACAGATACTGTTCCTTCATCTACTTTTAATTCAAGGATTTTACCGTCTACAGGAGATGGAATTTCAACTACAGCCTTATCGTTTTGTACTTCAAGCAGAATATCGTCTTCTTTAACTGCGTCCCCTGCTTTAACAAACCACTTTACGATTTCACCTTCGTGAATTCCTTCACCAATATCGGGAAGCTTAAATTCATATGCCACGACTAACGCCTCCTATTTTATAACAATCTTTATTCGTCACTTATGTGAAAGAGCTGAAAGAAATAGTCTATTACAGACTTCTCTTTCAGCTAACATTCATTTTTTTAGAAATTGTAGACTTTCTTTGCTTTTTCTACAATATCACGATGATCTGGGATCCAAACATCTTCTGCAGAAGCATACGGGAACACTGTATCTGGTGCTGTTACACGAAGTACAGGTGCTTCTAAGTGAAGGATTGCACGGTCGTTAATTTCAGCAACAACGAACGCACCAATACCAGCTTGTTTCTGTGCTTCTTGTACCACGATAGCTCGTCCTGTTTTTTCAACAGAAGCCATGATTGTTTCAATATCAAGCGGGCTGATTGTACGAAGGTCAATAACTTCAGCAGAAATACCTTCTTTTTCTAATTCTTCAGCAGCTTTTAGTGATGCGTGAACCATAGCACCGTAAGTAATGATAGATACATCTTTACCTTCACGCTTCACATCTGCTTTACCAAGTTCGATCGTGTATTCTTCCTCTGGCACTTCACCACGGAAAGAACGATACAATTTCATATGCTCTAGATAAACTACCGGATCATTATCACGGATAGCAGAGATTAAAAGTCCTTTTGCATCATAAGGAGTTGAAGGAATAACAACCTTGATACCAGGAGTTTGATACATCAAGCCTTCAAGGCTGTCTGCATGAAGCTCAGGTGTTTTAACGCCACCACCAAATGGTGAACGAATTGTTACAGGAGAAGTGTAAACTCCACCTGAACGGTATCTCATACGAGCCATTTGTGCAGCAACTGAATCAAATACTTCAAAAACGAATCCAAAGAACTGAATCTCCATTACTGGACGGAAACCTGTAAGCCCAAGACCTATTGCAAGTCCCCCAATTCCAGACTCAGCTAGCGGAGTATCAAAAACGCGCTCTTCTCCAAATTCTTTTTGAAGTCCTTCAGTAGCACGGAAAACTCCGCCGTTTTGACCAACGTCTTCACCGAAAACAAGAACTTGTTCATTGTTCTTTAATTCATTACGCATAGCGTCTGTAATTGCTTGAATCATAGTCATTTGAGCCATATTATTTCGACTCCTTTGCTGTGTATTCTTCTAACTGCTCACGAAGGTTGAACGGAAGGTCTTCAAACATGAACCCAATTAGGTCAGTAACCTTTTGCTTAGGAGCTCCGTCTGCTTTCTTGATGGCAGCTTTAATATCTTCTTTCGCTTCTTCAACTACTTTATTTTCTTGCTCTTCAGACCAAAGGTTTTTCTTTTCCAAGAACTTACGGAAACGAACTAGTGGATCTTTCTTTTCCCATTCGTTATCAAGATCTTTTGTACGGTAGCGAGTAGGGTCGTCCCCTGCCATCGTATGTGGTCCATAACGATAAGTAAGAGTTTCAATTAAGGTAGGACCTTCACCAGAAATTGCACGCTCACGAGCTTGTTGAGTCGCTGCATACACGGCAAGAACATCCATTCCGTCAACTTGAATACCTTCAATACCAGCTGCAACCGCTTTTTGAGCGATTGTTTTTGCTGCAGATTGCTTCTCAACAGGAACAGAGATAGCAAAACGGTTGTTTTGAACAACGAAAATTGCATTAGCACGATAAGCACCTGCAAAGTTAAGTCCTTCATAGAAGTCACCTTGTGATGCTCCACCGTCACCTGTGTATGTGATACATACATTTTTCTTGCCTTGTTTCTTAAGACCGAAACCAACACCAGCAGCTTGGATAATTTGAGCACCGATGATAATTTGCGGCATTAATACGTTAACGCCTTCAGGAATCTGTCCACCTTGGTAGTGTCCACGAGACCATAAGAAAGCTTGAGATAATGGGAAACCGTGGAAAACCATTTGTGGGATATCACGGTATCCTGGAAGAATCCAATCTTCTTTATCTAATGCAAAATGAGTTCCAAGCATCGAAGCTTCTTGTCCAGCTACTGGTGCATAGAAACCAAGACGTCCTTGTCTGTTTAAAGAGATTGCACGCTGATCCCAAATACGTGTGTAAACCATGCGACGCATTAATTCTTGCAGATCTTCATCAGACAATTTCGGCATCGCCGATTCGTTAACAACTTCTCCGTCTTCAGAAAGAATCTGGAACGTTTCAAATTGATCTTGAACAGCATCAATTGTTTTCGTCATGAAAAGTCACCTCTTCCTTTCTTTTACCCTGTCAATTTTCCCTTATCTTAAAAACATGCACATATTTAACAGGTTGCCCAAAGTGATACATTTTTAAGACAGGTTTATATTTTTAAAAGGCTTTTAGGTATGCCTTTGTGTACCCACCTGAAGTTTTCCCTTGTATTCAAGAGCTAAACCATCTTGCGGCACCCTAACTGTATTACTATTTTATGTAACTAGAGTAACACAACAATCCTTTTCACGTAAATTAGTTTACACCACCCTTCAAACACAGTCAATCTATAGGTTGCATATAGTTAATACAACTTTAAGTGTTTTTCATTTTAAGATACTAACTGAATTCCATTAAACTGTTTCACTAAAAAATAACCACTGTATTAGTTCCTGTTTCATAGAAAATATTGATATTTCAACGTGTTTATTAATGTTGCTTAAAATTGATTTTGTTTATTCTTCAAATTGGCAGAAGTCCAAGTCACAAAAGAATTTTGTATTTCCGTTCTTTTTTATTAAAAAACCTCTATGTTATGATAAGAGGAAATTGTAATTAGATAAAAAGTTTAATGGCACGGAGGTTATGCTTGTGTTAACCATGAAAGATATTGTAAGAGAAGGTCATCCTGCTTTACGAGAAAAAGCAGCTGAGGTACCTGTCCCTTTTTCAGAAGAAGATATTAAAATCGCTAACCAGCTACTCGAGTTTGTAAAAAACAGTCAAGATCCTGAAATTGCAAGTAAATACAATTTAAGGCCAGGAATTGGAATAGCAGCACCTCAAATTGGCATTACAAAACGTATTTTCGCTTTCCACGTTACTGATGAAAATGGAAAGTTATACAGCTATGCATTATTAAACCCAAAAATTATTAGCCACTCTGTTCAGATGACTTATTTAGACGGTGGTGAAGGTTGTCTATCTGTTGATCGAGAGGTTCCAGGGCTTGTTCCTCGTTATGCCAAAGTAACCGTAAAAGGATTTTCACCAGATGGTTCTGAAGTGGAACTTAAGTTAAAAGGTCTGCCCGGAATTTGCTTTCAGCATGAACTGGATCATTTGGACGGCATCATGTTCTACGATCGCATCAATGAAAAACAGCCATTTGAACCACCAGCAAACTCAGTAGTGTTCAGATAGCTGAATAGAATTACCAGAAGATAACTCATAAGGGCGCAAAAAAAGCCTTTGTGGGTTATTTTTACGTTCACTAAAGGGTAAGTACATATACGCATTGGGGTATAAAACCACCGATTTGAGAAAATTCCTGCAATGTTTCCAGAAATTCAAGAATTATATCCACGAGTTTTGGCTATTTATCCACGAGATTTCCCAGTTTATCCGCGAGTTGACATACCTCGACAAATATAAAGAAGTCTATACCCTCAACCCAATTAGAAAGCAGGCAAAAAATAAAGAGGAATGACTCCAATTTGAGTCATCCCTCATTTATAAACGCTCCAATCATCTATGATTGATGATTGGAGTGCAAGGTGCGTGCCTACCACTTGAGAAGCTTCTAAGCAAGGCATGCGACGAGGAACCTCACTACGATAGCAAGAACATGTAGACGCAGGAGCAAGGAACCTTAAAGAGGGCAGGTGAGACACTTATACGTGAAACGTACGAATGCGGCTCACCGCCTGCCCCGCGGAAAGCGAGTACCTGGAACGGAAATCATCCACTTCCAAAAGCAACAAAGTTTTCGACAACAGCTTATATAGTTTAAGCTGCATCACGGTCATCATCAACGAGCAATGCGTCTTGTTCATTTGTTTTACTTCGAATAAATAACATTGTCACAAACACCGTCGTAACTCCAGCGATTGAATAGGAAATCATTGTTGATAATCCTAATCCGATAGGGGCATTACATATATAAGTAACCGTTACCATTGTCATAAAGATGGCAGGCAGCGTTGCGATCCAGTGGTTTTTATTCGATCTCTTTAAATACATAGCGCCTACCCATAAAGCAAGCATAGCTGTAGATTGATTTGCCCACGAAAAATAACGCCATAAAAGTGTAAAGTCAATTTTAGTTAGTAGAAAAGAAATTACAAACATAGGTATTGCAATCCAAAGTCTTGGAGCTAGTTTCTTTTGGCTGATATTAAAATAATCAGCTAAAATCATTCTTGCGCTTCTAAATGAAGTATCACCTGAAGTAATAGGTAAAATAATTACTCCAATGACAGCAAGGGTACCACCAACTGCTCCTAACATTGTAACGGACACTTCACTTACAACGGCTGCAGGTCCGCCTTGTGCAATGATTGCGGCAAGTGATTTCCCATCGAACAAGCTCATAGCTGCAGCTGCCCAGATCATAGCGATTACAGCTTCTGCAATCATCATGCCATAAAAGATTTTTCTGCCTTCTTTTTCATTTTTAGTCGTGCGGGAAATAATCGGTGACTGTGTAGCATGAAACCCAGAAAGTGCACCACAAGAAATGGTTAAGAATAATAAAGGAAAAATTGGTACATTATCAGGATGCATATTTTCTAATGAGATTTCTGGGATAGGTGCTCCCGTGAGAATTAGTCCTCCACCAATACCGACTGCACTGATTACAAGCAATGCCCCAAAGATAGGGTAAACGCGGCCTATAATCTTATCTACCGGCAGAAGCGTTGCTAAAATATAATAGACGAAAATAAGACCAATGATCACACTTAAACTCATCCAGTTTCCTGTTAAATCATGAATAAGTGCAGCTGGAGCACTGACGAAAACGGTACCTACTAATAACAAAAGTAAGAGCGTAAACCCGTTTACAACATGCTTCATCGCTTTCCCTAAAAACTTACCAGCTAGCTGGGGAAGATGCGCCCCTCGATTACGAATCGATATCATTCCCGTTAAATAATCGTGAACAGCACCTGCGAATATGGCTCCTAATACAATCCATAGAAAGGCAACAGGTCCATATAGTGCTCCCATAACCGGTCCGAAGATTGGACCCACACCTGCAATGTTTAATAGTTGAACGAGGGAATTTGTTTTCGTTCCCATAGGCACATAATCAATACCATCTTTTTGTGCATATGCTGGGGTTTTCCTGTTTTGCTTAATCCCAAATACTTTCTCAACATACTTTCCATACGTAAAATAACCGACAATCAATAAAACGATGGATAATAAAAATGTAATCATGCTGATCCCCTCCCGTGTTGTATACGCTTACATTCTACACGAAAAAGAAAAAACACTCAATTTTAAACTGAGTGTTCACGCGGATTGGTCATGTTTGATTGAAATAGCATTTACTCGTTTTTTCTTTCCAGTTAAATAAACTCCAGTAAAAATCAATATCAATCCTAAAAAAGCGATAGGATGTATCTTCTCATTCAATAACACACTTCCCCATATCACGGCTGATACAGGAACTAGATACGTCACAAGAGTAGCGAACTCTGCTGAACCAGCTGAGATCATGTAATAATACAAAAGATATGCTATGCCTGATCCGAAAACACCTAGACCTATCAAGGAGAGTACAACCTTTTGATCGAACGCATGATCAGGCAGATGCCATCCACCAGTGAACCCCATCATTATAGTACTTAATAAAAGTCCAGCTAAAAGAGTTGTAGAGGCTGTTATCCAAACTGTCGTTCCTTGTAAATGTTTCTTAGTATATTGTGAACTGTAGCCATAGCAGCTTGTAGCTATTAGCATTAAGACAATTCCTAATATAAGCTGGTTCTTCGCAAGTCCTGGTGCATCAATATCCATTAAAAATATTATTCCCACGAAACCTATCATAACCCCTATCCATTGTCTCCATTGCAATTTTATCGAAAAGAAAAAAACTCCCATCATCGTTGTCCAAATTGGAGTTGTAGCATTTAGAATGGCTGTATATCCACTATCAAGAAAAGTTTCACTCCAAGCGATTAAACCCCAAGGAATTCCTGCATTCAGTACGCCTACAAATGCAAGCTTTTTTACAGGAATAGATCCCAAGTTTACGATTTGTTTACTTAAAAGAAACAAAGGCAGAATGGTGAGAATTCCTAGCAAGCATCGAATAAAAACAATCTGCCAAGGATCAAACACACTAAGCAGAACCTTTATGAACAAAAAAGACATTCCCCAGATCAAACTTAAAACGAAAAGTGCTGAATAAAGTTTCATCACTTCGACTCCCCCTTTATATAAAAGCCTTTAAATAAAATGTAACAATTTCCCTCTCAAAATCTCTTATAACTTACACATACTATGTAATAAAAAAAGTGACGGAGGGCAATAAATGAAAATGAGAATGCGTTTTTTAAAGAAATTAAGAAAATGGGTCAAACAGCAAAATAATAATGGAAAACTGATTATTAACTAAGTTAAATTTTCTTAAGACTACAGTCATTATAATGGATAACAATGTACACTTAATAGTAATTATTTTTCTATTATTACGTGTTTTAACATGAACCTTTATGAAAAAACATGAAAAACATGTCACTTTCCTTTATAATAGGACAAAGAAACTCAAAAACTACAGACCGGTAAGGAGACATGAAAGATGATTTATAAAGTATTTTTTCAAACTAGCTTAACAGAGGTTCCTGTTCGCGAACATACACAAACAGTATATGTAGAAGCTGAAACGATTAATGATGTACGTCTAAAACTAGCTGACCGCAAATACAACATTGAGTTCATACAAGAAATTAACGGTAAATTTCTAGAGTATGAAAAAGAAACGAACTCATTGGAATTGGAGAATGTATAATTTATGAAATTTGTAAAAAATCATCAAGCCGCTGTTTTTGCTCTTGGCGGTTTAGGAGAAATCGGTAAAAATACGTATGCCGTTCAATTTCAAGATGAAATCATTTTAATTGATGCAGGTATCAAATTCCCTGAAGATGAGCTTTTGGGAATCGATTACGTAATACCTGATTATACGTACCTTGTAAAAAACGAAGAAAAAATTAAAGGTTTATTCATCACTCACGGTCATGAAGATCATATTGGCGGTATTCCTTATCTGTTAAGACAAGTTAACATTCCGATTTATGGCGGTAAACTTGCACTAGCGTTAATTAAGAACAAACTTGAAGAACACGGTTTGCTACGCCGTGCGCAATTACATGAAATCACAGAAGATGATGTGATTAAGTTCAGAAAAACTTCTGTAAGCTTTTTCAGAACCACTCACAGCATTCCAGACTCATACGGCCTAGTTGTGAAAACACCTCCAGGTAACATTGTACATACAGGTGACTTTAAGTTTGACTTCACACCTGTTGGTGAACCAGCAAACTTAACGAAGATGGCTGAGATCGGAAAAGAAGGCGTTCTGTGCTTGCTTTCTGACTCAACAAACAGTGAAGTTCCTGGATTTACTTTATCTGAGAGACGTGTCGGAGAAAGTATTCAAGATATCTTCAGGAAAATGGAAGGCAGAGTTATCTTTGCTACCTTCGCATCAAACATTCATAGATTGCAGCAGGTTGTTGAAGCATCAGTCGCTAACAACCGTAAAATAGCAGTTTTTGGCCGCAGCATGGATTCGGCAATCACGGTAGGACAAGAACTTGGATTTATTAAGGCACCTAAGAATACGTTTGTGGATGCAAACCAAATTAACCGTCTTCCTGATAATCAAGTTACAATTTTATGTACAGGGAGCCAAGGTGAGCCAATGGCAGCTCTATCTAGAATTGCAAATGGCACACACCGTCAGATTCAAATCATTCCTGGTGATACTGTTGTCTTTTCATCTTCACCGATCCCAGGAAACGCACTCAGTGTAAGTAAAACGATTAACCAGTTATATCGTGCAGGTGCGGAAGTTATTCATGGATCTTTAAACGATATTCATACTTCAGGACATGGCGGTCAGCAGGAACAAAAGCTTATGCTTCGTCTAATGAAGCCAAAGTTCTTCATGCCGATTCACGGTGAGTATAGAATGCTTAAGATGCATACGAAACTTGCATCTGATTGTGATGTTCCTTCGCAAAATTCTTTTGTAATGGATAATGGTGAAGTACTTGCTTTATCCCAAAATGAAGCGATGGTTGCAGGTAAAATCCCTTCTGGATCTGTTTATGTTGATGGCAGCGGAATTGGCGATATTGGAAACATCGTTCTTAGAGACCGTAAAATCCTCTCAGAAGAGGGACTTGTTGTTGTCGTTGTAAGCATGGACATGAAGGAATTTAAAATTGAGGCAGGACCTGATATCATCTCCAGAGGATTTGTTTATATGCGGGAATCAGGAGATCTGATTCATGACGCACAAAGTTTACTAAGTAAGCACCTTGAAACGATCATGAATGAAAAACGAACAACTCAATGGTCGGAAATCAAAAACGAAATAACAGACACATTAGCACCGTTTTTGTATGAAAAGACAAAAAGGCGTCCAATGATTCTTCCTATTATTATGGAAATTTAATAAACATAATAAAAACCGTTCCCCTTTTTGAGGGTAACGGTTTTTTATTCTTCGTTTGCCATTTGCTTTTCTAACCGATTTATATCTTTGTCCTTGCCAATTACAATAAGCACATCTCCCTGACGGATCGATTGATCAGCTTGTGGTGATACAAAGATATCTTTACCCCGTTTTACAGCAACAACGTTACAGCCAAATCGTGCACGGATATCAAGTTCGATCAGAGATTTCCCATTTAATTTTTGAGTTGCTACAAGCTCTACTATACTATGTTCATCGGATAATTCTAAGTAATCCAGAACGTTATTAGATACGATTTGGTGAGCAATTCGTACACCCATATCGCGTTCAGGGTGAATAATCTTATCTGCTCCTATTTTCCTTAACACTTTTTCATGATAATCATTCTGTGCTTTAACCGTTATTTTACCAACACCCATTTCTTTTAATATGAGGGTGGTGAGTATACTTGATTGGAGATTATCTCCGATAGCCACTACAACATGCTGAAAGTTCCGTATACCTAAACTTTTTAACACACCTTCATCTGTTGAGTCAGCAATTACAGCATGTGTCACAATATTTGAAAACTCATTCACTCGATCTTCATCAATATCTATCGCTAATACTTCCATTCCTTGATCAGACAATGCTTTGCACATACTGCCTCCAAAACGCCCCAGACCGATAACAGCAAACTGCTTCTTCAAACATACTCACTCCAATCCCAGTGTCATAGCCTTATTTTACCACATATTCAATTATTCATTATCTTATCTTATTGCATCATATGTATAAAAACGAAAAAAACACGTTATCCACTCATCTTCTTTTATATTGCAAAAATAACCCAAGAACTATGTCTTGGGTTATTTCAATCAAAATTAGTTATTAAACTTCAAGAGTTTTTTGTCCAGGCTTCCAGTTAGCTGGGCAAAGTCCGCCAGTTTGAAGCGCTTGAAGAACACGTAACGTTTCCTCAACATCACGGCCGATGTTGTTGTGGTTTACTACAGAGTACATTAATTCACCTTCAGGAGAGATGATGAATAATCCACGAAGAGCAATACCTTCTTCTTCGATTAGAACACCATAGTCACGTGCTACAGAGTGGTTAGTATCAGCAGCTAGTGCGTAATTTAACTCTCCAAGTCCGTTCATGTCACGAGGAGTGTTGATCCATGCTTTGTGAGTGTGAATAGTATCAGTTGAAACACCGATTACTTCAGCATCAAGGTCTTCAAACTCGTCAAAACGGTCGCTAAGAGAAGTGATCTCAGTTGGACATACGAAAGTGAAGTCCATTGGGTAGAAATAAAGAACTGTCCATTTGTCGTTCTTCATGTTTTCTTCAAGACTTACTTTTCCAAATTCTTTATTTGGTAATACTGCATCCATTTCAAATCGAGGTGCCTGTTTTGCTACCATACGTTCTGCCATAGGTGAAAATCCCTCCAAAAAATCTGTTTTATTTACATGGGTAATTATAGTACAACCCTTATTTTTAGTCAATATTAAGTAATAATTAATTTAAATAAGGATTTTTGTTCCCACTTTTTAATTTCTCCTTAATCATAGCAAGTTAAACTAAAAAAGTGAAATAATCCGCTCGTTATAGATAATTACATTCTCAATAAAGTAGTTTGAATTGAGGATTGCTTGGGAAATCATATAATCAAAGGAGGGATAACATTGCCATATGATTCAATAAGAGAACTGCCTGATGGGGTAAAAGATAACCTCCCCCACCATGGGCAAGAAATTTATAAAGAAGCATTCAATTCTGCACTTAAAGAATATAAAGAAGAAGAAACAGCTCATAAAGTAGCGTGGAGTGCTGTTAAACACAAATACAAAAAAACTGAAGATGGTACGTGGAAAAGTAAAGACTCCTGACTTAGTAATCAGGAGTCTTTGTTTTGGAAGTTGTTTCGTTTTCATCTGAAAGCTTTTCAATGCCAATTTTTTTTATCTGCCTTCCATCTAATTCTAGAATGGTAAAACGGTAGCTCTCATAATTGAATGAATGATTGGTCTCAAGATCAATCGACCTTGTTAAAACCCAACCCCCGATCGTATCAATTTCAGAGTTATCGATATCAAGCGCAAATAGTTCGTTTATTTGTGAGATTAACACTTTTCCATCAACAACGGTTTGATCATTATTAATCTGCTGGATTTCTGGCTCTTCATCTACATCGAACTCGTCTCTGATCTCCCCAACGATTTCTTCTAATATGTCCTCAACGGTAACAATTCCTGCAGTCCCTCCATATTCATCTACAAGAACTGCCATATGTGTTTGGTCTTTTTGCATTTTAACCAATAGTTTTTGAATAGGAATGGTTTCATGTACGGTTATGATTGGCCTGATATATTCTTTCAGTTCGAAATTTTCTCTGCTGAAATGTTCATTAAAGAATTCTTTTATATTTACTAGTCCAACAATATGATCCTTATCTTCGTTTCCGACTGGATACCTCGTAAATTTCTCTTCACGCATGATCGCCATATTCTCTTCACACGAGTTTTCTAAAAATAAACAAACCATCTCAGTTCTTGGTATCATAATTTCTTTTGCTATTCGATCATCAAATTCAAAGATTCTATTTACATAACGATACTCAGATTGATTAATCTCGCCCCCCTGTAAGCTTTCTGAAAGGATTAGACGAAGTTCTTCTTCTGTATGTACCACTTCATGTTCACTTGCAGGACTAATACCAAAGACTCGTGTCAGCATATTTGCTGATCCATTTAGTAAGAAGATGAAAGGATACATGACCTTATAAAACACGATTATCGGTTTGGCTGTAGCCAATGAGACCATTTCCGCTTTTTGAATCGCTACAGTTTTAGGTGCTAATTCTCCTAGAACCACGTGTAGGAAAGTAATAATGAAAAAGGCAATTGAAAAAGAGAGTGTATGCGTAAGGCCTTCATTTAATCCGGCATTTTCAAATAAAGGTCTTAGAAAAATCTCAACGGTCGGTTCTCCCAGCCAACCTAGTCCTAGAGCTGTAATTGTAATTCCTAACTGACAAGCTGATAAATAGCCATCAAGATTACCGAGAACTTTTTGAGCGGCGATGGCTTTACCATTCCCTTCAGAGGCTAAATGGTCGATTCTCGTTTTACGCACTTTAACAATAGCAAATTCAGTAACCACGAAAAAAGCAGTTAATATGATTAATAATATGATCATAAGGACATTTAAGATTGGCATATGAACCTCCCCCATCTGCAGCTAACTTTATTTTTTATATGATTGGTTGGTCAACTATTTCCCTGTTAAAACGTGCGTTAAACAGAAATAAGGGGCAGCATGGCTGTCCCCGGGAATGCTATGATTGTAATCTGCTCTCAACAGCCTGACAAATTTCATCTGCTGACATGCCATGAGCGTTCAAGACAGAGCCTTGAGTCACCGCGTTTTGCATGCCCATAACATTCTCATCCTGACCGGAAATTACACAGCAATCACAGCCATTTGCATCTTGTTCCTGACGAAGTTCCACTACATCATGTCCTGCAGCTCTTAAAGCCTCAGAAACATTTGTTAATGATTGTTCAACACCAATTCTAGCCATATTCCCACCTCCTTACCTTTGTTAATGTTTCCAACTCTGAGAGGTAATATGTAACGAACGCATCATGTGATTCCTCTGGCGTACGAATGCCGTTTAAAGTGTGTGTGCCGACACCAAAACTTTTGGATTGGCAGCTGTTTTATGTGGATGGAGCTCGCTTTTCACTTCAAAAAACAAAAAAACGGCCGCAGTGGCCGTTTTCCTAATTTCTATTCCCTTTAAAAGTGAAATATTGAATTAAAAGATCTACCGCAGGCTGGATCGCTTCTTCCTGCGGCTTTAATTTTGAGTGATGGAGACCATATTTGGTATCGACCCCAAGCCAGAACATGAAACCAGGGATTTTTTCTAAAAAATATCCATAGTCTTCTCCTGTCATGGCCTCTTTGCATTCAATAACATTTACACCAATATTTTTATCAGCAAAATTCATAAACTCTCGAGTTAACTCTGGTTCATTGTCTACTTGCCTGTAATTAGATCCATAATCAATAAACGCTTCACACTCAAATCCACTTTTAATCCCTTGAATTAGTGCTTCAATCCGGTTTTTCACGTTAACCATCGCCTCCGGAGACAAGGTCCTAATTGTCCCCTCTAGCCTTGACCGTTCAGCGATTATGTTTTGTTTTGTTCCACCGGTAATTTTGCCGATCGTGACAACAGCAGAATCCAAAGGATCTATGTTTCGGGCAACAATGGTTTGCAATTGTGTTACGAGATGACTAGCAGCGACAACCATATCATTACTATGGTGGGGATATGCTGCATGTCCGCCCTTTCCGATAAGATCGATGAAAAGTTCCGAAGTATTTGCAAATAACAAACCTTCTTTTACAGCAATCGTACCTACTGGATATTCAGGTGCAATGTGCAGTGCTGTAATCATGTCAGGTTTTAATTGTTGAAAAAGCTCACTCTCGCGCATTGGAAGTGCTCCACCTGGTCCTTCTTCAGCAGGCTGAAAAATGAATAACAGATGGTCGTCAATCGGCTTCACCGCAAAATGAGACAATAAGCCAATCGCGATTGTCATATGAATATCATGGCCGCACGCATGCATCATACCTTCATGAAGCGAGGAGAATTCATAGCCCGTTTCTTCTATAATTGGAAGTCCATCTATATCAGTACGATAGGCTATTGTTTTGGCTGGGCTCTTCCCTTTCACTTTTACAAAAATACCAGTTTCCCAAGGATGAACTTCAAGATGATCCTGGGGAAGTGTGGAGATGAGATTTAGAAGATAACTTTGAGTTTTAAATTCCCGAAAGCCCAACTCCGGTATTCGGTGAAGGTCTTTTCTAATCTCAATTAATGGCTTCATCTTCTTTCATCCCCTTATATTTGTCAAAAGACTCAATAAATCAATTTCAAACTCAATACTGACTGCCAGACATTAACTGATTAGTCGTTTAACTGACGAAGCTCTTGTCTGATTTCTGTTTTTGATTTCGTTTTTTCGTCGATCTTTTTTAGAACACGTGCTGGTGTTCCACCTACAACCGTGTAAGGCTCAACATCTTCAATTACGATCGCACCTGCAGCAACTACCGCACCTTTACCTACTGTAACACCTTCTAAAACAACAGCATTTGCACCGATTACAACATCGTCTTCAACGACTACTGGCTTAGCAGATGGCGGCTCGATCACACCCGCTAGAACCGTGCCTGCACCTATGTGACAGTTCTTACCTACTGTAGCTCGTCCACCTAGTACAACATTCATATCAATCATTGTACCTTCACCAATAACTGAGCCGATATTAATTGAAGCACCCATCATGATAACGGCATTATCACCGATTTCAACTTGATCACGAATAATCGCGCCCGGTTCGATACGTGCTTTAATGTTTTTCATATCTAATAGAGGAATCGCAGAATTGCGACGGTCGTTCTCGATTACAAAGTCTTCAATGTTGCTTTCATTTTCGCGAATCGCAGCTTCGATATCTTTCCACTCACCAAACAATACAGCTGTATTGCCTGAAGGGAACACCTTAGTTTCCTTACCGAAGTCGATGTTTTCAAGATTTCCTTTAACGTAAACTTTTACAGGTGTAGATTTTGTTGAGTTTTGAATAAAAGAGATAATTTCGTTTGCATCCATCATTTTCATGTTTGTTAGTTCCTCCTTAAAAGTCATTCTGTATTGTATTAAACCACTAAATATAGAAAGATTCAAACCTTATTCATTCGTTAATTTTCGGATTAAATCCATAAATGTATTCACTTGTTTCAGTTCAGATCCCGTTCCATGATGAATAAGCCACGTATCTCGCTTAATCGCGTTACCCCTCTTATCAGTTAATGGAATCTTAAAAACGTCATCTTCAGGTCTAAGGCTGATAGAAGGCAGGATCGCATAGCCGATTCCATTCAGCGCCATCTGTTTGCACGTTTCAATTTGGTCTACAACAATCGTTTTTTGAGGTGTTGTTTTAAAATGAGAGTGCCACCAGTCCTGGATTTCTTGATAATAGGTAGAATGGCTTTTAAATTGAATAAAAGGCTTTGAAGTCTCAGCTAGTTCGTCTAATGAAGAAATCGTCGTGTCTACCAAGTACAAATGATCAGACAGAATATGATCCTTACTTCCCCGCCATTCGGGATTACCTCTAACAATTCCAAGATGTATTTTATCTTCATACAAGTGCTTTATAATCTCTGAACTCCACCCTGTTATTAGAGAAATGTTTACATGAGGGTATAGATTGACATATTCTTTTAAAACATGCGGCAGCCAATATTGTCCAATAATTGACGCTACAGCAAGTTTCAACGTCCCATGAACGTGTTCAGAAAGGGATTGGAGCTCCTCTTTCACCGTTTCTTCTTTTTGAAGAACTTCTGTAACAAAGGAGATAATCTTTTCACCCGCTGGGGTTAAATTTAATCCCTTTTGTGATCGGATAAAAATAATCGTTCCCCAATTATTTTCAATGGATTGAAGACGCTGACTTAGAGCTGGTTGTGAAACATACAGCCTTTCTGATGCTTTCCTCATATTAAGTTCTTCCGCAAGCACTTTTAGAATTCGAAACTCGGATAACTGCATATATACTCCTTTTTATACGATAAGTATTTCTTATTGAATATTGTTCATTTTATGTAATTTAATTTAAGTATACCTTAGCATAGGATATAAATGTAAGCAGAAATGAAAGGACGTGAGAATCATGATGTATATCCTTATACTAGTCGGTTTTGCTGCTACTTTTGTTGGCACGCTTTCCGGAGGCGGAGGTATGATCAACTTTCCTATTATGCTGTTGTTAGGAGTTCCTGTTCACTCAGCAATTGCTGCTAATAAGTTCGCAAATATGTTTAGTTCTTTCTCAAGCTTTTTCGTTCTGCTCCGCAAGAATGATACGAAGCTCGCTCCATACTTTGTTTCAGGGGCTATTAGTTTAGCAGGAGGGATATGTGGTGGTTTGATCGCTTCAGCGATCTCAAGAGAACATTTAACGATTATCGCCTTGATATTACTAACGGGCGCACTGTTCTTAACGTTTATAAAAACGAAGAAAGACGTCAATCCAGAAAATGAAACTACACAGCTGCCTCCGAGGAAGTACCCTTACCTTTTTGGAATCGGTGCATATGACGGTATGTTTGGTCCTGGTCAAGGAACGATGCAGATGCAGCTTTTTTTACGAAACGGTTTTACATATATCCGAACGGTGTCGTTCACTCGTTTCAACACATTCTTAAGCTGCACAGGAGCTGTTTTCACGTATTTGTTTGCTGGTCATTATATGTGGGGTGTTGCTATTCCACTAACGATTGGCAGTATTTGCGGGGCACAAGCTGCCATTAAATTAGCACCCCGATTAAAAACAAAACAAGTTACAATCCTAATGCGGACTGTAACTGTTATGCTTATACTTCAATTAATTATTCAGTGGGGGTAAGAAAAATGAAAATTAACGGCATCCATCACGTTCAATTATGCATTCCACACCATAAAGAAAAGGAAGCAAAAGACTTCTATCGAGGGATCTTGCAGCTTCAGGAAATCACAAAGCCTAAAGCTCTTCAAAAAAATGGCGGGATGTGGTTTCAAGTAGGTCATCAAGAGCTCCACATAGGTGTTGAAGACCAGATTTATAAAGGTAAACATCATCCAGCTTTTTTAGTTGAAAGCCTTCAAAAATTACGCGACCATCTCATTCTTCATAATATACAGATTCAAGATGAACTTCCCATCCCAGGTTTTAATCGCTTCACCATTCGTGATCCGTTTGGAAATCGAATTGAGTTTATTGAGCGCAGCTTAGTTTAAGGTTTTCCATTGTCTTTGCCGTCTTCTGGTTCAACATGAATTTGAATACTTTCAACATTGTATGCTTCTTTAATGGTATCTTCTATCTTCTCTGTGATTTCATGGCTTTCAACAACGTTTAAAGAAGGATCAACTTTGATCGTAACATCAATGATTGCTCGGTTACCGTGTTTACGTGCTTTAAGATCTCCAACATTCTCAACGCCTTCAACATCTAGAATTTTGTGCTCCATTTCTTTTCCTTCTTCATAATCAAATCCGTCAGAAAGATTATGAGACGTCTCGGTAAAAATTTCCCATCCGGTCTTAATGATAATGAGACCAACCAAAACCGCTGCAGCAGGATCTAGCCATGGTAAACCGATTTGCGCCCCAAATATCCCAACAGCTGCACCTATACTTACAAAGGCATCAGAACGGTTATCTAGTGCTGCTGCCTTTAAGCCTTGACTATCTGTTTCTTTTGCAACTTTAATGTTATAAAAATAAACGACCAACATAACCGCTGCACCGAACAATGCGATTATAGCCGCTATTAGTGAAGGCTCTGTTTCAACCCCTTGAAACATTTTTTTAATAGATGAGATCAGTACTTCAATACCGATAACAACCATGATGAAAGAAGCTACCATTGATGCTATAGTTTCTGCACGCAGGTGACCATACGGATGATCTTCATCTGCAGGTTTTCGTGAAATTTTAAGACCAATCAATACTGCTATTGAAGCAATAATATCTGTTGCATTGTTCAATCCGTCAGCAACTAAGGCATCAGAATGGTATATGAATCCTGACACAAGTTTTACGATAGAAAGAAAAATATATGCTCCTAAACTAATATAAACACCGCGTTCCACTCTTTTTTGCTGATCAGATTGCATTCTCTATTCTCCTTCGTTCAATGATACCTTTTACATCATAAAGAATGGATTCCGGGTGGGTCTAGAGCAATCTTTTTCCCTATAGGAAACATTAATGCTCGTAAATCATTTTTCTAGTCATTCCGCCATCGATTGTAATGTTCTCCCCTGTGATAAAATTATTATCACTTTGAGCAAGGAATAAACAAGCTCTCGAAATATCAGATGGAACTCCTACTCTTTTAGAAAGGTGCTGATCATGGTCAATCTCTCGCAGCTCTGTATAATTTCCTGTATGAATCCAGCCAGGGCTTATAGCGTTAACTGTAATGAAGTCGCCAGTGAATGAAGCTGCCAGAGCGTGAGTTAACGCAACAATTCCACCTTTTGTCGCAGCATAAGCTTCAGAATTCGACTCAGACATTGACGCTCTAGTTGATGCCATATTAATTATCGAGCCACCGCCAGATTGAGACATAAATTTAGCTGCTTCTCTTGAAAAAAGAAAGACACTTCTTAAGTTGGTGTTTATAATCTCATCCCATTCATCAACTGTTAATTCATAGGGAGATTTCCATTTTGAAAGTCCTGCATTATTAACCAAACAATTGATTTTACCAAGTTTATCATGTGTTTCTGTCACAGCTTTTATGATTTCTTCAGGATTTTTGACGTCACACGTAATACTTATCGCCTTATGTTGTATGTGACGAACTTCTTCTAGTGTTAACTCAAGTTCGTTTGCATTGTAGTCAATTAATGATGGAATCCACCCTGCTTTAGCAAAATCGATCGCAATTTGTTTTCCGATCCCTTTGGCAGCTCCTGTTACAATTACCACTTTATCGTCATTTTTCATGGTTCAAAACCTCCATCATATATATGTATTACTCTATTTATTCCCTATCTTTGTTCACTTTCAAAACTAATTCTGTTTAGAAGGACGTAAACAAAAAGAAAACTGCCGACAACGTCGACAGCTTAAACATTATTTCTTGCGCCATGGGCCGCATGGCGGCGGGCATGGTGGCGGACAAGGACATGGGGGCAGCATAGGTTGAGTTGTTCCCATAATATTTTGCTGCGTTGCCTGGTTTAGGACGTTCGTGTTCTGCGGGAAATAATGTACATATTTGTAGTTCATCTGATTTACTTGTGTTGTTTGAGTTGGATGGATCATCGGAACATAAACATCTTGCTGATTATATTGAACTTGTTGATTTGTAGGACTATATTGCGCAGGCAAAACTTGCGGGGGATAATATTGTGATGGTAAAGCGCCCATCTGCGGCATCTGTGACATAGCTCCCATTACTGGACCACCCATTTGTCCCATTGCACCCATAGTTGGACCCATTCCCATTGCACCCATCGTAGGACCCATTGGACCCATTCCCATTGCACCAGCTGCAGGCATACCCATTCCCTTTTTAGCAAAAATGCCAGGGCGTTTAAATAAACCCAAAAAAGTGTTCTCCTTTCAAAAACCATGAATCATATTTCTCTATATTTTATGTAGGACGACTTAAAAAGTTCGTCCAAATTTGAATATAGGTGCGAATTTCGGTTATGAAAACAGGTTCACTTATACTGAGTGGGGTATATAGACAACGAATTCTAGAAATTTAAGGATTAATTCTAGAAATATTGGACTTATTCCGGCGAATTTCAGCTAGAATACGGCGAGTTTTGCTCATATATCGGCGAGTCGACAAAACCAACAGATGCAAATGGGTCCTATAACCCAGACACTCACAAACTAGCTATAAAGAGACTAAAAACAAAAAAACTTCTTATCAACTAGATAAGAAGTTTACGTATGTATGTTGTTATGGTGACCTGTGAGGGACTTGAACCCCCGACCCCTTCCCTGTCAAGGAAGTGCTCTCCCACTGAGCTAACAGGTCTTAATCGGTTTCTAGCAATCTTTTAAGATATTTTAAAATATACGACACCATTATTGCTCTGTCAATCATTTTTTATTAAGCGTATTAATCCTTTTAAAGTTTATAGGCGCGTATGAAAGATTTATAGGCCCTTCAAATCAATTTATAGGCCCATATGAAGTTTTAAAGGCCCTAAAAAAAGATTTATAGGCCTTTAAATTCTTTTTATAGGCCATTCGACAATTGTTGCTTCTTCAACTATAAAAGCCTCCCACTAAAAGGAGGCTTAATACAATCTATTACCCAATCTTCTCTTCATTCTCATGCTGAGCAATTTCTTCAGCTGTTAAACGCTCTTGTTTATCTCGAAGTCTATGTGCAAGCCGGCTTGAGGCGTTGGCTGCAATACTTGCAACCAAGTCATCCAAGAAAGTATGAACTTTTCCGTTTGCTATCTTCGTATCGAGCTTTTGAATGATTCCCATCTTAAATTTATCCAAGTGCCCAAACGTTGTAACTGCAATGCTTCCATATCCAAATACAGCGCCTAGGGCGATCGTTTCATCCACGCCGAACAACCCTTCGTCTTGTTCCACAATGCTCTGCAAAGGTTCAGAAAGCTTTTTTTGTTCGGCCAAAATATCAAGTTCAACCCCTACTAAAATAGCATGCTGGATCTCCCGCTTCATTAATACAGCATCTACACTTTCAATACATTCATCTTTTGTTAAACCTGGTGAAAACGGAATCTGCATTTCATACACTATATCTGCAATTTCTGGTATGGTGACGCCTCTTTCATTCAGCAGCCTTCTTGCAGCTGCCTCGACTTCACGACTGTGCACTCTATTTTTCAACAGACTTCACCTCATTTTTTATGTTCACTGTATGGCTGCATTCGTATTGATTCTTTCATTATATCATTATGTGTTACAATTATACGAGTTGAATGAAAACGCTTATAATTTATGATAAATGTCAGCAAAGGAGGTCCATTTTATGGCCATACTTAAGGGTTCTATTACAGATGA
Source organism: Fictibacillus sp. UD (assembly GCF_043558025.1). Taxonomy (NCBI): domain Bacteria; kingdom Bacillati; phylum Bacillota; class Bacilli; order Caryophanales; family Fictibacillaceae; genus Fictibacillus; species Fictibacillus sp. UD. Next base: position 63,048 of record NZ_JARUHH010000007.1, read on the forward strand.
TAAGATTTATAGCAAATATTTGGATGAAGAAATTGACTTATTAATTTACCTTCCTTCCAAGTTCACTCCGCTTGTTAAATATCCAATTCTTGTTGCACAAGATGGCAGAGATTACTTTCAATTAGGAAAGCTGGCAAAAACCGCTGATAGACTTATGGAAGAAGATCAAATGCAAAGCTGCATTATCATAGGTGTTAATCATAAAGGGATTGAAGATCGAAAAGCGAAATATGATCCTGCGGGTGAAAAACACGAAAACTATATACGTTTTATGGCATTTGAACTAACAGCTTACCTAAACGAAAAATTCAACACACTTCAATTAGGTGCTGGAATGGGCTTAATTGGTGATTCATTAGGCGGTTATGTGGCTTTTAAATTAAGCCTTTTGTATCCCAATACGTTTGGCAAAGTTATTCTTCAATCACCTTATGTCCCTGATAGCCTCATTGAGACTGTTGAGGCTATCGAACAGATCCAAACATTAACTATCTACCATTCTATTGGAGACGAAGAAGATCAATTTACGAACCCAGAAGGCATTACGCGCGACTTTTTAACTCCAAATAGAACGATAAAAAACTTGTTAAATAATTTAGCATTGGATTATGAATATGCTGAGTTTCAAGGAAATCACCTGTGGGTAAACTGGCAGAAAGATTTAGTTCCTGCGTTAATGTTTCTTTACAACAATCACTAACTGTGGGAAATAAATAGAATATTTGGTATACTAGTTCAAAAGATGAGGGAGGAAGAATTATGAAATACGGTATTGCTATTTTTCCATCAAAAAATCTACAAGATAAAGTAAATTCCTACCGAAAACGGTACGATCCACATTATGCCCTTATCGCACCTCACATCACTTTAAAGGAACCCTTCGAGGCGACTGAAGAAGAGCTTCAGGATCAGATTTCCTATATCTCATCTGTTGCTCAAAACATTAATCCGTTTTCAATAATGATTAACAAGGTTGGCTCCTTCCACCCTGTTAATAATGCAATTTACTTAAAAGTAAACGAAGCTGAAGAATTAAGTTCATTGCACGATCAGCTGTACTCAGGTCCTCTTGAACATCAGCAGCCTTACAATTTTGTGCCACATCTGACACTCGGACAGAAATTATCTGATGAAGAGCATTCTGATGTGCTAGAACGTCTTCGTATGATTGACATTGAACACAAAGAAAGAATTGACCGTTTTCAATTGCTTTATCAGCTTGATAACGGATCTTGGACTGTATATGAAACATTTCGACTTGGAAAAGGAGTTTAAGCAGATTGATTAAGACATACACAACGAACGAACATGGCTTTCAAGATGCTTTATCTGTCAGAAAAGATGTATTCGTTCGTGAACAGCAGATTGATGAAAGTGAAGAAATTGATGGAAATGAAGATGCTTCTCTTCATTTTGTTCTTTACGAAAACGAAAAGCCTGTTGGAGCAGCCAGGCTTCGAGAAGTAAACGGTGAAGGAAAAGTTGAACGGGTTTGCGTCCTTTCTTCTCATCGTAAAAAGGGTCTAGGCGAAGAATTGATGAAGGCAATGGAAGAAAGTGCACTCGAACGGTCTTATTCCAGCCTTATATTATATGCACAAACTCAAGCAGAAGACTTTTATAAAAAACTCGGGTACAGCACCACTTCTAAAGAACCTTTTCTAGATGCCAACATACCTCATGTCGCAATGAAAAAAGTATTGAAATCGTCCACGTGACGGCTTCAATACTTTTTTCGTTTATAAACATCTATTCTCGTCAAAACTGTACAATAATTCATATTTTTGAGGAGACAATGGTTGATGGACATTCATGTTGGACAGTTAACGACCGAACTAATCGTGGGGTTTGTTGCTCTTTTTATACTCACAAAGATTTTAGGCAAAACGCAAATCTCACAAATTACACCCTTTGATTTCATTTCGTCTATCTTTTTAGGTGAATTAGTAGGCAATGCCATGTATGATGACGAAACTTCTATCTTTGTTATCTTGTATGCTATTTTGATCTGGGGAACAATGGTTTACGTCGTAGAAATCATCTCACAGAAATTCAAAGGTACTCGTAAGTTTCTTGAAGGAGCTCCTACGATTGTTATTCGTAAAGGCATGATCGACCGTGAAATGTTAAAGAAAAGCAAACTCGATATTAACCAGCTGCAAAACCTAGTGCGCCAAAAAGGCTTTTTTGGATTAAGAGAAGTAGAATATGCCATTTTAGAATCCAATGGGTCACTAAGTATTTTGCCAAAATATCAATACGGTCCTCCAAACAGACAAGATATGAATTTGAATAGCCAGCAGCAGCCTGAATTACCAGTAACTTTAATATTAGATGGAGAACTTAATCATGATAATCTTTCAACGGCAGGCATCTCAAAAAAAGAACTAATGGAACAGCTTCATAAACAGGGCTATTCTTCTCTTGAAGAAGTTGTTTACGCCGAAATGTCAGAAGGAAAACTATTATTTATGCCTATTACTGATCCGAAAAAATAACTGGTTTTCCTTCCCATATTTTATACATCGCTTTTCCTTCTTCAACAAGCTGTATGAAATAGGCGGAAACAGCTGTTCTAAAAAGAGTATACATCCCGATATTAGCAGGCTTTATATTATGTAGCGTAAGCATTTCCGCTATTAAGTTCTCTAAAGATATTCCGGACTCACCTGATTCAGCAATGATAGAATGAACTTGGGTGGCTATTTTTTCATGAACATTAATATTCTCTTGAATGACTTGCTGATACTTCTTGGTGAATTTCCCATGACCAGGAACCATTCCTTCTATGTTCATGTTTTTCAATTTTATTAATGTCTCCTGATTCTCTGTGGCATTTACTATAAAAGGAATCTTATGCTTTTCAAGAATATCACTGCCTAAAAATGCATCTGCCGCATAGAAAATCCCTTTGTACAATACGCCAAATTGATTATGACTGTGCCCCGGCAAAGCAATAAATTCAAGTGGGAATGTTTTGTCCCATATCCCTTCCGCGCTGATCTCATCCACCCTTATAGAAGGGGCCTCCAAAAATTTATTCCTCATCTCACTTAAAGGGGAGTTCCCGTTAAATAAATAGATGGGTTCAAGGATCGAGTTTCTCATAATCGCTTCTTCTAAAGGGGGAGCGATCGTATGTACGTTAAAATTTTTTTGAATATATAGAGCTCCCCCAAAATGATCTGCGTGAGCATGCGTGATAAAGAGATGGGTAATGGGCAGATTCTCTTTCACAAGATGCTGAACCGCTTTTTTTGCGGCTGAAGATTCTAGACCTGCATCAATTAACATCCCCTTGCTTCTATCTTCATTTACAATATAGCCTATATTTACAGCGCTATTAAAATAGTAGCACCCTGCTGCTATTTCTTTAAATTCCATTTTAAACACTCCAATGTATTAGTAGATTAAACTGTTTTGTTATGTAAGAAAAGCTGTTTTCGCAAACTTTGTTGCTATTGGGAGGTGTTGCTTTCCGCTCCAGGTGCTCGCTTTCCGCGGGGCAGGCGGTGAGCCACATTCTTAACGTTTCACTTTTAAGTGTCTCACCTGCCCGCCTGTCCCGCAGGAGTCTCCCACCTTCCACTACAACCAACTTTTCAAAGAAGACAATAAAAAAATTTCTAAGCAACAATCAAAAATTGCCTAAAGCGGTTTTGGTATCCCTTGATGTTTCTTAAAGTAGTTAATTTTCGTCTTAGGTGCTTTCTTTCCGAGGAACAGGTGGTGTGAGCCCCTTGCCATTTTGCCTTTATGGGGCTCACCTTAGTGCTCGTTCTCGCCGTAGTCTCACACCTTCCAATTCAATCAACTTGTCTTAGAAAGATTGAGCTGAATGAGCAGAAGCAATACTCATATATAGAAAAGCAAAAAAAAGAAACCCTCTAGATGGTTTCGTTTAAAAATAATCCTTTTCCTTCTATTTCACTTAGAATTTGATCAAAACGTTTCTGTTTTTCTATGTCGGACTTTTTGTTGTGGCTAAATGTGTGAACATTGTTATTTTGAATAGGAGGTACTTTCGATACGATCGGTAAACCTTGTTCTGGTCTTTCCATTCGACTAGCATATTGCATTCGCTGAATCGGTATATACGGTAAAATATATCCCATATGCAACATCCCCTTTCCTATCTATTCCTCTTCCTATTCCCTTTTCCTTCTAAAATATTCGTTTTCAAAAAGAAAGAGCACTCTTTTAACAAGAGTGCCCTAAAAATTCATTCTAGAGTGCTTAAGCCCACGGATCGTAAAAGCAGCTGCTGCTGGAGCTGGAGCTAGAGCTAGAGCATGAACTAGAACTAGATGAAGATTCATGCTTGTGACAAGATTCATGTTTGCTAGAACTAGAGCTAGAGCTAGAAGATTCGCAATGATCCTTCTTTTCATGGATTACAACAACTTTATCTGCCTTGATGATTACTTTATCAGCATGAACCTTCTTGTGTTTTTTCTTCTTCTTACAGTAAAAACATTCTTCCATGTTTCAACCTCCTCGTATAGTACATCTTATGCATGTCTAACGAGTTGGTTATAGGCTGTCTCACTAAAAATTGATAGCTATATGATTTACTGCTTTAGCTCGATAATTTTGTTTATTAAAATAAACAAATGCTTCCACCGTAATATTTTTATCTATAGTGCTCTTAAAAGGAATCTGAAAATCATCCAGCGAAAGCTTATCACCGGTCTTGAATTTTGTTTCACGAAGTGGGCAGATCCACATCTCTCCACGTTCTTTTGCTTTTTCTGCCCATTCGTTATCCATGTACATCCAGATGGATTGTCGCATTTCATCTTGTGAAGGAGAAGCGATTAATGAGACAATCTTGCCCTTTAGCGCGCAAGTTTCAGCAGGTTGGAACCGAAAGCAGATATATGGGTTCTCTAATGCTTCTGTTCCTATATTCTCAAGATAAAATGAGCCTCGTACAAAACCATTATTCTCTTTTGTATAAATAACGGAATAATCGAAGTAGCTCATACAATTCAAGCCCTGTTTTTTCTTTGGTTCAGACTTAGAATCATCTTCCTGTGGAAAATCTTCAAATACAGGCTCAGATGTCCGATTAATGTTTATTCGTTTTTCCATACTCTTAATACGCTGCTGATAAAGATCAATTTGCTGATCCTTATCATTTATTTCATCTTGAATACTTTTTAATAATTCTTCATACCCTTGAATACGTTTTTCCATTTCATGTTCTTCTAAACGATTCAGCTTTTTTGTTAGCTCCTCTACTTGAGTACGTAGTTTCTGAAGCTCTATTTCCTTTTCTTCGATTTGTTGAAGGGTGTTATCCTTATTTGTTTCACTCTCTAATCGTTCGATGGTTTCCTCAGCAAAGACCAGCTTTTTTTCTAAATCCAGTGCTTTTTCTTTATAATATTCTACTCTTGATATGAGCCGCTCATAGCTTAATTTATCCTTTGTCCCCATGCATCTTCCCCCTTGCAAATTAGGCTCTTTCCTTATTGTATGTAACCCCTATCCAATCGTTCACTTTTTTTTCTCTAACAAAAAGGACCAACTGGTTTCCAGTGGTCCTTTTTACTCTTCAAATCTATTGTATTAATGGTGCTGCAAGCAATTTTCAACAGAGATTTCACCGTTATCAACTGTGACTGTTCCTGTTGTAAATACTTTCTTGCCATGTGAGTTAATCAATTCAACCTCGAACATACTGCCATTCGGAGTGTCAACTAGAGCTAAATTAAAGTCAAGTTTTTCTCCTTTTTTATGATGGTTATTAACTTTTCCTTTTCCGGAGATCGTTAATTTCTTTCCACCCATGAATTTATCGCAGCATAATGTGTCTTGGTTAAATTCTGTTGCTGTAAAGCTAAAGTCTCTTTCGCCATCAGATGTGTCCGTATCATTAAAGTTCAGCAAGAATTTACTGTTAACCAGCTGGAAATTCGGACAAATATCAACCAGTATTGACGCACGGCCAGTTTCAGTTGCTCCACCTGATTCGCTTGTTAACCCGCTTGCTTCTCCTTCTGCTTTGCACACACAGTCGGGTCTTGGGAAGATGTCAGGGCATTGTTCAGGGAACGTTACCGCCGGACACATTTCATTTACAGTTTCTTCTGCTTCTAAGTCGTTTTCACGAGGAGAGCAGAACTTAGCCAATACCTCTAGTTTTACTTCAGCTTCAACTTGGATGTCGACACAGAAAGTAATATCTAGTGGGAAAGACGTTGGTGCTGGACTGTTCAACAGAACAGTACCAGACGGTACACGGGCAAAGATTTTTGTAATACGGCAGTAAAGGTCTGTTCCATCTGGAAAGCACAGTACAAAAGATTCAAAAACAGAAGCATTTACTAAAAGTTCTGTAACTTCTACTCCGTTGCGGTCTACAACTTTCACCTTTATATCTGTTGTGAACAGGAGCTCAACTAGCTGTGCATCCGCAAACCCACCGTTTAGTGCAACTGTTACATCTCTCTTATCTCCTACTTGTTCGCATAGAAAATGTTCTGCACATTCATCATGTGAATCGTTTGAAAGCGGGAATGCTGGTGGAGTTTTAGGTACTTTTGTAATGATTCTTAACGGACGACGCTTAGGATCATCTAGAGCATCTTCTATTTTTGCAATTTGTTCATGAGTAAAAGATACAGTTTTTCTTACGCTTAGTGCATCCGTCACCCAGTCGTAAACTTTCTGTACGCGGATACACTCATCCTGCAAGTGTTTGTGGTTGTTTCCCATTGTTTCCCTTCCTTTCCTCATCATGTTCTGAAGATTCCATACATACTATGGGAATAGAGTGGGTTATGACACAAGTACGACTGCCTATTTTTGTAGACAACAGTTAGGGAGGAACAAATATGAATACACTGTGGTATAACAATCGTAAAGTATGCGATGTGACATCATTAGAATATGAAGCGATCCGACTTTTATTGCCATATTGGGGTTTGAAGATGTCTGAAGATGATAATAAAATTACAGGTGCTCTCTCCACTTTTATGTTAGGAATACATGGCCTAACACAACAAAAAGTAATAGAGCTTAATCAACTTTTGCAACATACCGGAATTACAATCACTACGGATGATCGTGAAAAATGCGACCAAAGGTTTTATGTCGATTTTCATGAAAACCACCCTATGCCTTTAGCATTAAAAACGCCTGACCAAAAACTGTATTATCTCAATCCAACGAAAGATACACGATTTACTGTTCAAACCGCCATTCATAAAGGAATTACATTAAAAAGAAAGGATGGTCCACTCTTTTTAGCTATTCAACCATCTTTTGATACACAAGCCACAGAGTGGATTAGTTATTTAATCGTTCAAACTTTCTTAAGATCACATTTTGAAGCATTAACTTCTATTTCAGAGGCTACCTTTTTTACATGTGTTGAAAAGGTATTGGATAAGATTAATGACCGCTTTGCTTCTATTCAACTTTCAGACTATAAATCAATGGACGCAACTCAATCAGTTACTCCTGATCCTGATAAAGCTTCAATTTTATCTCCTGCTAAAGAATCCATAGAAGAGAAAATGGAGAATCAGCCAAATACCCTAGATGGATCAGGACAAAAAATAGCTGTTCCACAAATCAGACCTTTTTCTGCATCTGGTTCGTTAATAACAAGTAATGTTCCTAAGCCTTATAATCCTGGCTTAGTAAACAACAGAAGATTGGAACCTATTAACCCTTTTAATTCGTCAACACTAAATCAATCTCAACCGATCCATCCATTCAGCCAAAGTAACACCGATCCTAATAAAACATCAGTCATCAGTCCATTTCATTCAAAAGAACACACTTCGTCCTTAAATCGAGAATATACTAGAAAAGACAGCAGGATATACAAACAAAGGAGAGATGGAAAGTGAATAAGGAAGATGTACAGCATCTTTTCAATGAAATAAAAACTAATAAATCTAAATCTTCGACAAAAGTAAAAACCCTTTTTACCAAGCAAGCAAAAAAGGGCTGCAGCTCGTGTGGAAAAGTAAAGTGGAAGCCGAATAAGAATAAATAAAAAAGCTGCGATAGAGCGGCTTTTTTTATTTGATGGAAAAAGACATTCTATAAATAGCCTTTTTATAGAGAAGCAGGATTGCTGCCGTTACCATTCTCTCAATCTTTTCATCTACTGTAATATCGGTAGGACAACCTACTAGTAAACATCTAGGAGGTGTAATATATGTCAAATAGATATTGGGACAAACATCATGATTGTCACTGTAATAAGAAACATGAATGGAATAAACATCATGATTGTCACTGTAATAAAAAACATGAATGGAATAAACATCATGATTGTCACTGCAATAAAAAACATGACTGTAAATCTAACTGGATGGACAAACAAGTTGATTGCCATTGCAAAAAACACGACTCTTGCTGGAAGCCAAAAACGCTGTTTACATGTGATAAAAAACATCATCATTGTGAAAAAGAGTGTCATTGTCATTGTGAATGTATAGAATGTGTTGAAATTTTCTGTGTCATTCAAGAAAAGCATTGTCCATGGTGTGGAAGTTAAGAATTAGCCTTTAAAAGAGCCTTGTGCTCTTTTTATTTTGCTTCTTAATTAAATGCTGTCAAAGTTTTTATAGAAAAATGAAGGTTGTACTAAAAAAAAGGCGAAAGACATGGTTGATTCGCCGCCTCAATTCTATTGAAATTGCATCTTCTATATAAGGGAGCAAGTTCAAAATTTGTTCCCGGAAAACAAAGAAAAATCAAGGAGGAAAATAAATGAGCGTAAGTCCATTTCCAACAAATTCTACTTCGAAACATGTTTGTGATTCTGAACCTGTAACTCCCGAAGTAATCCCTGCAAGTGAGTTAACCTATGTTAAACTTCCTGTAGTATTAGCGGAGTTAGCAGTTCAAATTCCAATGCATGCTAGAATTGTATTTCCAGATGGTGAAGAAGTTTTAGAGGTGAAAACAATCGGTAAAAAGACGTTTGTTACTCAGTGTAAACTTCTTAACAGACAACCTAGAGAAGGTCAAAGAGATTTTAGACCTAAAGTTTATCTCGCTGGTTTCGTTCGCAAAAATATTCAATATGCATCTCTTCCAGTTGCTGATGCTGATGGAGAAGTTCTATCTACCATTAAATCACTTACGGTAGACGTTAAATGGGACTGTGTAACCGAAGTCGATGAATTCTTAACTAATCCTGTTGGACCTTTTTATGATACACGAGCAGATTGGGGTTACTTGGTCTCTCGTACACTGCCAGATGGCAACCCTGCGAAAGATCGTTTACATGGAACTGACCTCTCTCAATTCCATCAGGATAGCACTCAATATTTCAACGAGATGCCTTTCTGTGAGCTTATCCAAGCGGATATTATCGAAATCGATGAGGCATTAACCCCTCTAACAGATCTTGCACTACCGATGGGTACGGATCCTAACTCTATAGTAGGTGAACGAACTTTTACAGAACTTTCAGAAAAAATGGTTCTAGAATTGACAGTAAAATTATTGCAACTTCAACAAGTTCGTATTGCTTCTTTGGGTCCTACTGACTGATAAGAAAAAAAGAGCCTATATGGCTCTTTTTTTTGTGTCTAAATGGAAGCTTGATCAGCAAGTAATGAATTTGTCCAGGCAAGGGTATTCGTCCATACAATCAAATGCAATTAGCATACAATAAATTGCATAATAAATTAAGGAGGAAAAATATTGAGTGTTAATCCCTTTCCCAGAACAACATCAATGAATGTTTGTAAAGCAATCCTTGATGCAGACCCAACCGATGGGACAATTATTACGGTACCTGTCTTGCTGCAAAAGTTCACTGTTCAAATACCGATGCATGCAAAAATAGAATTTCCAAAAGGGGAAGAAGTTCTCGAAATTAAGCAAATTAAAAAAAAGGTCTTCATCACCCAGTGTCGTCTCGTTCAACCTAAAGGGAGCACTACATCTGGCAATCTATTTCTGAGCGGATTTGTACGCAAAAATATTCAATATGCTGCCAATCCAAAAGTGGACTGCGCAAAAGAAATATTGTCTACGATAAAATCTTTAACCGTGGATGTCCCTTTCGATTGTGTTGTGCAAATTGAAAGTTTTCGAAGCCCTGCGGTAGGGCCCTTTTTAGACACGCGGGATGAATTTGGATACTTCACGTCTCAGCCACTTGGAAAAGGCTTCCCTGAAAAAGATCGTTTACTTTCTAACGACCAGTCTCAATTCCACCAGCATAGTACAGAACATTTTAACGAGCTCCCTTTTTGTGAGATTGTTCGTTCTGATATTATTGAAATTGATGAATTCATCGAGCATAAATCTCACATTGAACACATTCCATTTGAAAAAGAGTGCAGAATTATCAAATGTATAAAATGTCGTAAAACACCGTGCAGATGGTGTAATAATCAAAGTAATAAAGGTGTTAAACCTTCATCATTATTTGCTAATGATTCCTTTTTTGCTGATATATTTACAAAACCTGCTAAGTGTCCAGACTGCAGTCAGGATAAACCAAAAAAATGTGAAAAATGCGTAAAATGCATGTGCAAAAAATGTAACTCAAAACCGTTAACTAGAGAATTTACATTCACTGAGCTGTCCGAAAAAATGGTGTTAGACTTAACCCTAAAATTGCTCCAAAAACAACAGGTTTTACTTGGTATGCTGTGTAATTAACTTTTAAAAAGCTGCAATGGCAGCTTTTTTATTTATTGAGGATTTTAAATTGCAATGTGGAAAATAAAATAAGAACTATCTAATTTTATATTTTGGAGCTAGTAAAAAGCCTTTTTTGTACAAGCTAGGTAGAAATCCATACAAAAACTCGTCCAACCAAATATATTATATTAAGCCTGAGTTATCAGGAAGGATTCAACAAGGAGGAAACAAAATGGGTTTATTAAAAAATGGTTGTGGATGTAATAATGCTGCAGCCGCTGCAGAAGAAAACAATTGTGTGGGTTGTGCTTGTGACCAGCTTAGAGGCCTAAGAGTAGGAACAGAGATTGAGGCTATTCTTATTAATGGAAAAGAGCTCAACAACGATTTGGATGATATCAATTTCATCAGTTTTGACTCTAAAACTTGCTGTGCAACTTTCATTGCTAGAAGAAATAGCGATAGAGTAATCTTTACTCTTGATTGCCGCAAGATTGACGCCATTTTCTTTGAATTAGAAGACTAATTTTATACGAGAATGGAGAAACGGCTGACTATAAAATCAGCCGTTTCTTTTTTGATATAGAATACATCTGATCTCTCCGTTCAAAATGAAATAGACTGATCAAGAACGACAAAATATTGGAAAATAGTACTCGTCCCTCGATATCTTTTTTTATATTGATAGGTATTAGGCTATACAAAATCAGGTCTTAAGAAATATAGTATACTACGCCTTTCATTTTATTAATGAAATATAAAGGAGGAAACTAAATGAGTTTATTTGACAATAACTGCAACAACGTTAAACCTTTTCATAAGTGCAAGGGTTGCGCTTGTGATGTTTTAAAAAAATTATGTACAGGATCCTTAGTTAAAATTGTTCTAAAGGGTGGAGATGAGTTTTTTGAAGATGAACTTGCTTTCTTACGTTTAGATCATAAAACTTGCTGTGCTACATTTCTTTTAGAGGGATACCCATTTATAATTGACTGCGAAAATATTATAGGTATACAAGTTCTACATTAATAAAACATGAAATCAGGCTTTTATTAAGTCTGATTTCATGTTTTATTAATTTTAGGAAAACTGTTTATGACCCTATATAAAGTTCTAACTTGTACCGTATACAATGAATACTGGATTCAAAGTAAGGTTTCAATTAAAAAGTTGCTGTAACACTTTTTTGTATAGGCTTTAACTGATACCTTAAATAAAATCTCTGTACTCTAACCGATAGAAAAAAATTATAAGACTTGCTAAACTTGTTTTTATTATTCGTATACTTTTGTTATAAGTGGTTCAAAATGTTCTGTGTTTACAATTACATTGCATAATTTTAAGAGTGTATTATTCTTAGTTTTCCATGTATGGTCATTAGGCTCACCACTTCTTAAGTACACATAGTTTTCTTTCGTTGTAGAAAATAGTGTGAAACCATTATTAATGCATGCTAAACAAAAATCAGCATCTTCGGCAATATTTGTTTTCGCAAACTGCACCTTATTAAAAACATTTTTTTTAATAATCAATGTTCCACCCATTAATAAATTATTATTATATTTACTTTCGTTATCCGCTAATGCGCCACCAAATTTATTAAGGTTAAACGATGTAAGCAATTTTTGCTTTTTAAAAAACATGTAAATAGTAGTTTTCCCTACAACCGATGCATCCGTCTCCTCGAATGCCTTCATGCTGTGCTTTAAATAGTATGGCGAATAGTAGTCGTCATCGTCAAATTTAGCTACATAAGGATGTTTTGCCTTTTGTGCCCCAAAGTTAATACATTCACCAAGAGTCACTGATTCAGGTAATTGATATACGGAAACGTTAGGATATACTTGTGCTTCTTTATTCCATTTTCCGATATCCATTTGATCATTATTTAATACTATTATTAATTCTTTATCCTCCCAAATTTGTCTGTTATAGTTTTGAAAGATATTATCTAAGCATTTCTGCCTTATCGTGCAAGAAATAATTGAAACCATCACAATCTCCTCCAGCTACTCCCCGTTTTCCAAGATACAATAAGTTAACTTATAATCTGTTATATATAGGCTTTAAAATTTCTAGTATTTGCAATAAACTTGCTTACATTAATAATAATATCAATTGGCACTTGCCAAGTATGCTGCCCTTCATCATCACTTCGGATATAAACAAATTCATCCTTATTTGAGGAATAAACTTTAAACCCTCTTTTAACACAATCCATACTAAAAACACGGTCAACCTCTTTTATTTGATCTGGAAACTTTACTATCTCATGGACTTTCTTTTTAAAAATTAAAGTTCCCCCTTGAAGATATTGCTTTCCAAAACTCTTCTGATCATTCACAAATTGGTTTTCATTATTAGGATTAAATACAGCTAAAATTTGTCTATCTTTTAAATAGATATACACTGATGTTTTTCCTATTACATCTACATTCAGTTTATGGAGATTTTCAACTGATTTTTCTAAGTAATATGAACTGTAGTAATCATCATCGTCAAAATTTGCTATAAGATCAAACTTTGCCTTTTCAATAGCAAAGTTAATACAAGATCCTAAGCTGGTATCTTGTTGCAATTGATATACGGAAACATTTTTATATGCTAATGCTTTTTCTTTCCATTTATCAATGTTCATGCAATCATGATTTAAAATAATAATTAGTTCCTTAGGTTCATAGGATTGATTTAGGTAATTTTGAAAAATATTTTCCATACAATGATCTCTCATGGTACAAGTAATTATTGAAACCATAAACGGCTCCTTTCTTACTTAATACGCTATTTCACTTTTTTGTGTACCCATTCGGATGGGTTGAAAACCATTTCCATGCAGTTTCAATCATCTGTTCAAGTTCGTATTTGGCTTTCCAGTTTAACTCTTTCCTAATTTTCAAAGAACTTGCGATTAATATGGGAGGATCTCCCTCTCTCCTTTTTACATATTCTACTTTTGCTTTTTTATTAGTAACGTTTTCACACACTTGGATAATATCTTTAACCGAGTACCCTTTCTCATTTCCAACATTATAAATCTCTTGTGTATCATCATTTTTCATCATATTCTGTAGTGCTCTAACATGAGCATTTGCCAAGTCTGTTACATGTATATAATCTCTTATGCAAGTCCCGTCTTTGGTTTCATAATCGTTTCCATAGACTTGTATACTTTCCTTTTTACCAGTTAGATGTTTTAGAATACTTGGGATTAAATGTGTTTCTGGATTGTGGTCTTCACCCAGTTCGCCAAAAATATCAGCACCTGCTACATTGAAATAACGCAATATTACATAGTTCAACTTATATGCATTATAAAAGTCTTTAATTATTTGTTCACACATTAGCTTTGACCATCCATACGGATTTATTGGTTTAGTTTCTAGATTTTCATTAATTAAGGAATTCGTATTTCCATATACTGCGCATGAAGATGAAAAGACAATGTTTCTTACTTGATGCTTTTTCATTACTTTTAATAAATTTAGAGTTCCTTGAACATTGTTTTCATAATATATGGCCGGATTTTTTACTGATTCACCTACATAACAATATGCGGCAAAATGTATGACTGCAGATAAAGGGTATTGTAAAAAAACGGAATCCACATCCCGTTCATTCAGAATATCACCTTTAAAAAATTTTGCCTTTGCTTGAACTGCTTCTTTATGACCTTCAATTAAATTATCTAAAACAATAACTTCATAACCTCTGTAAATTAACTCTTTAACTACATGACTACCGATATATCCAGCTCCACCAGTAACTAAGATCATACATAAATCACACCCCCCACTTTATGATCAACCCTAACAACTATATTCTCTATACTCCTATCTTTAGGTTTATTGATTACCTTTAGAAATTATGAATCAAAACAAAAACCTTCCACATAAAAAGGGAAGGAATAGAACAAACCTATAAAAGCACTGTATGATATATATGGAGTCCATTCGGATTATCCTATAGGATGTTCCCATTAATTACTTATCCTCACTCACTTTTCTTACATTAATATTACGCTAATAAAGGATGTAACTATAAGTCACACCCTTTCTTCTTTGGCTTCAGTTGGGCTAATTGTCTCCATCCACAATAAGTCTTAAAAATAGGTTCATACTTATCTCCCCATTTTTTTAAGGTATAATGTACGAGCCATTCAAACACTTCATTATAAAGAGCAATTTTTTTGGTAGCATTATTTGGATGCTGCCGATAATTGTAAAGCATTTCATTCATCCAATGTATTTCAAATTGTTCGATCAGTAAATAATCTATTCTTCTATCCTCCATGTGCCGGCCATCCCAGGGGTCATCAGTCGGCCATCCACCTACGCTTTTTAATGCAGAGGTACGATAAAATCTAGGAAAGGGGACGTCATTTGATAACATAAATTCATATGGATTATTATAGGAACGGCCACCTATACGCGGTACTTCAAGCAAAATGTTTCCATCTTGATCTTCATATATATCGGTCTTATTTCCCCAAATCAAGGCAACCTTTTCAGAAACAAGATCCATTTCTTTTCTCATTTTTTCCATTGTATTTGGTAAGAGCCAGTCATCTGCATCTAGTTTTAATATATACGGTGTTTGGATAAGGGATAATCCTCTATTTTGTGTTTTGGACTGGCCTAAATTGGTTTTATTCTTTAGAAGAGTCACACGAGAATCATTTAAATATTCATCAATAGTTGAAAGACTATTATCTGTTGAATGATCATCTACCAGTACAATTTGCCACTCTTTATAGGTCTGATAAAAAACACTTTCTATTGCTTTTCTAAGAAACTGGCCAGGATTATAAGAAGGAATTAATACAGAAACATCAGGTTTATTCACATTTTTCTCCTTTATATTTCGGTTTTCATTCTCTCATTGGTTACTTGGTTTCAGACCCTAAGTTGAAGTGTGTAAATATAATCAATTACATTTTATTTAATCTTGTTTTATATGTTTATCCGCTCATTTTGTATTGTAAGGCACAATGCCAACATGAGTTCATATAATATATATATACTTTATAAACGCGATTAATTCGTATGGTGGTGGAAGTCACTTGAAAGGAATAATCTTAGCAGCAGGAAGAGGAAGTCGGTTGCAGCCATTTTCATTTACACAGCCAAAAACAATGCTCCCTATCGCCAATAAACCCGTTTTGGAATATTGTATTGAAAACTTAAAAATGGCCAATATTAAAGAAATTGGAATAGTTATTAATTCATTACAGTACGAAATTATAGATTATATCAATTCTAGATATGATCAATCGGTAAATGTTACTTTTATCTTTCAGCATGAAGCAAAAGGAATTGCTCACGCAGTAAAGCAGGCAGAAGAATATATAAATAATGAACCATTTTTACTTTTATTAGGTGATAATTTAATTAAAGAGTCCCTTATCACACTTAGGAATCATTTAGATGATCCAGGAATCACCAGCTCCGTCATGTTAGCGAAGGTTGATTCCCCAAAGGATTTTGGTATTGCGGAAATCAGAAATCAAGAAATCATCACATTAGAAGAGAAGCCATCATTTCCAAAGTCAAACTTGGCAGTGATAGGAGCATACGCTTTTCGTCCCTCTATCTTTAAGGCAATTGATCAAATAACACCTTCCGCAAGGGGAGAACTTGAGATTACTGATGCTATACAATGGTTAATTGACAATGGACAAACAATTTCACATACGATTACCACCAAACCATATACTGATGTTGGAACAACTGAAAGATGGCTTCTTGCCAACCATTGGATTTTAAGTGAAATAACTGCTACAACAAGTAAGTTAAACTTGAATGATGTAAATATAAAAGATTCAACTATTATACCACCAGTTGTTATTGGGGCAGGCTGTACTGTAACCAATTCAACAGTCGGACCATTTGTAACCATTGGTAAAAGTTCTTCTATAGAAAACTGTAAAATTCAAAATAGTATTCTTCTTGAAGAGACAGTGATTAAAGATTGTTCTTGTACCTTTACTGATGCCATTTTTGGGAGAGAAACTTACATTAAGGGATTAAATAGTAATTTAGCAAATTGTATTTTGGGAGACAAGACAAAAATTATTCTAAACTAAGTTAGAATTAAAAAGTAAATTAGACATTGTATAAATTGAAAAACGCTAAATACCTTTTCAGGTGTTTAGCGTTTTTCCGTGAGTTGTAATAATTTTTTATTCACTTGTCCTTTTGGTACTCAGTCTAAGTATGACAATTGATTAGTAAGATGCAGGTAAATCATGTTCATTATATCTTGTAAATCCTATAATCTGGCCATTGCTCGCTCATGGTGATCACCTCATTGAACCGGATAGCTGCTACAAACAACAGGGCGGTCTATCGATTCTTCATTAATCATGATTAATTAAAAATTTTATAAGTTTAAAGAAGCACACTCTTAATTAATTCCCTTAAATAACATTCAACATTGAATACAGGTATTACTACAGTACCACACTACATTAATCCTCTTCTTTTAAGAATTTTACATATTAATTCATCTGCAGAAATGGCAACAGTCTGTTAGGCACCAGCCGTTTCCTGTTTTCATGCACCCCCATATATTGTTATGTATATTTTTAAATTTAGGAGGTGCTTTATTGAAAATACTAATAATCGGAACCGGATATGTCGGCACAACTACCGCATTAACCTTATGTGAACTTGGACACCAAGTTATAGGATACGATGTAGACCCATTAAAGATTGCTTCCTTGCAAAATAAAAATTTACACTTTTATGAACCCGGATTGAAGGAATTACTTGTTAAGCATTTACATTCCGGAAATATTCAATTTACTGAAAACATAAAACAAGCTGTTCAACAAAGTGAAATTATCTTCATTTGTGTAGGAACACCACAAAATGACGATGGAAGTGCAAACCTAGAATATGTGCAACAAGCAGCTTCCATGATTGGAAACTATTTAAATAACTATAAAGTTATAGTGAATAAAAGTACTGTCCCTGTAGGAACAGCTGAAAAAGTAACAAAATGGATACATGACTCTTTAGTATCCCCTGTTCATTATGACGTAATTTCAAATCCCGAATTCTTAAAAGAAGGGACAGCTTTAGCAGATTCTCTAAACCCTGAAAGAATTGTTATCGGAAGCTATAGCGAGAAAGCCACAGATAAAATGAAAAATCTGTACTCTAAATTTAATGCTACTTTTGTTATCACTACTCCTCAAACTGCAGAACTGATTAAATATGCTGCAAATTCATTTTTAGCTACTAAAATATCTTTTATAAATGAAATCGCTAGGTTATGTGAAAACGTAAATGTTGATGTAAAGGACGTTGCTTACGGAATTGGTTTAGATTCAAGAATTGGATTATCTTTCCTTCGAGCAGGAATAGGATACGGAGGCTCGTGCTTCCCAAAAGATGTATTGGCATTACTCTCAACTGCACAACAAAACAATACTAACCTATCACTTTTAGAAAAAACTTATGCCATTAATAACACTCAACCACTTTATTTCGTCGAGAAGATTAAGAATAAATTAAGAGATATTAAGGGGAGAAACATAGCAATTCTTGGTTTGTCATTCAAGCCTAATACGGATGATATCCGGGAATCTCCTGCGATAAAAATTATTGAGGAATTATATAAACATTCAGCAAACATTGTTGTTCATGATCCAGTAGCAAAACTCCCTAAAAGCCTTTCACAGAAAATAACCCAGATTACATCCATTCACTCCTTAACGGAAAATACAGATGCACTCATAATCTGTACCGATTGGCCTCAATATGAAATGATTGATTGGTTACAGGTTAAGCAAAAAATGAGGAACCCTTACATCTTTGATGGTAGAAACTTGTTAAATGCCAGCAAAATGACAGAGTTAGGTTTTTATTATGAAGGGATAGGCTACCGACAATCTTAACTTTCACGGAGGGAATTAACCTTGAAAAAAATTGTGATTACTGGTGTTGCTGGTTTTTTAGGTTCTCACCTTGCAAAAGTCCTTTTATCTAAAAATAATAAGGTTATTGGTTTAGATAATTTTTCAACTGGAAAGAAACAGAACTTATTAGCTTTTTCATCAAATCCCAATTTCATATTTATAGACATGGATGTATCCTTGGAAAAAGTAAAGGAATTAGATGAGTTAAATGATATCGATGAGATATATCATTTGGCCTCCCCTGCTTCCCCTGCCTTTTATCAGAAATCACCTTTCGATACTATTGCAGTAAATACGATTGGAACAAAAAACATGTTGGATATTGCGAAAAGAAATAAAGCAAAGCTAGTTTACCTCAGTACAAGTGAGGTATATGGAGACCCTGAGATCCACCCGCAGCATGAAGATTATAATGGGTCTGTAAATACATGGGGTCCAAGAGCTTGCTATGATGAGGGTAAACGACTTGGTGAAGTATTCTGCTATTTGTATTATGAGCTATTTAATCTTCAGATCAAGGTAGCCCGTATTTTTAATACGTATTCTGCGGGTTTACGCAATGATGACGGAAGAGTCATTTCAAATTTCATCACTCAAGCTTTAAAAGGAGAAAATATTACAGTATATGGGGACGGCACACAAACTCGTTCATTTTGTTATGTAGATGATACCATCAAAGCTTTAATGTTAATGATGGACAATGATATGGCAAATGGTGAACTAATTAATATTGGAAATTCCGAAGAAATTTCAGTCATAAAATTAGCAGAGTTAATAAAAAAACTGACTAATTCTTCGAGTGTAATCACCTTCCATCCCCTTCCACAAGACGACCCTAAACAAAGATGTCCAAATACAAAGAAAGCAAACCGTATACTAGGATGGGAGCCAAAAACTACACTCGAAGAAGGGCTTCTCAAAACAATTGAAGCATATCGAACAAAGCTTAACGATAAATAAGTTAGCAGGTCGTAAATTTCCTCCACCATCACTATTATCAAATTTAAAACTACTTCCTTAACTTATATCCACCTTTCATAACCTAACAATAGGTTTATTTAATTATATGGAAAAATGCATTCTAATAAAGGAAAGTGATTATTATGCTTGCTTCTGTTGTAATGAGTGTTTTTAACGGGGAGGATTATATCGAAGAATCTATCAAAAGTATTCTTAGCCAATCCTTTCGTGATTTTGAGTACATTATAATAAATGATGGGTCCACGGACGGAACTCATAACCTACTTGCACAAATCAATGATACTAGGGTTAAAGTTTATCATTTTAATGAGAACAAAGGGATTGCTAATGCACTTAACTTTGCAATTGAGCAAGCAAATGGAAAATGGATTTTCATACAAGATGCAGATGATGTTAGTCTTCCAGAGCGACTGGAAGAACAATTAAAATTTTTAAACCAATACCCTGATACTGCAGTATTAGGTACATTGGTTCATTGTATTTCAGGTAATAAAGGCATTTCAAAAGGCCGTTTAGAAAATTATCCAAAGTATTGGAATTCCATTATTTCACCAGAAGAAATTACTAAAGAGATTCACTTTAAAATGCCTTTTTGCCATGGCTCAACAGCTTTTTCTAAACAAGTGTTCATTAATGCAGGTAAATATAATCCGAAGTATGAAATCGCTCACGATTATGATTTATTGTCTAGAATGAATGAATTTGGTCACTATAGAAAAATTTTAAAAGTGCTGTACCATTATCGAATCAGAAAAGATTCTGTTGCGCACAAAAATATGCTCCTTACGTGTAACGAAGTAATGATCATTTCCAGTGATTTTATATACAACAGGTACTTTAAGCACTTAAACAGAAAACCCCAGTTCTATTTCTTTGGTTCTTCGGCCGCCTATCCGAATTTTGTTCAAAATGTAGCACCAAATCTAAATTTGCAAGTGTATGGCTATTGTTCGGATGAAACAATTGAAAATTTCTCAATGGTACAAAATCTATATCAAGATAAGAAGATCGATGGAATTATATTTCTAGTAACCAATCAACCCGATCAGAAAACGTTAAATTATTTCACGAATAAAGGTATGTCTCTAAATAAACAGTTGTTTCGTTTTAATAGTTTGTTGTGACCCTTATTTATTTTTTCTTTGGGTTTTATAGCCGTTTAGGCAGATAACGTTAGGTATAGTCAATTCTAAAACTGATTAATTCTATAGAGCTGCAACCAATTTAAAACTTGTAATTCCAAATTTTAAAAACGTCTTGATTAAAAATTAGCCCCCTATCCAAGAAGTAGTCTATTAAATGTTGAGCATTCTTATTATTAAGAATTATAATCCCATCAATTAAACCTTGGTTATAATATTCTAAAGCAATTTTCTTACTTCTATTTTTACCACCATCAAGAAACTTCATAATATTTATTTCTTCTTTTAATTTAACTTTTTTCATAACAAATGAGCATCCTTTTTTAGATCCTAAAACCACAAAAGATGGATTGTTCTTTTTTTTATTTGAAATAATCGAATTACCTATAAAATGTATTACACTTGTCATAAGTTCTGAAATAGTATCAGATTTACTTCTTTTCCCTAATGAATTTGGAAGAACACGGTATTGATAAAGTATTCTATTAATCTTTTCAATCGGATATATATCATATAATCGAAGCCATAAATCATAATCATAGGAAATTTTAAAATGTGGATTATACCCATTTACTCTTTGAAAAGCTTCTTTTGAAAACATGACTGAACCATGGCAAACATAGCAATTATAGAATCGAGAATTAAAGTTATCTTCCTTGTTTAATACAATGTTATATAAAGTTTGTTCCCCATAAAATATACTTGGAGAAACTGGGATATTTCCTTTAATACATTCGACAAGAGAACTAACACCTACTAAGTGAGGATTTTTAGAAACATGAAGTAATTGTTCTTCTATTCTAGTAGGCATACTTATATCATCTGCATCTTGAATAGCAATCCAATCACTTTTGGCATAAGTAATGCCTGTATTTAATGCATTAGCAGCACCAAGGTTTTTTTCTAAGTGTATAATTTTCACCCTTTTGTCAGTAATGGCATCTAATATATCTTTTGTGCTATCTGTTGATCCATCATTAACAATAATGAACTCAATTTCTTTAATAGTCTGATTTAATATACTTTCAATAGACTCTTGAAGGTATTTTTCCCCATTAAAAACCGCTGTTATTACTGAAGCTAACAAATGAGTTCACCTCTTTTTGAAATCTCAAACGTGGATTCATTCAAATATTTAATAAATAGTCCATTATATTAACTAATTTTCCTGCTTTTTTTTCAATTGTTAATCTTTCCTTCTCTTTTAACATTAACTCTACATTCAAATCATTTTTCACCTTAGAATAGGAAAGAAGGTTAGTAATTCTTTTATTCTCACTCAAACAAACTAATACTCCATTAAACAATTCAACTAAAACTTTAGTAAAATTAATATAATGTTTTGGATTTTCGCTATTAAGCTTTTCAAATTCACCAATCAAATCGTTTATTTCTATATATGACTTACCCATCCATGCAAGACAAAGAACACCAACATCAAAATTAGGATGTTGTCTAAAAAACCTAAAATAATTTTTTATCCCTTCATTGCTGTCATTATTTCCTCTCGGATGTTCTTGATGGTATACATGTACATGTGGAATATCTATAATTTTTGCTCCATTCTTATATAACCTGTATCCTAACTCCCAATCTTCACATCCATATCCTTGGAAACCTTCAAAAAAAAGGCCAACTTCCTTCAACAGATTTTTCCGTAATGATATGTTATGTGTAATAACAAACATCCAAGGCATATAAAAGTCTTTATATTCAGTGCCATACTTATTAATAATTTCCGGATAAAAGGGTTCATAGAATGATAAATCCTTATATTGAAGATTTTTGATATCTTCTTCTGAAAACAATTGGATTTTTTCATGGGTCCTTTTCAATGAACTTTTCCTTATTTTTATTTTTTTAGATGATTTTCGATTTGCTTTTTTAATTAGTGAATATACATGCTTTTTTTGTTTAGTATTATAGTTTGGATCTATAACTGTATAGGCGCAGTAATGCTGTAAACAACCTGTCAAAACAAAATTATCTTCAATCTGATGATAATTATAGTGCTGTTCAACAAACTCTGGATCCAATATCATTTCAGCATCAATAAAAATAAGAATACTCCCACTTGCTGCCTGTATGCCAATATTTTTCGCCTTTGATCTCCCAACATTCTGGTCACAGCGTATATACTTAAATTCAAATTTCGATGAATATTCTTTTAGTTTAGGTGTTTCGTCAGAAGAAGAGTCATCTACAAAAATAACTTCCATTTTTGAGAGGTCAAAAGTTTGATTTTCTAGTGCAAATAATGAAAAAAGGTTTTGCGGGTATTTATTGTAAGAAATCATTATTACACTAACTTCAATACTCATCATACTCCCCCTTATTCGTTTTTCAGTCATTAATCTCTTAAGTTGTTTTTTTCCATTTGGTTTTGTTTTCTTTATAAATTTGTTTCATAATTTTTTGAATATCAAATTTTATATCCCAATCTGGATAGTCCGTTTTAAATTTATTCAAGCTACTTACATACCAGATATGATCTCCTATTCGTGCCTTGGGTGAATATTGATACTTAAGTTTCTGTCCTGATATTTCTTGAGCAATATCAATAGCTTCTAATATTGATACATTTGAATGACGTCCTCCACCTAAGTTATAAACTTCACCACATTTTTGGGGATTACGAAAAATACAGTCCATTGCTGATATTACATCTCTTGAATGGATGACATCACGTACTTGTTTGCCTTTATGTCCGTAAATGGTATATGGAATGTCTAACATTACACATTTCATGAGATAATTAATAAAACCATGTGCTGCTACTCCAGATTGCTTTGACCCACTCAGAACCCCCCCTCTTAAACAATAAGTATGTAAATTGAAATATTTTCCATATTCCTGAACTAATACATCTGCCGATAGCTTCGAAACTCCAAATAATGAGTGTAAACATTGATCTACATTCATGTTCTCTTGTATTCCGTTAAAATAAGGATGGGAGGGATCTATTTCCCACCTTTTCTCTAATTCTTTCAAAGGAAGCTGATTAGGATAATCTCCATAAACTTTATTTGTAGACGTGAAAATAAACACAGCTTTTGGACAATATAGGCGAAATGCTTCCAATAAGTTCAAGGTACCATTTGCATTTATATTAAAATCTGTAATCGGATCTGTACTTGCCCAATCATGTGAAGGCTGTGCAGCTGTATGAATTATTAATAAAATTTCATTTTTGTATCGTTTAAAAATATGAGAAACTTCCTGAATATTTCTTATATCCACATCATGATGAATATAATTTTGAGGGTATTTCTGTTCTAAATATGTCCTGTTCCATAATGTATCTGCTTCATCACCAAAAAAAAATTTACGCATATTGTTATCGATGCCGATTACCGTATAGCCTTTTGAAAGGTAATATTCAGAGGCTTCAGAACCAATTAAACCTGCCGAACCTGTAATGACAACAACAGACATATTGCACCTCTTTTCTCTTACCATTATTTCTATAAATTTATATGCACAAGATTTTTTGAATACTACATATATAAATTTCAGGGTATTTCCCGAGCTTCAAGAAATTTTTTCAACAAATAGTAACCTAAACCAAAAAAAACCTTGAATGGAATTCCATTCAAGGTTTTTTTTAACGAGCTATAATATTATAGCCGCTGTCTACATGAAGAATTTCTCCCGTGATACCACGAGCAAGGTCACTCATCAAGAATAATGCAGTGTCTCCAACTTCTTCTTGTGTGTTCGCTTTTCTGAGCGGTGATCTTTCTTCAATCTCTTTTAATACAGAGTTAAAGTCACCGATTCCTTTTGCTGCTAGTGTACGAATTGGTCCAGCTGAGATTGCATTGACACGAATTCCATCTTTTCCAACATCACTTGCTAGGTATTTTACGCTCGCATCCAATGACGCTTTTGCAACACCCATTACATTATAATTAGACACAACTCTCTCTCCGCCAAGGTAAGTTAGCGTTACGATGCTGCCGCCTTCCGTCATCAATGGACGTGCTTCTTTTACTACTGCAGTAAGAGAATATGAGGAAATGTTATGAGCTAACAGGAAACCTTCACGAGTTGTGTTCAAGTACTCACCTTTAAGCTCTTCTGTGTTTGCAAAAGCAATACAGTGTGCTAATCCGTGAATTACTCCAACTTCTTCATTTAATTGAGCGAACGTTTTTTTAATTTCATCATCATTTGTAATATCACAAGGAAGTACGATTGAATCATTTCGATCAAGTGACTCTGCTAAATCTCTAACATTTTTCTCTAGTCTTTCTCCAGCGTATGTAAACACTAAGCGTGCTCCTGCGTTTGATAGAGATTGTGCGATTCCCCATGCGATACTTCTCTTATTTGCTACACCCATGACAACAAACGTTTTGTTTTCTAATGATAATTGATACATAAAAGTTCTCCTCCCCGTAGTTACATTCCTAGTTTTATCAAATTAGTAATTGTTATTAGTACCAAGTCCTAATTAGTATAACAGAAATAATAAGGAAATTCACTAGTTAACCTTTACTAGTCTGAATATTTTTCACTTCATAACCGCAAGAATCACAGCGATAAATCACATTTTGATTAGATTGAGCAATTAATATCTCATGGTTTAAATCATGCATTTTATGACATTTAGGACAATGAACAGTTGGCTTCATATGTTATTAAGCTCCTTTTTTTGTATTTATAACTAGCATGCTCATATATTCAAAAAATAAGGCTTGTTTTGCAAAATTTGATATTTTGAATGAGATCAATGAAGCTGTTGATTTCCGTTTCAGATGCTCCCTTTCCGCGGGGCAGGCGGTGAGCCACATTCTTAACGTTTCACTTTTAAGTGTCTCACCTGCCCACCTGTCCCGCAGGAGTCTCGCATCTTACACTCCAATTAACTATTCAAATGAAGATTACGATTAGATAAATGAGAAATTATCATTAGACATGAGCCTAGTTAAAAACGGAAAAATAAAAAGCGCTGGCAGAAACCAGCACTTTTATCAACTCAGTATTTGTCTCATTTGTAGAATCTGTTCCTTGCTTCCTGTTACAACCATCTTATCTCCTAATAGAATCTCTGTATCACCATGTGGAACGATTGACTCTTTTCCCCTATAAATACGTACAATGATACTGTCACCTAAGAACGGGAAGTTTCTTAATGCCGTTCGGTGATACGAACTATTTGAAACGATGATCTCATTTAGACTGTTGTCTGATGTTGTAAGAATATCAACAACTGCCGGATTTTCAATTAATGCTTTTAATAAGACTTGTGATGAGAAGTAAACAGAGTATACTTCTATCCCTTCTTCTTTTAGTGCATCTCTTTTAACCGAATCCTCAATCCGTGCAACGATTCGCTGTACTCCTTCTTCTTTTGCGAGGAGAGCAAGTTGTTTGTTCGTTTCATCATTTCCTGTAGCAAAAACAATAACATCGGTTGCAAAGACGTTCGCCGCTTTAAGAGTGTCTACTTCGTAATTTTCAAGTTCACGTATATTGAAGCTTTCTAACTGTTTCTGATCTTTTTCTTCTTGTTTCGTATGATACAGTCTAAATTCAAAACGAGTTTGATCTAGTTCTGTAGTTAATGGCAGCGTAAATTGGTTTGCACCTACAAACACAAGCTGTTCTTTCGGTGTTTCCTCTTCTTTCTTTTTAGGGAAGAACTTTTTAAAGAATATCGGTGTAATGATTGCACTTATAACGGCTGTTAAGATTAACGCAGACGACGTACGTGCATCAATAATGTTGATTCGTTCTCCGATTTTAGCCGCAGCAATAACAAGTGAAAGAGTTGACGTTAATAAAAAGCCAGCAGCTGTTACTGTTTTCCAGTCATACCACTTTCGAAGATACAAAATGGGCAAGAACTTAGAAATGAGCAACGCTAACAATAACAACGGAATTAACGCCAATGCTTTCGGATCAGCAAAAATGGAACGAATATCTAGTTCTACCCCGACCATAACAAAAAAGATAGGTATCAAAAATCCGTATCCAAACGAGTCTAGTTTATGAACAAGCTGCTTATTAGGCGATAAAAGCGAAACTAATACTCCCGCTAAAAAGGCTCCTAAGATATTTTCAGCACCAACCGACTCAGAAAGTCCAACTAAAACGATTATCAACGTAAAGACGGCTCGTGTATCCAGCTGTATTGTTCCTTTTGACATCGTGTCAAGAAAAGATCGGTGTCTTAGTTGCTTTCCGACAAAGTACAGAATCACACCTGCAGCGAAAAGGATAAGCAATAACCACATCCGACCAGGATCGCCTGATTCAAGTGAAACAAATAAAGCTAATAAAATCATGGTTACAAGATCCGCTATAACCGCCACCAGTAATATGATCTGACCGATCGTGGTTTTGGATAACTTCTCTTCCTTTAATGTTGGTACTACAACACCTAAAGAAATGGTAGAGATAACGAGCGTCATGAAGAATGCACTCTCTGTAAATCCACCCCAAACGAATAATAGAGATAAACCATAAGAGAGGATAAGAATAAATAGAAAAATCACACTCGAGACAACAATACGGTTTGGCTCTTTTTTTCCATTATTCTTTCTCTTAGCGTTTGTTTCTCCTGCAAAAATACTAAAATCAATTTCAAGACCACTTAGAAACATTAAAAAGATAAAGCCGAGTACGGATAATATTTCAAGCCAAGCGTCAGAATGAACGATATCAAAACCGCTTTTTCCTAAAAAAATTCCTACTATAATTTCTGCAACTACAACAGGTATAATCCTCAAACGAAATTTGTTTAGTAAGATAGGAACAAAAAATGCTGTAAGAATGACAATAACTAATGAAGCAAAAGATGCATGTTCTTCCATAATCCCTCCATAGTTTCTATATATTATTGGTTTACTATAGTAAAGCAGAAAAAGAAATGTCAAACGATTGTGCTCAAAATGATTTGCAAACGTTCTGTTTTTCGGTAAGATAATACATGTTATTGTTTTACTTTAAGGAGTCGATTCCACATGCAAAATAACCACAAATCTCCATGGCAGCAACTCGATTACAATCTATTGTTTATTTTATTTTTAATGGTCATCTCAAGCTGTATTGCGATCTATAGTGCACAGATGATGGATCAATACGGCAGCAACTTCGTAATTAAACAAATCGTATGGTACATTATCGGTGGAATTGCTGTAGTTGGAGTAATGGTTTTAGACTTTGATCAGTTCAGAAAGTTATCTTGGTATCTTTATGGACTAGGCATCATATTGCTATTAGGAATTCTTGCTGCACCAGAAAGCATCGTTCCAAACATTAATGGTGCACAAAGTTGGTACAGGTTTGGTCCTTTTGCACTTCAGCCTTCAGAACTTGTTAAAGTCGCACTCGTTATTGCCATAGCTAATACGATTGCAACACATAATGAAAAGTATATTATTCGTACAATTCATGAAGACCTATTATTACTCGGGAAAATTGCTTTAATCGCTGGTTTTCCGACTTTTCTTGTTTTATTGCAGCCTGACCTTGGTACGAGCCTTGTTTTCATGGCAATCACAGGTAGCCTTCTACTTGTGTCAGGAATCAGATGGAGAATTATACTTATTCTTATTCTTTCCTTTATCTTGTTCATATCAATCCTAGTTTGGATATATTTTACCTTCCCGCAATTTTTCGTAGAACACATTCTGGATCAATATCAGCTCAACCGATTTTATGCATGGCTTGATCCATATGGACATAAAGACGCAGGATATCATACGAGAAACGCTCTGCTTGCAATTGGCAGCGGAATGCTTTTTGGAAAAGGATTCACAGAAGGCTCTGTATACCTTCCAGAAGCGCAAACGGATTTTATCTTTTCAATCATCGGTGAAGAATTTGGTTTTGTAGGAACAAGCTTTGTTATTTCACTCTTTTTCTTAATGGTCTACAGAATGATTAATACAGCCCTCGAAAGCAATGAAGCATTTGGAAGTTATCTATGTGCTGGTGTTATCGGGATGTTTACCTTTCAAGTATTTCAAAATATCGGTATGAACATTCAAGTAATGCCGATCACTGGTATTCCTCTCCCGTTTATCAGCTATGGAGGCAGCTCGGTACTCGCGTGTATGATTGCATTTGGGCTCGTTCTGAATGTTCGATCAAGAACTGTAAAATACATGTTTGAATAACACCTGAATTTTTTCAGGTGTTTTTCTTTTACCTTTGAAGTATCCTATTAATCATGAGGTGAAAATATGAAATACGATATCATTGGTGACATTCATGGATGCTTTAAAGAGTATTGTGAACTATTAACAGTGTTAGGATACGAGTGGCATAACGGCCTTCCCGTACATAAAGAAAACAGAAAACTTGTCTTCTTAGGTGATTTAATGGATCGAGGTCCTGAGTCAATAAAAGTTATGGAACATGTTTACGACCTTGTACAAAATGAGCTTGCACTTTATACACCTGGAAACCACTGCAACAAACTTTATCGATACTTTTTAGGGCGTAACGTACAAATTAAACACGGATTAGAAACGACTGTTGCTGAATTAGAGGCTCTCAGTCAGGATGAAAGAACTAAGGTTAGAAATCATTTTTGCAGCCTTTATGAAAATGCTCCGCTTTATTTACATCTTGATGATGGGAAGTTAGTTGTAGCTCATGCTGGTATACGTGAAGATTATGTAGGTCAGAGCCATAAAAAAGTAAAAACCTTCGTATTATATGGAGATATAACTGGTGAAACGAACCCTGATGGAACACCAGTTAGAAGAGACTGGGCAAAAAAACATTCTGGCAGAATTACGATCGTATATGGACATACACCGGTTGAAGAAGTCCGCCATATTCAAAACACGTGGAATATAGATACAGGCTGTGTCTTTGGGGGCAAATTAAGTGCCTTAAGATATCCTGAGCTTGAGTCAGTAAGTGTTCCGTCGTCTCTTCCTTTTGTACCGGAAAAGTTTCGCTCATTTGATGATTAAAAAACAAGATATGAAGGATTTGTGTTATTGCCACAAATCCTTCATATCCGTTGGACAGCTTACTTCTAATTTTATTTGCTCACCGGTAAATGGGTGTGTAAAAATTGTTCGTTCACTATGGAGCGCCTGGCGATTAATGAGGTCCAAGCTGCCTCCATACAAATCATCTCCTAAAAGCGGATGGCCGATTGATGCCATATGTACTCGAATTTGATGAGTTCTTCCAGTCTCTAATTTTAGTCTGACTACTGAAAAGTCATGATCAGGAAGATAATCTATTTTTTCATAATGAGTGATGGAATGCTGTCCATCTTCCCTGACCATTCGTTCAATAATGCTGTCAGGATTTCTGCCAATCGGAGCATCTATTGTACCTTCTTGGTTTTTTATTTTTCCATGTACAAAAGCGATGTAACCTCTTTTTATTGACTTATTGATCTGCTGCTTCGACATAAGAGAATGGGCAAATCGATGTTTGGCGATTAAAACGATTCCTGAAGTGTCCTTATCCAGTCGGTTTACAGCATGAAAAGTACCTGGTATTCCCTTTTCTTGATAATAAAATAACACTGCTGCAGCGAGCGATCCTTTTGGTTGATATAAAGACGGAATCGTTGGCATACCTGCAAGTTTATTTACAACTAAAAAATGCTCATCTTCAAATTCGATGTTGATTGAAATATCCTCTGCCTCCATAGATTCACTTTTCGTCTCAGGTGGAAAACATACGGTTACTTCATCCCCGCTTTTTAAGAGCGTTCTTACCGTTACTTCATCTTTATTCACAAAAAGAGCGCCGCCGTGAAACTTAATATCGGTCAGCGCTGCTTTAGAAATTTGTTTCGTTTTCAAATAGTCTCGTAAAAGAACGGGAGCCTCTTTTTCTTCCACAGTCCAAGTGATTTTAAAATTGTTCATATCAATCTCCAACGAACGATTCTTTAACTCGTTTCCAAAATGGAAATGGCCGAAATCTTGCAAATCGTATCTTCTCTTCAGCAACTCTATATTGTATAGATTTTACTTTTTTCTGAACCAAAAATCGATGGTCGATCGTAATATTAAAATCCACATCGTTCACAGGTTTTAATATACACGTGTGATGCTGCGGCAGAACGAGCGGCGACCCAATTGTCCGGAATACACGGTTGTTTATTGATGCCATCTCTGAAAGTTGAATGGACGCTAATGATGGATGAATGATAGCTCCGCCAAGTGCTTTATTATAAGCGGTACTTCCAGATGGTGTTGAAATGCACAACCCGTCACCTCGGAATGTTTCAAACCTCTCCCCTTTGATTTCAACGTCCATGACAAGAGATCCTTCAACACTTTTCACCGTACATTCATTAACGGCTAGATACCGTTTTTCATCAATTCCATCAATGTATCGAACTGTTACTTCTAAAAGCGGGTATTCTACGATTTGAAAAGGTGTCTTTGCGATATGTATAACGAGCTTCTCCACCTCTTCAGGCAGCCAATCAGCGAAAAAACCTAAATGACCGGTATGGACACCAACAAATGCCGTTTGATCGATTCTATGCACATAATGATGAAAAGCATGAAGTAATGTTCCGTCACCGCCTACTGTTATAACGATTTCGGGTTCTTTTTCTTCATAGACCAGCTCGAATTCTTCCAAATATGAACGGATCTTTCCCGTTAGAATATTGGATTTGCTATCGCCTTTTGATATGATGGCAAATTTCATTCTCTCTCCATCCTTTATGATCCTAGTTTGGTTTCATTGGAACTATCATTTCGTTCTAAAAATACGAGCTGTGCCTCTTGAATTTCCCCTTTGATTTGAGACATCTCTTCGTCCAGGCGATTTGCCGCTTCAGCAGCTCTTTGCAGACGCTGGCGAATGTCTTCGGGAATCTGCCCTTGATACTTATAGTTCATAGAGTGTTCGATTGTTGCCCAAAAATTCATAGCAAGCGTACGAACTTGAACTTCAACAAGAATCTTCTTTTCTCCATCTAAAACTTGAACGGGATACTCGATAACGATGTGATACGATCGATAGCCGCTAGGCTTTTTGTGGGTGATATAATCTCTTTCCTCCACAATCGTAAAATCATTTCGCTGACGAAGAAGATTAATAACTGTTTTAATATCATCTGTAAACTGACACATGATTCGAAGACCTGCTAAATCTTGAATTTCCTTTTCTAATTGGTTATCCGGAATATTCTTTTGATAAGCTTTGTTCACGATCGATTTGATGGGTTTCACTCTTCCTGTAACAAACTCAATCGGACAATGCTGATTAGACTTTTCGAATTGTTCCCGGATTCCGCGAAACTTTATCTTCAATTCATCTACAGCTTGCTTGTACGGAGTTAATAGTGCTTCCCAGTCCATGCTCATTGCGCTTCTTCCTCAGTTCCAAAAACCTTAATTACTTCGTTCTCCATTTGTTGACCATAGTTAGCATTACCTTGTATGTTTTCAGTTAAGAATTCCATTTCTCTAGAGAAAGCAGTTAGTTCAAGCTCTTCTCCTTTTTCATTTTGAATAACGAAGTCAGCATTCTTTTGCAATCCGTTTTTCAGTTCATTCCAGTGATCGTTATCAATCGAGATATAAATAAACCCTTCTTCTCTCTCTAGTACATAAATGAAGGCTAATCCCTCTGAATCAACTAGCATTCTTTCGCTGTCTTTCCATTGTGATAATTCTTTGCTGATTTCACTTTGTACAAGCAGTATCAGTTTATTTTCGTTCCATGCAGTTGACTGCACATTCATTCGTAGTGGCATCATGTTAAAAACCTCCTGTTTCTTCCCTTTTAGTGTAACACAAAATAGGAATTTATTAAGAAATTGAGATGCAAGTATCGCTATGAGATAATGAGTTTGATTTTCGTAAAATTTTGTAGTTCTTGAATGAAGTTGATTTCCGTTCCAGGTGCTCGCTTTCCGCGGGGCAGGCGGTGAGCCACATTCGTACGTTTCACTCTTAAGTGTCTCACCTGACCGCTTGTCCCGCAGGAGTCTCGCACCTTACACTCCAATCAACTTGTCAATGAAGAAAATAACAAAATAACTCATAACCAAACACCATTAAGATTAGAGCCAATATTAAAGTAATGTAGGGGGATAAATAATGTCTCAAGAAATAGAAATTGAATTTAAAAACCTGCTAACACATGACGAGTTTTTAAGGCTTATTCATGAGTTTGCAATCAACGAGGATGATTTTAAGAAACAAACCAATTATTATTTTGACAGTGAGGATTTTAAGCTAAAATCTCATAAAAGTGCATTGCGTGTCAGAATGAAGAACGATACATACACACTTACCTTAAAACAGCAGTTTGAAGAACATATATTAGAAACACATCAGACACTTTCAAAAGATATTTTCGCTGGTTTATTAGAAGGAAAAACTCTGCCTGAGGGTGCTGTATCCGATGTTATTAAGAATTTGGATATCAACGTATCCCAAATTACCTATCTAGGAGAACTTACAACATTCCGTGCCGAACTTCCCTACAAAGACGGACTGCTTGTTTTAGATGAAAATCACTATTTAGGTAAAATCGACTATGAAATTGAATATGAATCTGCCGATTATAAGATTGGACTGAAAAATTTTGAAGAATTGTTAGCCGATAAGCAGATACCTAACCGAGTTACAAATAGTAAGATAGCTCGCTTTTTTTCTGAAAGTAACAGAAACACTAAAAGATAAACGTTCATTTTAGCATTTCTTTGTCTTGCTTCAATGACCAGTTCCTCGAGGTCACATTCTCCCCTTCCCTAGATACAAAAAACGTATCTTGGTCAGGTGATTATGTGCTTGTCGGAACTTAACGGTCATTTCAGCATTTCTTTGTCTTGCTTCAATGACCAGTTCCTCGAGGTCACATCCTCCCCTTCCCTAGAAACAAAAAACGTATCTTGGTCAGGTGATTATGTGCTTGTCGGAACTTAACGGTTATTTCAGCATTTCTATTAAGGAGGATTCTCTTGAATATTCAATCATATAAAGCACTATTGGAAATACAGGCACTGCAGCAGTTGAACGTAACCACTGCCTCTGCTACAGAATCCCTGAAATCGAATGAAAGTCCTTTTGCAGCTTTATTGCAGGAAGCCTACTCGAAGGCAGGGATAAATAATAACTCAAACGAGATGCTTAACTTGAGTACTAATACAAACTCATTTATGCCTTTAGCAACTAATGTTCAATATTCGCTGCCAGAATCATCTTCTTTTATAGGATCAAGCATTTCATCTGAGGAATTGAATATCCCATCAAAAAAGTTAGATGTGCTGATCCAAAACACTGCAAGTAAGTTTGGAGTCGACCCTAATTTAATTAGGTCAGTAATTAAGCATGAATCCAATTTCAAGGCTACTGCACAAAGTCATGCTGGTGCACAAGGGCTTATGCAATTAATGCCTGCAACCGCAAAATCTCTTGGGGTTACAAACCCTTTTGACCCGATACAAAACGTTGAAGCAGGGACAAAGTACCTAAAGATGATGCTTGATAAGTATGATGGCGATAAACAGCTTGCTCTTGCGGCCTATAATGCCGGTCCAGGGAACGTTGATAAATACAATGGCATTCCACCGTTCAAAGAGACGATTGCCTATGTAAAGAAAATATTGAATACGTATCAAACGTTAGTTTAGCCCTCATTCATTGAGGGTTTTTTCGTACACTTTCCACTTTCTTATATCCTTAGATATTCATATTGTTTGCCTACACTTCATGAACCTTGCTACAATAAAATTACAAATTGACGCAAGGAGCTTTTGCACCATGTTTGACGAAACAAAAACACCATACGATCTTTTAGGGAAAAGAGCCGGAATCGAAAAGCTTGTGACCACTTTTTATAGCTTGGTCGGACAAGATCCTTTGCTGTCCCCACTTTTTCCTGACGACTTAACGGAGACTGCCTACAAACAAACTCAATTTTTAAGTCAGTTTTTTGGCGGACCTCCACTATATACAGAGGAACATGGACATCCTATGCTCAGAGCACGTCATATGCCTTTTCCTATTAAAAATTCGCATGCAAAAGCTTGGCTTACGTGCATGGAACGAGCGATGGCCATTCATAAGTTAGAGCCTGAATTACAAAACTTTTTGTTAAGCCGATTAAAAATGACTGCTTACCATATGGTGAATACTGAGGATTCAGAAAGGGGCGAGAATGCTGACACTGTATAATTCCAATTCCTTTTACGACGATCTAGAGAACAATAAAAACCATGCCTGTCAAAAGCCATTGGAAATCTATTCTGTCATCGATCCGCTATGCCCAGAATGCTGGTCATTAGAGCCTGTTCTAAAAAAATTACAAGTTCAATACGGTAAATATTTTACATTACGCCACTTTGTTAGTGGCAGCCTTGAATCACTAAATACGTACGTTCCACGAAAAAAAGGCATCAACACTGCTGAACAGATTGCTGAAAAATGGGAAAAAACAGCTTCTCTCTCCGGAATGAGCTGTGATGGAGATGTGTGGCTCGAAAATCCGATCTCTGCCCCACACAAAGCAACATTAGCGATAAAAGCTGCAGAGCTGCAAGGGAAGCAGCAAGGAATGAAGTTTTTAAGAAAACTAAGAGAAAATTTATTTTTAAATAAACAAAACATTGGGAACGATGAGGTTTTGTTAGAAATCGCTCGTTCTGTTCATTTGGATGAAGAAGAATTCTTAAGTGATCTGTCATCTGAAGCTACTATAAAAGCATTGCGCTGTGATTTAAAGTTTTCTCAGGAGATGGACGTTACACAGATCCCAACTCTTATTGTATTTAATGACAAAACAGATGACGATGGAATTAAAATCTCGGGCTGCTATTCGTATGACGTGTATGTAGAAATCCTTAAAGAAATGTCAGGTGAACCATTGGAGCCTTCTCCACTTCCTGAACTTGAAGAATTTCTTTCCACGTACTCATTTGTTGCAACTAAAGAAGTTTCTGTAGTTTATCAAATTAGTTGTGAAGAAGCAGAAAAGAGATTAAAGCGACTTGTATTGCAGCAAAAAGTCGAACGAGTCCCAGTAAAATACGGTACATTTTGGAGATACGTTCCAACCCGCTGAATCACTAGAGCGGGTTCTTTTTATGGAATAAAAAAGTCATCCAGGACGTGCTTGCATATCCTCCCTCTTCATGAATAAACATGTACAAAGGAGGGAGAAATCACATGTATTTAATTATGATTATTATAAGCCTTATTTCATTAGCAGGGAGTTTTTATTTTTTTGTGCTCTCTCTATTAAATATGGCACCAAAAATTCTTGCTGTACCGAGTCTTTTTATCGCGGTACTCTTAACAACACTATTGTTTAACTATCGCTCAAAACTTAGACGAATCGGATAAAACAACATAAATAAAATCCTGCCCGGTTTCTCGGACAGGATTTTTTGTGTTATTTTTCAAAAAGCAGTTCTTCCATCTCATCAAGAATGGATTCGAATACTTTAAGAGCATTTTCGATCGGCTCAGGAGTTGTCATATCTACCCCTGCTTTTTTCAATACTTCAATTGGATAATCAGAACTTCCCGCTTTTAAGAAATCGAGATAACGATCCACAGCAGGTTTTCCTTCTTCTAAGATTTGTTTGGATAAGGAAGCCGCAGCACTGAATCCTGTAGCATATTGGTATACATAGAAATTGTAGTAGAAGTGAGGAATTCTTGCCCACTCTAATCCAATCTCCTTATCAATCACTAAATCTTCCCCGAAATATTTAACATTCAGATCATAATAGATCTTCGTTAATAGTTCCGGAGTTAACGGCTCTCCG
Source organism: Fictibacillus sp. UD (assembly GCF_043558025.1). Taxonomy (NCBI): domain Bacteria; kingdom Bacillati; phylum Bacillota; class Bacilli; order Caryophanales; family Fictibacillaceae; genus Fictibacillus; species Fictibacillus sp. UD. Next base: position 99,448 of record NZ_JARUHH010000007.1, read on the forward strand.
TTTGCTGCACGAACATGGATTTCTTGTTCGAACTCAGCAAACATCGTTTGACGGAATACTGTTCCTCTGAAGCCTTCTAAGTGATGGTTCAGCAAGTATAATTTTTCTTTCTTGTCAGATGTCTTTTCCAGCATGTAATGATTCAACAAAGCTTCGTTGCAAGTAGATGCCACTTCTGCCACGAAAATCGAATAATCCGCATACGGATAAGGCTGACTTTCTCGTGTATAGAAACTGTGAACCGAGTGCCCGATCTCATGTGTTAGTGTAAATAAGTTGTTTACGTTATCTTGCCAGTTCATTAAGATGTAAGGCATTGTACCATAAGCACCCGAAGAATACGCCCCGCTTCTTTTCCCTGCATTCTCATGCACATCAATCCAGCGCTTTTCATAGCCCTCTTTTACGATTGTTTTGTACTCTTCTCCCATAGGATCCAAGCTGTCTAATACAAGCTGTTGAGCTTCTTTAAAGCTTACTTCCATCTTTGCATCTTTCACAAGCGGCGTGTAGAGATCATACATGTGAAGCTCATCAAGACCAAGCGCTTTTTTACGAAGACGAACATAGCGATGCAATAGTCCTAAATTATCATTCACTGTTTTTACTAAGTTATCATAAACAGCTTCTGGAATATTGTTATTGTTTAGAGCTGCTTCACGAGCTGAGCTGAACTTTCTTGTTTTAGCGAAGAAATTGTCTCTCTTAACCGTTCCAGCAAGCGTGCTCGCAAACGTATTTTTGTAAGAATCATATGTCCCATATACAGCTTTGAAAGCATCTTCTCTTACTCTGCGGTCAGAGCTTTCCAGGAAACGAATATAACGGCCATGCGTTACCTCAATCTCTTCCCCGTTTTCATCCTTAATAACAGGGAATTTAAGATCAGCGTTATTGAGCATACCGAATGTATTGCTTGAAGTATTGGCTACTTCTCTTACGTCTGCCAGAAGAGCTTCTTCTTCTTTAGAAAGCACATGCGGACGCTGACGGTTAATTTCATCTAAAGCATGTTTATATAGCTTTAAAGGCTCATGGCTTTGTAAAAATTGAATCAAAGCCTCTTCTGATAGTGACAGGATTTCAGGAACAGCGAATGATACGGTGCTGCTTACCTGTGTAGCAAGGTTTGAAGCACGGTCATTCAACCCTTGGTAAAGAGAGTTCGTTGTATCCTGGTCGTATCTCATATGAGCGTATGTATATAGCTTACCAAGTTTCTTGGTTACTTCGTCTTGTTTTTGCAAATAAGAATAAAGGGTTTCGGCTGATTCTCCAAGCTTCCCTTGGAAAGCTTTCAATTCTGGCAACAGTTCTTTTGTTTCATTAAATTCTTTTTCCCATACGTCATCAGACGCATATATAGCTTCTAAATCCCATGTATCTTCTACAGGAACTTCATTACGCTTTGGCAATGATTTCGTTTTTGTTTGAGACATACTTACACCTCCAAGTAAATTAAAGAGAATAGTGATATCACATTCTCCTTATGTATATCTACATATTACCAGAAAATGCTTAAACAAAGTCAAAAATTACGTCTTTTCACTGAAAATTTTGTCTAGTTTAAATGCCTCTTCCACTGTTTTGGGATAATGGATTTTGCTTATTATTTTATAAGATTGTTCAGTAACCTGCTCAAGTATTTGATGTGTCTCTAAAAAGTGAAGATAACCTCTAAGTGCATCCTTCCAAGATTCATTGATGTAAGGGAATTCTCTTGTTTGTATAATTCTTTTTTGAATTAACCTTTCAAACTCCTGTTCAATGAAGTTAATCGAGAACAGTGAAACTGATAATTTTTCAATCATTAATAAAAGATAGGTTTGCCACAAATAGGGAGAGGCTTCGAAGTGATAGTAACCACTAGATGGGACACCCGCAACAGATGGAAATAATGTTAAGGACCGATTGTTAAAATATAAAACTTTTTTCATATACATAACAGATGGAGAAGTATTTTTAAAAGCAGTCATCCTCCATGTTGTTTTTTGCTTAAGCCATAAATCTTTATAAGGGAAGTGTTCATCTTCGTTAAAGGGATTTGATAACCAATGAAAATGTTTGAAAGTCTTTGAGGAAAACCGGTATGAAACAGCAGCTGATTTTCTTTGCGAAAGAGGTAATATGTTTCTGAGGAGCAAAAATTGATTCTGAAGAGGACAATAATAATTAAGATAAAGGTGGCCATCCTTGTCTTTCTTTGCAGCTGAAAGATCTGTACTTTGAATAAGATACAGGTAGTTTCCTTTATACGTTAATCGTTTCAATCCAAAAATCCAATCTGACTGAATATTAAGAGACTGATAACCTTGAATCCGTCTATGTAATTGATCTTGGCTCATCGTTGCGCATTGAAACTCAATCGCATGATTATGCTTTGGAAGAAACAAATCAGGACGCTGAGCAATATCACGTAAAAAAAATTCAACAATTGGTTCTTCTGATGATTCAATCAGCCATTTGTAAAGCCCTTTTTTCCCAAGCATATGATAGTTGGTCTCAGCCTCATGAAACCCTGCACATTCTTCATATGACCGATGTGCAAAATGCCACGTTTTTTTGGTACCGCATTTCGGAATAACTATACATTGGCAAACAGGACATAGCAGTTTTCCTTCTTTATTTTTTGCGACCCACTCTTCTTTTGTTGAATCACCTACCATGTCAACAAATTGATTCTTATATAGAGCAACAAGCAATCCACTCACCTCTTTATCACTTTATTTTTAATGATGAAAGAAGCAAGGATAAATGTCATATTCTGCTTTGCTCATTATTACGCTTAAAACGTGCTTATATTTGTAAAAACACTTAATAAAAAAAACAAAAACCGATTTCAATGGATCTGAAATCGGCTATATCTTATAATTTAAAATATTTTTGTACGTGTTCTAGTGCACCATCAGAAACAATTGTTTTGCCATACTCTTGTACGCGGTATACGGATAAATCGGAATCATTACCGTATTCTAAGAGCTGAGCTAATAAATCATCTTGCTCTCGATCTGAAGTTTCCACATTGAATGTCACATACAAATAATATTTACCCTCGAAGTGAAACAGAGCGTTTTCAAATGACGACGGATCAATGGTATGACTTAAAGAGATAACATCTTCAAAGTCTCCAAAAGAAATCAAGAATGACAGGTAATCTTCCTCAGTTTCTTCTAATTCATCAAATTCCTCTTCTACTTGAAATTGCTGATCTAATATTTGTTCAATATTTTGATCAACAGGCAAATCCAATTTATCATCGCCGATTGGCAGCTCAATTTTTTTACCGTCTTTAGACATTTGAGCACGAGTTACAATAATTTCAAGACCTTTATCCAGAGCCTGTACTTGAATCCACAGAGGACCTTCTAATGGAAACTGCTCTTGCTGATGTGCTTCGTCCATCATTTCCCAAAAGAGTTCTTCTCCTCTTTCGCGATCAGACCATATTTCTTCACGGTCGAAACCGCGATCTTCAATATCTCTGTACGTAATGAAAAATTTAATGGTGAACTCATTCACTCTTTCAATTTCCATTCTGCTTCTCTCCCTTCTCTCCGGTTTGTTCGTGAAGGGATAAATACCCCTAGAAAAAAGCAAATCTTATTTCCTTTTATTCTCCGTCGAAAAAAATCAATCACAATTAAACCTCTTGTACCTTATTCTATGACAAAACGGAAAATATGGAAATAAAAAAGGCCTGTATAATCTGCCCTTTTTTACCCCTAAAAAAGTCATGAATTTCAAGCTCCCAACTTGACGCAGATGACCAAGCTAGACTATAATTCAAAGGTCTTTAAGGTTAACATATTGTACCATAATTCATATAAAATTTCATTACATACGGGGGGTTTACGTTTGGAAACAGAATTTCTGATATCATTGCTGCAAATCATTGCAATCGATATCCTTCTCGGCGGAGACAACGCTATTGTAATTGCCCTTGCCAGCAGAAACTTACCAGAGGCTCAAAGAAATAAAGCGATCTTCTTAGGAACAGGACTTGCTATTTTAGTTCGTGTAGTACTAACCATTGTAGCTGTATACTTGTTAAATATTCCTTACTTATATCTTGCAGGTGGAATTTTGCTATTAATTATTGCCTACAAGCTTATTTTAGAAGAGGATGAAGAGCTTGATGTAAAAGCAGGTAAAAACTTATCTGATGCGGTAAAAACGATCGTATTTGCTGATATCGCCATGGGACTTGATAACGTGCTAGCAGTTGCTGGTGCTGCACATGGAAATATTGTTCTAGTTGTAATTGGACTTTTAGTATCTGTACCCATTATTATATGGGGAAGCAAAATAATATTGCACTTTATGGAACGATTCCCAATATTAATTTATATCGGAGCTGGTGTTCTCGCATTTACATCAGCTGGAATGATCGTAGAAGAACGAATGATTCATTCTGTTTTTGAAGGTAACGATTTGCTAAAATACGGTTTATATGTGTTCTTAGTCGTAGGTGTCATTATGGCAGGAGTCCTGACTAATACGTTTAAGAAAAAGCGTACTAAATAAGAAGAAGTCTCGCATTACTGCGAGACTTCTTCTTTATTTTTGGCAATTTACTATAGATATTGCTTTCTAAGTTGTTTTGTACATTTTCTTCATGGATAAGTTGGTTGGAGTGGAAGGGACGAGACTCCTGCGGGACGAGCAGTCAGGTGAGTCCCTTAATGGCATAGAGCGGCAAGGGGCTCACTGATCGCCCCGCGGAAAGCGAAGCATCTGAAACGGAAATCAACTACTTTCAAGAACCACCTAGCTTACTTTTCAGTAACAAAAAAACTTCCACCTGCAATAGGCGGAAGTTTTCTTTTTTATTCATTTACAAGACGCTGTGCTTCCATAAGTTGGAACGTACGTACTCGTCTTGGTAAAAAACGACGAATTTCATCTTCGTTATATCCTACTTGCAAACGTTTTTCATCAAGGATAATTGGTCTGCGTAATAAGCCAGGATGATCTGCAATCAATTGGTATAAGTCTTGCAAAGGCATGGATTCAAGATTAATGTTGAGCTCCTGGAACGTCTTAGAACGAGTAGAGATGATCTCGTCTGTACCGTCCTCTGTCATTCTCAAGATTTGCTTAACTTCTTCTATTGATAAAGGTTCTGAAAAAATATTTCTTTCTTGATAAGGAATGTCATTCTCTTTTAACCATGCTTTTGCTTTACGGCATGATGTACAGCTCGGCGAAGTAAATAGTGTGACCATAGTGGATCTCTCCTTCCCCTCTCTCTGATTTAGGTACTTTAAAAAAGTTATTAAATCATTCATAGTATACTACATATTTTACATTTTCGGTAGAGGTTATACAGACTTTTGTACATTTTTACGAATTTGTCATACAAATGTAATACATCAAATACATATACAACTTGTCTCACATAACATGACCGTATCTACATATATATAGACGTATTACCCAAGATTAAGTTTCATAAAACATTAAAAAATAAAAGAGCGGCAAAAAACCACTCTTTTTTTATGCGATCGTTTTTTTAACTTGAGATGCAGGGCCTTTTCTTGCGATGTTTGGCTTTAACTGCTTAAGATTTTTCTTAAGCATTTCTTTTAAGAGTTCACGCTTCGTTTTTTTCTTTTTGTCTTTTTGTTTCATACCGTTCATCCTCCTTTAAAAAGGAAAATAGTCATACTACTCGGAAGCAGGTTTTTCTGATGAATCTGAAGACTTATCCTCAATCTGTTCTGGATTAGGAACTGCATTGTTTTGATCGAGTGTCAGTACTTCACTTGCTGGCTGATAAGACTTTCCGTACAACTCGCTATCTTTGTACGTGTGTATTTCATTATACGTCTTTTTCATGTTTTCATAAATAGTTTCTTCAGATTCTTCTGATGGTGACCAATATAAGATTTCCATTTCATTTATTTCATTAGTAGCCAATGAACGTCTTCTATATCCAATACTTGAAGCATGCTCAAATCCTTCTCGCGTATAAAAACGAAGGCGTTTTTCAGTATCAGTATCTTCATAGTCAACAGGCTCAACTTCTAAAATAATCGGCTTTCCTTTTTCTTTAAGCTTTTCAATAAGTTTATGCCCTAGACCTTGGCCACGAGCGTCCTTTGAAACAAATAAATAATCAATAAAAACAAAGTCAGAAAGCTCTACGTACATGAGAACGTGATGTTTACCTTCATCCTTATGGTAGATGTCGCTTTTTTCTTGCAGTAAAAGTTCCATGTGTTCTTTTGATTTCATTTCTTCAACCGGAAAATATTGATTTAACTTCTCATACCAATTCATTGTTTCCCCATCAGCTCCTTTAATTGTGGTGATTAATTATAGTTTTCCCTCTTTCTTCCTTTGTTATCATGAGATACAATAAAGAAAGAGGTACGTGGTGAACTCGTTGTTATAAGGAGGAGTCCTCATTTGATTTCATTCTTTGCCGATTTAACGTTAATAGCTTTATGTGTAGTTGGTATTACAGCACTGATGGGAACCATTTCCCAAGTCATCGCGGTAAAATTGTTCGGCGGTAAAAAAGTTTCTCACTTTGTGGATAAATCGAAGTCTTTTCAAGAAAACTGGAGTCCTGTAAAAAGAAGATAAAATGCGAACAACCCGTGAATTTTGGGTTGTTTTTTACATTTTAAGTACGAACTGCTTTATAATACAAGGGTAGCATACATAATAGAGGTGTACAAATGCATAGAAACCTTAGAACATTTATTAATCAATTAAGATCAGAAAAAGAAATCGTAGAAATTCATGCAGAAGTTGACCCATATTTAGAAATTCCAGAGATCCATAGACGCGTTATCTCGGAAGAAGGTCCTGCACTTCTTTTTACAAACGTAAAAGGAAAAAATATCCCAGTAGTAACAAATCTATTTGGTACGATTAATCGTGTAGATATGGCCTTTGGTCCAAAGCCGGAGCAATTAGTCAAAGAGTTAGTTGGGTCGATCGATGAATTAATGCCTCCTTCCCCTTCAGTATTATGGAAGAAAAAAGGGATGATTAAGGATGTGTTATCTCTTGGTACAAAAACAGTAGGAAAAAATAAAGCTCCATTATTAGAAACGTTCACTACAAATGTAAATATGAAAGACCTGCCTGCATTAACAGGCTGGCATTTAGATAGCAATCCATTTGTTACTCTTCCACTTGTGTATACAGAACATCCTGATAAGCATGAGCACAATCTAGGAATGTACAGAATTGAAATTAAGGAAGAAAACAAAACGGGTATCCATTGGCAAATTCATAAGGGTGGAGGTTTCCACCATTATGCAGCCGAACAGAAGAACGAAGCGCTTCCTGTAACACTATTCTTAGGAGGTCCTCCTTCTTTAATGATTTCAGCGATCGCACCATTGCCAGAGGCTGTACCTGAACTCATGTTTTCATCCATGTTAATGGGTGAAAAGTTAAGTCTTGCGCATGTTGATGGGCATCCGCATCCATTAATCGCTGAAGCAGAATTTGCGTTTGGTGGAGTTGTGCCTCCACATGTAAGAGAGCCTGAGGGACCATTTGGCGATCACTATGGCTATTACTCCTGGGCACATGATTTCCCTGTATTTAACGTAGATAAAATGTGGAAACGAAAAGATGCGATCTATCCTGCTACGGTAGTAGGGAAACCAAAACAAGAAGACTATTTTATAGGGGAATATTTGCAGCGGTTAATGAGCCCGTTGTTCCCTGTGGTAATGAACGGTGTCCGTGATTTATGGACTTATGCTGAAACTGGATTTCACGCACTTGCTGGAGCTGTAGTACGCGAATCGTATTATAAAGAAGGCTTAGCACATGCTTTCCGTATTATGGGTGAAGGTCAGCTTACGTTAACGAAATTCTTAATGGTAACGAATAAGCCTGTAAATCTCCAAAACTTTGCAGAACTAGCTGAAGGTGTCCTAGAGAGGTTCCTCCCTGAACGTGACTTGCTGATCATTCATGATACCTCTATGGATACGCTTGATTATACAGGACGGAAATTTAATACTGGTTCTAAAGCGATCATGACTGGACTCGGAGAACCAGTTCGTGAGCTAAAACGAACATATGAAGGTGGAACAATTTCCGGCATTGATAATGTAGGCGTATTTTGTGGAGGCTGCTTAACGGTTAGCGGTCCATCATTTGACGAAGCACCTGATTTTGCAGAACATTTACTCGCAAACAGCCATGATTCCTTTAAGGAATGGCCTTTAGTCTTTCTTGTAGATGATGCATCCATTGCAGCTACACAAGCTGAATTTTTATGGACAACCTTTACCCGGTTTGACCCAGCGTACGATGTATATGCGAAAAGTACGATCGATCGCAATCGAATAAAATATGAAGGTACTATAATTATCGATGCGAGGATGAAACCTTTCTATCCAGATGTGGTGGAAACGAGAGAAGATATCGATAAATTAGTTACGGATCGATGGGATGAGTACTTTAAAAAATAATCCAAAATAAAACTACAAAAAAGAAGCGTTTAATCGCTTCTTTTTTTGTAGATTAAAGTTGATAATTTGTCCGATCGGTGTTATTGTATATAACAATATACATTTTTACAGAAAGGAGAAATTTTATGCGAAATATTACTTTACTTGATTTATATAAACACCCTCATGTACAGAAATATGTAAAGCGTTCTGGGATGGTTCATGCTATTTCTACGGCTTACCATGCCTACCGTTTAGCGCTAAAAACTGGTGTTGACCCAGATTTAGCAACCAAAGCTGCTTTTCTTCATGATATCGGTCATTACACATGGTATAAGAACGGACACTGGGATTATGACATGTATAAAGAAAATGACATTCACGCGATTAAAGGAGCAGAACGAGCACATCGAATATTAGTGTCTTTAGGTGAAGACCGGAAAAATGCTAAAGAAATTGCACTCGCGATCTTACTTCACACCGATTCCTATCTGCCAGCAGGATCATTAAACTTAAATCCTTTGCAACAAGTTGTTGCTTTGGCCGATGAAGCAGATGAAGAACCAGGCGGAAGCCACCACTATCGAACAATTAGTGATACGAAAGCTATAACCATGATCAAAAAATTAGATGAAATGGTAGATGAATATCATGAAGAAGAAAAAGTAAAACACTCTGTTTCCTAAGAAGGAAAAGAGTGTTTTTAACATTCTTACATATTAATAAGCTACAAAACCTATAGCCTTTTCGCTCGAATACGTACCAATTGTACTTCCAAAACGAGTGTAGATTACCTTTGGAAAACTTGATAAAGAAAACAATTCTTCAAATTCTTTTTTCACTTCATCAGTAGATGAAAAACTGTGAATTAAGTAAAGAGCTTTATCTGGATTTGCTTCTTTCCATTCCGAAATAATTTCTTTCATTTTAGAAAGTCCTTTTTTACTGCCTCTGAACTTACCGATTGTTTCAACAACTCCATCGACGATAGAAATCATTGGCTTTATATTCAGCATACCAGCAATTGCACCTTGAACAGCAGAGATTCTTCCGCCTTTTTTAAGGTTTTCTAATGTTTCAAGAAGAACGTATGCTTTAATCCCTGATTTTGTTTGATTAAGCTGATTCATTATTTCACTTAAAGATTTTCCTGCTTGATACATTTCAATTGCTTCATTTAATAAAATCTGAACCCCTCCAGAAGCAATACCTGAATCAAGGATTGTGACTTTTTCTTGTTCATCATCTTTAAGCATGCTTTTGCCGATAGTAGCACTTTGAACTGTCCCGCTTAAATTCGATGAGATTCCAATATAAAGTACATCATTCCCCTTATCTACCTCTTTTTGGAATGCTTCATAAAAGGATTGTGGAGATGGCTGGCTTGTCTTAGGTAATTCCGGTTCAATAGACATCCGTCTATAAAATTCATCTTCAGATATGTTAACACCATCTAAATAATGGTCTTCACCAAACTGAACATTTAAAGGAACAACTGTTAATGGATATTCCAGTTTCTCACGATTTATTTTAAGGTCACTTGCGCTGTCAACTATAAAACTAAGGTTCATATTGTTCTACCCCATTTCTGCTTCTCGTTCAATTATTAGGGATGTGCAAAGAATTTCATAGGACTTTGTATACGCTTTACACACTTGTTTTAGTTTAACATAAAAAACAGCCTCCTGTAAGGAAGGAGACCGTTTTAAATGTGTTAATTATTTTGTTTAACAGCCTCTTCATCATAAAGATGACAAGCCACCCAATGTCCTTCTCTTGCTTCTTGCCATTTTGGCTTTACAGCAGCACATACATCCATTGCATGAGGGCAACGAGTTCGGAATCTGCAACCGCTAGGAGGATTAATCGGACTCGGAACATCACCTTCAAGGATAATACGCTCACGGCTTCTTTCTAATTCAGGATCTGGAACTGGAATCGCTGATAAAAGAGCTTGAGTATATGGATGAAGCGGCTCTTCGTATAGCTCATCACTTCCTGTAAGCTCAACGATATTCCCTAAATACATAACACCAACACGATCAGAAATATGTTTTACCATAGAAAGATCATGGGCAATAAATAAATAAGTAAGTCCGCGGTCTTTTTGAAGCTCCATCATCAAGTTTACAACCTGTGCTTGAATGGATACATCCAGTGCTGAGATTGGCTCATCCGCAATAATGAAATCAGGATCTACTGCTAACGCACGTGCAATTCCAATACGCTGACGTTGTCCACCTGAGAACTCATGGGGATAACGGTTAGCATGTTCTCTGTTTAAACCTACTGTTTCAAGTAGTTCATAAACTCGGTTATCACGATCTTTCTTTGTTTTCGCCAAGCCATGAATATCAATGCCTTCCGCAATAATATCTTTAACCGTCATACGCGGATTTAATGATGCGTAAGGATCTTGGAATATCATCTGCATCTTGCGGTTGAATTTTTTTAGTTCAGAACGAGATTTTCTTCCATGAACGTCTTCACCTTCATAGAATACTTCTCCATCTGTTGCATCATAAAGTCTGATAATCGTACGTCCAGTTGTAGATTTACCACAACCAGACTCTCCTACAAGTCCAAGTGTTTCACCTTTATAAATATCAAAAGAAACATCGTCTACAGCTTGCAGTACACCCTTTTTTCCAGCTGGGAAATACTTCTTAAGATTTTTAACTTCAAGTAACTTTTCTCTTTCTACGACTGCCATTATCGAGCACCCCCAACTACTGCCGCTTCAGGCGGTTCAACTTTAGGTGCTCGCTCATCTAACAGCCAGCAAGCAGCCTTATGTGATGAAGAAACGCTTGTTACATCAGGCATATGCTCCACACATACTTCCATCGCATATGGACAACGCGCTGCAAATGGACATCCTTTCGGAGGATTCATTAAGTCAGGCGGTGTTCCTGGTATTGCTAATAACTCTTTTGATTCAGCATTCAACTTAGGCATGGATGCAAGAAGTCCCCATGTATAAGGATGCTTTGGATTATAAAAGATTTCATCCGATGTTCCCGTTTCAACGATCATACCACCGTACATTACAGCTACGCGCTGCGCCAGGTTTGCAACTACCCCTAAATCATGTGTGATCAAAATGATAGCAGTACCCGTTTTATCTTGAAGATCACGCATCAGATCAAGAATCTGCGCCTGAATTGTTACATCCAAAGCTGTTGTAGGCTCATCTGCGATTAATACTTTTGGATTACATGCTAATGCAATAGCAATAACAACACGCTGACGCATTCCGCCTGAGAATTGGTGAGGATATTCATCGACACGAAGTTCAGGATTTGGAATTCCTACTAGCTTTAACAGGTTAATAGAACGCTCTTTTGCTTCACTCTTGTTCATGTTCTGGTGCTTGCGCAGACCTTCCATGATCTGCTTCCCGATTGTCATTGTTGGATTCAATGATGTCATCGGATCCTGGAAGATCATAGAAATTTCAGCGCCGCGAATTTTTTCCATTTCACGTTCAGTTGCTTTCGCAAGATCTTTTCCATTAAAAAGGATGCTGCCTTCTTTAATGGAACCGATTTTATTTGGTAATAGTCTCATAATGGCTTTAGATGTAACGGATTTACCCGAACCGGATTCACCTACAATTGCAAGTGATTCTCCTTTTTCTAATGTAAAGCTAACACCGCGAACGGCTTTAACTTCTCCCCCATACGTTTGGAAGGAGACATGTAGGTTTTCTAATTGTAGTAATTTTTCCATATTGAAATCTCCTCCCTATTTTCTCATTTTCGGATCAAGTGCATCACGTAATCCATCCCCAACAAGGTTAAAGCTGATCATCAAGATACACATAACTGCTGCAGGATAGATTGCCAAGTGAGGATAAATTCTTAGTGATCTAAATCCATCGTTGATTAATGCTCCTAATGATGCTGTTGGAGGCTGAATCCCCAAACCAATAAAGCTTAAAAATGCTTCAGAAAAAATAGCGCCTGGAATTGTAAATGTGCTGGTAATAATGATTGCTCCAAGAGTATTTGGCAATAGATGTTTTGAGATCAATCTGCCATTTGTTGAACCTAATGTCTTTGAAGCTAATACAAACTCCTGGTGCTTTAACTTAAGAATCTGAGCACGTACAATACGTGACATACCTATCCATCCTGTAACAACAAGAGCCAAAGTAATCGATAGAATACCAGGATCCAATATAATGATAAACAAGATGATTACAACGAGATTCGGAATACCAACCAAAACCTCTACGATACGCTGCATAATATCGTCCGTTCTTCCGCCATAAAATGCTGAGATACCGCCATACGCTACACCGACGATCAAGTCGATTGTTGCAGCTAAGAAAGCAATATACAATGATACCTGCGTACCTTTCCAAACACGTGTCCACTGGTCACGTCCAAGTCCATCTGTTCCAAACCAATAGTACTGATCCTTTGGAATACTTTTCATTTCATATTGGTCAACACCACGAATATCTACACCGTCAACACCTAAGAATCCAACTTTTTCAAGACCCGGAATTTTCGGCGGCAAGCTCGCACGCATTAATTCCTGATCGTCAAAACCATATTGACTTAGTGTTGGGGCAATTAATGAAAAGAGAATGATAAACACAATAGCAAACAAACCTATCATTGCTGCTGTATTCTTTCTTAATCGTCTCATTGCATCTTGCCAAAAGCTTAAAGAAGGTTTTCCAATCTGTTCGCTTTGCCCGGTTTCAATTTGTGCAGGGCGGAATAAATCAGCTGTTAATTTTTTTTCTGTCATACTCATTATGATTTACCTCCTGCTACACGGATTCTAGGATCAATTACACCATAAAGGATGTCCACCACTAAAATAATGATTACAATCAGGAAACTAAAGAATAAAGTTGTTCCCATAATCGTCGGGTAGTCGTTAACCATGATCGACTTAACGAATTGTTCCCCAATGCCAGGGATAGCAAATATGTTTTCAATTACTAGAGAACCTGTAATTAGTCCGATAGACAATGGACCTAGTATTGTAATAATCGGTATTAAGCTGTTTCTTACGCAGTGTTTAATAATAACTGAGGTCTTGTTTACCCCTTTTGCTCTTGCCATTAATATATAATCTGTTCCTAAAATCTCTAGCATTTCTGTTCTCATAAATCGGGCAATTGTAGCAATAACGAATACGGATAGTGAGAAAGCTGGCAAAACGTGATATTCCGGACCGTTCCAAAAGGCTACAGGAAGCCATTGAAGCTTAACACCAACGAAGTATTGCAAAAGTCCTGCAAAAACGAATGAAGGTATCGCGATACCAATTACAGCTAGGATCATTGCCCCATAATCTATAAATGTATTATGTTTGAGTGCTGCTGCAATGCCGAGTATCAAACCAACAAGCGTCCCAAAAATTAGTGCTTCAATACCTATTGTTGCCGAAGGTCCCATCCCATTTACAATCATACTGTTTACAGTACGGCCATCATACTGGAATGTAATTCCTAAATCACCCTGTGCCAATTTACCCAGATAATTAATGTATTGAACAGGCACCGGGTCATTCAACCCGTATTTTTCGTTTAGTGCATACTTTTGAGCTTCCGTTAATTTTTCTTGATTTTGAAACGGAGAACCTGGTAAAAGCTTCATTAAAAAGAATGTAATAGTTGCTATGATCAGCAATGTTAATAACATATAAAAAACACGCTGTGAAATATAACGCAACATTACAAACACCTCCCCAAAATGTATCAAACTTAATGTTTTGAAATCTTTCTGTAATATCTATCTTAAGGGACACAATATTTTATATCAATAGAAAATATTTTTTTTTCGACATTTTCTGATTATTTTTGAATTTAGATATATATTCCATTTTTTGTTTTCAAGGCAAAAAGAGAGTACATGTCAGGAATACATGTACTCTCCTGAGAGAAACTATTTACTATTTTTCAATAGAATTATTGTTGCTTACCTTCAATATACATCCACTTGTAAGAAGTGTCAGCACCGAATAAGTGGTTTACTAGACCTTTAACGTAAGGCTTACGTAGTCCAACAACTCCACGTTGGTACATTGGAGAGATCGCTTGATCTTCGAAAAGTACTTTTTCTGCTTCAAGCATAGTATCCCAACGCTTGTTAACATCAGTTTCTTTCTTAGCAGCTGCAATCAGCTCATCGTACTTAGGATTTGAGTAACCCATTTGGTTATGAGCACCGTCAGTAACGAACATATCAAGGAATGTCATAGCATCTTGATAGTCAGGACCCCATCCAGCGAATGAGAAGTCATAGTCACCCTTAGACTCAAGATCAAGCTTTTGAGCGAAAGGCTGTGCTTTAATTGTTACAGTTAAACCAGGAAGGTTCTTTTCTAATTGGTTCTTGATATACTCGCCGACCTTCTTAGAAGACTCAGAATCGTAGTTAAGAAGTTCTAATGTAACTTTGTCTTTTCCGATTTCTTTCAAACCAGTTTCCCAAAGCTTTTTAGCTTCTTCAGGGTTGAATTCACCGAAAGTTCCATTTTGCTTACGGAAATCTTCGTTTGATTCAGGGTGGAACGTTAAATCACTTGGTACTAAGTAGTATGCAGCTGTAGATCCGTTGTTAAGGATTACATCTGACATTGATTTCTTGTCGTAAGCCATGTCGATTGCTTTACGGATGTTTACGTTTTTAAGCTCTTCTTTCTTCGCTTGGTTAATACGAAGGAAGAATACTGCTGCATCACCACGAGTGATTAGATCTTCGTGTCCTTTGAACTGATCAACAAATTCTGCACTTAGGCCTACAGAATCAACTTGACCTGTTTCATAAAGGTTAACTCCAGTTGCAACGTCTTTAACAATTTTCACGTTAATTTCGTCAAGTTTTACGTTTTCTTTATCCCAATATTGATCGTTTTTCTTAAACTGCCATCCTTCGTTGTGTTTCCATTCAGAAAGTACGAAAGGACCATTATATAATACTGTGTTAGCTTCTAAAGCGTACTTGTCGCCTTGAGACTTAACAAATTCTTCTTTTTGCGGGTAGAAAGTTGCGAATCCAGTTAGTCCTAGGAAATAAGGAGCTGGAGCTTCAAGAGTTACTTCAAGAGTTGACTCGTCAACTGCTTTAACACCTAATTCTTCAACTTTATTGTGAAGAGGGTCACCTTCAGTTTGGATCGCATTTGCGTTCTTTACTGGTGCCATGATGTAAGCATACTCAGAAAGAGTATCTGGGTGTAAAGCTTTTCTCCAAGAGTAAACGAAGTCGTTAGCAGTTACTTTAGATCCGTCACTCCATTTAGCGTTTGGATTTAATTTAAATGTGTATACCGTACCATCTTCACTAACTGTGTGGCTTTCAGCAACACCTTCAGTTGGCTGGTTCTTTTCATCAAGACGGTATAAACCTTCCATTACGTTGTTAAGTACTTCAAAAGATACTGCATCTGTAGCTTGTGAAGAATCCATTGATGGAATCTCTTCCCCATCAAGCAAGTTAAGTACTTGAGGCTCACTTGGTTTTTCTGTTTTTGCTGGATCTTTGCCATCACCTTCCCCAGCTTTCTTGTCATCTTTGTCTCCGCCACTACAAGCAGCTAGGAACATACTCAAGACAAGAACTAGCGTAAGAAGCAATGACCATTTTGACTTCTTCATGAGTCGACCTCCCCTTTTTATCCTGTTAATTTGTTAGCAGATAAAAGCATCAAGAATTATCAGACATTTTCATCTACAAGTTCGATTATACAAGTTTTCAAACAATTGTGCATTTATTTTTTTTAAGAGTTTTACAAAAAGCCCATTATATTTACTTTTCCTTAACAAAAAATAGGTATAAAGACCTACTTGTAACATGTGTGTTTTTTCTGATTATTCTACAAATTTTACCAAAATTATGTGTAAACTAGCATGAATATTACATTCTCGATTTTTTATGAGACTATGACTTGCTTTATATGGGAAGATAATTCGTCAATTTTATATTTCATTTGTTACAATGGGAGTAAAGTCTGACGGTATATTGCAAAAAATATGGTACATTTTTAGATGTTTATGGTGTAATTTTTACTAGATGGAGGCATACGTGATGAACTTACTTTTTAAAAGGATTCTGATGATATCAGCATTCCCTGTCTTTATAGCAATTGGGGTTGCATTAATCTCCCCCGGACCTTTTACCCTTGAAAAATACATAAATACGCTTTTTTATTTTTCGCTTACGATCGCACTTATTGGAATAGCATTATATGTAGTGAAAGGTGGTTTTTTTGATTTCTTTACATATAGCTTTAAAAGAGTTTCTAAAGTTCTTTCTAGAGCCCCGGAAATTGATGAACAGATTTCATTTAAAACTAATTTTCAATTGTCAGAACGTGTAAATGTATCATATATGCAGGCCTTCTTATACAGTGGTCTTATGTTGACTTTTATTTCAATTGCCGTTGCATATCTCTTATAATTTGTGTATACTACTTAAAAATAAATGACACATGCGATGATAAAGAAGAGTACATGGTGTGAAACTTTCAGAGAGTCTGTGGTTGGTGCAAACAGGCAGTGGATCATGATGGAATGGGCTTTTGAGTATTCTGACCGAACCTTTATAAGTAGGCTCAGACGTGTAGATGTCCGCACGATATAAATGGACAGCGTATCGGTTATTCCTGTACGTTTAGAGTGATTTTCATTGTTTTGAGAATTATAAGGGTGGCACCGCGGTCCATTCGTCCCTTGCTATAAGGCGACGAGTGGGCCTTTTTATATTGATTTGAAAAATAAAGGAGAGATGAATCATGTCTGTAATATTCTCAGGCATACAGCCGAGTGGAAATTTAACGATTGGCAACTACATTGGGGCTATGCGACACTTTGTTGAGCTTCAACATGAACACGAATGCTACTTCTGCGTAGTAAATCAGCACGCAATTACAGTAGCACAAGACCCTGCTGCATTAAAAAAGAACAGCAGAAACTTAGCTGCACTTTACTTAGCAGCTGGAATTAATCCTGATAAGTCTACAATCTTCATCCAATCAGATGTTCCAGCGCACACGAAAATGGGATGGATGCTTCAGTGTGTAACGTACATCGGAGAATTAGAGCGTATGACACAATTTAAGGATAAATCTACAGGTAAAGAAGCTGTTTCAGCAGGTTTGTTAACTTATCCCCCACTGATGGCAGCAGATATTCTTCTGTATAACACAGGAATCGTGCCTGTTGGAGATGATCAAAAGCAGCATCTTGAACTTACCCGTGATATTGCAGAACGCTTTAATAAAAAGTATCGCGAAATTTTTGTAATTCCAGAGCCAAGAATCGCTTCTGAAGGGGCTAGAATCATGTCCCTTGTAGATCCAGAGAAAAAGATGAGTAAATCAGATCCGAACCAAAATTCATTTATCTCAATGCTCGATGATGAGTCTGTCATTTTGAAGAAAATTAAGCGTGCTACAACTGATTCAGATGGTGTAGTGGCTTATGATAAAGAGAAAAAACCAGGAATCTCTAACTTACTGACAATCTACTCTCAACTGACAGGAGAAAGCATCTCATCTCTTGTTGAGAAATACGAAGGAAAAGGTTATGGAGACTTTAAACAAGGTGTAGCAGAGGCAATTATCAATACACTTAAACCGATTCAAGATCGCTATAAAGAATATGTTGAGTCTTCTGAGTTAGATGACATTCTTGACAAAGGTGCTGAAAAGGCAAATTTTGTAGCGAATAAAACGTTAAATAAAGCGGAACGCGCGATGGGATTAGCTCGTAAAAGAATTTAATAGCTAATTCTTAGCTGTTTTTAGCAGCAATCACTTCTTAAATTTCAAAAAACCAGTGGAACAGACATTTTCCACTGGTTTTTTATTATATTGTTTATCTCGGATGGCGCTCGTATTTCTCGGATGGCGCTCGTATTTCTCGGATGGCGCTCGTTCAGCGAGCACAAATCTTACTGTACAATAGAATGACGTATTCGACAGCAATAAAGATTCACCAAAAGACCATAAAAAGCTAGCTCCCAACACGAGGAGCCAGCTTTTTTAATGAGATCTAATTCACTTGAGTTCCGTTTTCAAGTTCCCATATCTTTTCGAAATAAGGTTGTCCTTTTACTAACCGTTCACACATATCCATATGCTTCTTGGACCAACCGCTTTTTAGTTCACAATACAGTGCGTCCCATGCTTCATCAAAATCCATTCTCTGAATTCTTCCGTATTGCTCTGGCATCCACTCTGTGCACCAATATCTCATCTCAGCTACGTTCTTTGTCGAATGCAGTTGATCTAGCGTCATAAAGAGAAGCTGCTTTAACTGTCTTTCTTTACGAGTTAGCCCTCTCATACTGTCTGGATTTGGAGATAGAATGTGATATTCCTTGCTCATCTGTTTTTCACTAAACGTATAAACTGTAGTTTCTGTCTGTTCTGCCATTTCGAATACGAGTTGTTCTTGTCGCGGGATGAGTCTGCTCTTACGGATTGGTATTCTATAACCCATTGTATCAACGA
The DNA here is from genome assembly GCF_043558025.1 of Fictibacillus sp. UD. Classification (NCBI taxonomy): domain Bacteria; kingdom Bacillati; phylum Bacillota; class Bacilli; order Caryophanales; family Fictibacillaceae; genus Fictibacillus; species Fictibacillus sp. UD. Next base: position 118,356 of record NZ_JARUHH010000007.1, read on the forward strand.
TGAGAGATTTCTTTTCATCCGTAATAATAAAGCAGTGTTCTAGCTGGACGCGCTGGTTGTTCTTTCTGACATAAGCTTTCTGATGTACTTCTTCAAGCAGTGCATCTGGAAGGTCATTTAAGTCATTCTCAATGTAGTGAAAGAGTGTGGATTCTATTTTAATAATGGGTACTTGGTCCAACAACTCGATGTAGTCGTCTTTTCGCCATTCATGGAACTCACAAACGTTATAGCCATTCTCTTCTCCTTCAAACCAGTTGACCCAAACATCACGTAAGTATAACATCTGTACCCCTCACTTTTTTACCGATTTGTATTTAAAATCAGTATAGTCAGAGGTTGTCCTTTTTATTCTAAAATAAGGTAATTTACTCGAAGTATGCAAAAACCCCGCTTTCAAAAGAAAGCGGGGTTTTTCATTAAATTATTCTTCTATTTTCTTAAATACAAGTGACGCATTGTGCCCGCCAAATCCAAGCGAGTTGCTCAGTACGGCTTTCACGTCGGCAGTTCTAGCTGTATTAGGAACATAGTCGAGATCACACTCTTCATCAGGTGTTTCATAGTTAATCGTTGGCGGCAGAATATTCTCTTGAATGGCTTTAACAGAGAAAATCGCTTCAATTCCACCAGCTGCACCTAATAAATGTCCTGTCATTGACTTTGTCGAACTAACAGGAATATTGTAAGCATGCTCATTAAACACAGCTTTAATTGCTGCTGTTTCGAATTTATCGTTAAAATCAGTGCTTGTACCGTGTGCGTTAATATAAGAAATGTCTTCAGGTGTCAGGCCGCTGTCTTCAACTGCCTGTCTCATCGCACGAGCACCGCCTTCTCCACCAGGAGCCGGCTGTGTAATATGGTGAGCATCACCTGTTGCACCATAACCTACGATTTCCGCGTAGATTTTAGCTCCGCGTTTTTTAGCAAATTCATATTCTTCAAGAACAAGAATTCCAGCACCTTCCCCAATTATAAAACCGCTTCTGTTTTTATCAAAAGGACGGCTTGCTGTATTAGGATCTGGATTAGTAGATAATGCACCAGCTTGGCAGAAACCAGCTAAAGCCATATCTGTTATAGGCGCTTCTGTTCCACCAGTCACCATAACATCAGCATCACCACGCTGAATAACTTTGAATGCATCACCAATCGAGTTTGCTCCAGAAGCACAAGCTGTTACCGTACAAGAGTTCATTCCTTTTGCACCAATTGTAATTGAAACTTGGCCTGAAGCCATGTC
>NZ_JARUHH010000049.1:0-534 GCF_043558025.1 Fictibacillus sp. UD
CGAGACGGCTTGATTGTCACTGTCGACAGGCGTGATCCAGCCGGCGACATCCGGCAGGCTGGCGAGCACCTTCTCGCGGGCGGCTTCGAAATCCGCGCACTCGGTGCCCTCCTCGTCGGGGAGCAGCTCGCCATCATGGATGTCGAAGTAGAAACGAGGCATTCGCGAACGCCTTATTGCGTTATTGAACCGCGATCCGTCGAAAGCGAATCACATTCTACACATCGCAGCGGAACAAGGTAGTCTCGCGCGGGTGCGGCCGTTTGATCTCGTAGGCGCTGGACAGCGCGTCAGCGGGTCGAGCAAGCTCAGGTATTGGGCGGGACCTGGCCGCCCGGGACATCCGCGTGTTCCGTCGCGATCAGACCGACGCCAGAACGGCCACGATGACCGCCACGCCGACAGCCAGCCAGGCGGCGTAGTCGCCGATCAGGCCGCTATGCAGGGCTTCGAGAGCGCGCGTCGGCGCTGATTGCGTCGCGCCGACCGATCGGACCACGAACGCCGGCAGCCTGTCACGGAACAGCCCGTAGG
>NZ_JARUHH010000050.1:0-527 GCF_043558025.1 Fictibacillus sp. UD
GCACCGCCAGCCCGCGCTGCCGGCACTCCGGCACCCCCACCGCAGGCCGCCGCCCCCCTGAAGCCGGCGAGCCTGCCGTCCGCTCCGGCGTCGGGCGCGGGTCTCACGGTGGCGCCGGGACGCGTGCTGACCGCCGCCGCGGTGCTGGAGGGCTGCGCCCAGCCCCGGGTCGGGTCAACGCCGGCGCGGGTGCTCGCCACCGATCCCGCGGGCCTCGCCCTCCTCGAAATTTCCGGTGCCCCTGCCCCGCTCCAGCCCGCGATCCGGACCGAGGCCGTCGGCGCCGAGGAGAGCCTGATCGCTCTCGCGCCGGGCCCGGACGGGGTCCAGGCCGCGCCCGGCGAGGCGCGGGGCGGGGCCGTGATCGCGGCACTTCAGCCGGGATCCGGCGGCGCGCCGGTGCTCGACCGGTCGGGGGCCCTCGTCGGACTTGTCGCCCGCTATCCCGCAGCGCCGCGGCGGGTCGCCGGGGTGGTGCCGCCTGCGCGCCTGCCGCTGGTGCCGGCGCGGGCCGTCACGGCCTTCCT
>NZ_JARUHH010000051.1:0-520 GCF_043558025.1 Fictibacillus sp. UD
TTCCATTCCATTCCATTCCATTCCATTGTACTCGGGTTGTTTCCATTCCATTGCATTCCATTCCATTCCATTCCATTCCATTCCATTCCGTTGCATTCCATTCCATTACATTCGGATTGATTCTATTCAACTCCCTTACTCTCCATTACATTCCATTCCATTCGGGTTGTTCCATTCCATTCCATTCCATTCCACTCCATTCCATTGCACTCGGGTTGATTCCATTCCATTCCATTCCATTCCATTCCATTCCATTCCGGATGATTCCATTCCATTGCATTCCGTTCCATTACATTCCCCTGCACTCGCGTTGATTCCATTCCATTCCATTCCATTCCATTCAATTCCATTCCATTACAATTCGTTCCATTCCATTCTATTCCGTACCATTCCATTCCATTCCATACCATTCCATTCCATTCCATTCCATTCCATTCCATTCCGTTCCATTCCATTCCATTCAATTCTATTCGGATTAATTCCATTCCATTCCATGCCATTCCATTCTATTCCATTCCAT
>NZ_JARUHH010000052.1:0-516 GCF_043558025.1 Fictibacillus sp. UD
TCTGGGACAAGCGCGACAGCCGGCTGATGACCCTGTCGGGCGGCATGAAGCGCCGGGTCCTGATCGCCAAGGCCCTGTCGCACGAGCCCCGGGTGCTGTTCCTCGACGAGCCGACCTCGGGCCTCGACCCGATCGGCGCGGGCGAGTTCGACGACCTCGTCTCGACCCTCAAGGAGACGCTGGGGCTGACCGTCTTCATGGTCACCCACGACCTCGACAGCCTCTACACCGCCTGCGACCGCATCGCCGCCCTCGGCGACGGCCAGATCATCGCGGCCGGCACGATCGACGAGATGCTGGCGAGCGACCATCCCTGGCTGCGCTCGTACTTCCACGGCAAGCGCGCCCGGACCATCGCCACGGGCGGCACGACCCTGCATGCCTGAGCGCCGCCCTACCCCAATCCCGCCCTGCTCCCAACCGGGAGCCGGGGCCAGAGGCCCGGCCGGACCCCGTCCGCCGGGCAGAACCGCAGGCTGACCGCATGGAAACCCGCGCGAACTACGCCCTGATCGG
>NZ_JARUHH010000053.1:0-513 GCF_043558025.1 Fictibacillus sp. UD
GGACCGGCAGCCCGCAGGCCGCGCGCGCCTGCGTCAGGTATTCCGGCCGCCCCTGGAACGACGGCTCGTCGGTCAGGACCGACAGACAGGTGGCGCCGCCCGCCGCGTAAGCGGCGGCCAGGGTCGCGGGATCGAAATCTGCGCGGATCAGACCTTTCGACGGAGAGGCCTTCTTCACCTCCGCGATGAGCGCCGGACGTCCCTCGGCGCGATGGGCACGGATCGCCGCCGCGAAGCCGCGGACCGGATCGGCCTGGGCGACCTTGCGCTCGAGCTTGGCGAGCGGCACGCGCAGCTTGGCTTCGGCGATCTCCCGACGCTTGTAGGCCTCGATCCGCGCCAGCACGTTCGGCCGCTCGGGCGGCGCCTCCGCGACGGTCTTGTGGGTCGCCTCTTGCGTGAGCGAGCTCATCGGCCCTCCTGCCCATTGGAGCGGTCGTTCGAGGCTTGGACGAGGCGGGCGAGGGTCGCCCGGGCTGCCCCGGAATCGACCGCATCCTGCGCCCGCGCGAG
>NZ_JARUHH010000054.1:0-509 GCF_043558025.1 Fictibacillus sp. UD
GCCCATCCGAGACCGTCGAGGTGCTGCGCACCTGGATCCAGGATGAGTGACGCGTAGGGAGTCGAGAGCAGGTCGATGGCGGCAGGATTGGCGAACACCTTGGCGGCGGCGGGCGGCGATTACTTCGCGGCGATGCCCGGTCCCCAGCGCGCGGCAGCGCTCCTGCTGATGCTCGGCGAGGAGGAAGGGGCGCCGATCTGGCAGATGCTGGAAGAGGAGGAGATCAAGAAGGTCAGCGCCGCGATGGTCCAGCTCGGCACGCTGGAGGCGGCGACCGTCGAGAAGCTGATCATCGAGTTCGTGACGAAGCTCGGCAACAGCGGCGGCATCTCGTCGAACTTCGAGCGGACCGAGGCGCTGCTCCTGAAGATTTTCCCCAGCGACCAGGTCTCGCTGATCATGGCGGAGATCAAGGGCGCGTCCGGCAAGCGCGTCTGGGCCTCGATCGCCCAGGTCGATCCGGAGATCCTCGCCTCGTTCCTGCGCAACGAGTACCCGCAGACCGTGGC
>NZ_JARUHH010000008.1:0-113710 GCF_043558025.1 Fictibacillus sp. UD
AAACTGGACAGGATCGCATTGAGAACAAACTCATTCCAGAACTAAAAACTGGACAGGATCGCATTGAGAACAAACTTGATAGAATGAATTTTAACATTATTTCAAGTATAGGAGATTATACCGATAAGATTATCCATCATTTTGAAGATACTTCTAAAGCATTAAATAAAAACATCATCACAAGTATGGGAGATTATACAGATAAGATCATTCATCACTTTGATGATACTTCTCAGGCATTGAATAAAAGAGTGTTAAAGGTTGAAACTGAAATCGAGAAAGCTAACAGGCAGTAAAGGCACCTAGACATCAAATAGGGTCTCTGCTGTTTTTTAATTTGAATACTTGTGAATGTTAAACATATTTTTATGTATAGAAGGAGGCTAACAATATGACTTGGTTTTGGGTTTTCATCGGAGGCATGTTACTTTTTGCACTTTTTATAGACTGGCGTCGGAAAAGAAATAACAACAATCCGCACAGTTCTACTCACGCAGGTGCTAAGCCTGGGGATAGCACGAATTATCAGATGGGAGACAATCGGTATACAGGTGGCGGCGAATAGAAAAAGCATCTCCTTTGATAGATGAGATGCTTACCCGAATTCTTTTTGATGCGCTTTTTTCATTTTCAAATATTCTTCATCTGTTCGAGCGAGCTTCCACTTCTCTTCAAAAATCGCTGCTGACTTCGCCTTTACAGGGTCGATTTTACGTTCATTCACCTCGCCGTTTTCTTTATATTTCCTTCCCCCTTTGTAGTTCGTATAACGCCGTGCACGTGTATAGCCCATCTGCAGAAACTTCCTCGCCATATCAGCACCGACAAAATCTTTATTTTCCTTATACTCTAGAAATTGTTCATAAATTTTCTTGGAAGACTTTTCAGCTTCTTCCGGTGTTTTGAAACGCCAATGAGGAAGGATCTCACTTTTATAGGGTTCAACTAAAAGAACACCTTGTTCCCCGCGTCCAACACGATACTTTTCTGGATGTTTCCGAAAGTCTATCTTTTCAAAATCAAGGTCGTAGTTAAAAGCCATTGAATTCCCTCCTTTATCTTATCGTTACCCGAAAAAAGGGAAATTAAAAATTTTTAGTGTGTGCTTCCTGTCTCTAATTTAGGTTTTGCCCAAAAAAATCCGCTGTTCATTAGAACAACGGATCGCACACTTATTGAACATTCTCATATAAACTTTCTGAAGCTTCTTCTATAAAAGGACATGGCTTTCCGCTATAAAACACGGTCAGCTCATGCATCGCACGCGTGCACACCGTATAGAACAGTTTTCGTTCACGTTCATTTTGATAACCTGATGCATCAAATATAGCAACAGCATCAAACTCGATGCCTTTTGCTAAATATGAAGGTATAACGATTACTCCTCTTTGGAAAGCAGCATCTTCGTCGATCATAAGCCTTACATCCATTGTTCCCTTTAGCGATTCGTACACTTTTTTACTTTCTTTAGCAGAACGACAGATTACAGCAACCGTTTCATGTCCTTCATTTAACCAGCGACTAACGAGCTTTTGAACTTGATCGACATGACTTTTATCACTTTCAACCGCAACGACAGATGGTTTCTCTCCAGAACGATTAAATGGAATAATTGTGCTTCCATCATGTAAAAGACTCTTCGTAAACTCTACAATTTCTTTAGTCGAACGGTAACTTCTTGAAAGTGTAATCGTTTCAGGCTTTTTCTTATCCAATAATTTCTTCAGCCTGCTGAACGACTCATCGGATGCATGGGCGTAAATGGACTGGTTCAAATCTCCGAGCACGGTTAGATTTGCTCTTGGAAATATCCGCTGAATGAACGCGAATTGAAATAGTGAAAAATCCTGTGCCTCATCAATAAAAACATGTCGCACTGCTGCATTACTTTGAAAACCGATCAATAACTCTTTCACATATAAAAATGGTGTGGCATCTTCATTCGCGAGGTGATTTTGTTTTAAGTTAAACAACGTTTGATTGCAAATGTCGATCCACGTATCTAGATTGTCTATCAGCTTATTATTTTTTTGAAACAGTTTCGCATACAGTGACTTAACGTCCAGGAAGGCAAACTGCTCAACCTTTTCTCGCACCGGTTTAAAAGCAATCCTCGTTACATAAGCCGATAAAACTTTTTGCTCACTTTGCAAATCATTGAACGAATCCGCCCCGTACTGATTTCGTTCTTGCAATTTCTCATATAGCTTTGTATACACATTTTTATCGAGAAGCTGAATCTCTTTTTCTACCCAAGGTTTCTTGCGTTCTCGACGCTCAATTTTCTTCAGTTCTTCTAAAATCCAAACAGACGTTTTTTTCATTCGATAAGGTACGGTTTCACGCTGATCTAGTGAATAAAAGAATTCACTGATCTGTTTTGCTCGAATAACAACACGATCCCGGAATCTTATATCTAAAAACTGCATGCCTGATGTACTCAGTTTATCAACATATCGATGAATCTCATCTAAAAAATCAACAGAAGCTTTAAACTTTATTCCATTGATGCGACTCGACTCACCACTTCCTGATAGCAGATCCTCCATCTGTTCAAATGGCGTTTCCACGGAGAAATCTTTTGCTAAATGATGGTCGATATAAGCCTGGAAAGTAGTTTGCTCCATGTTTTCTTCACCAAGCTCGGGTAGCACGTTCGCTACATAACTGTTGAACATGTTGTTTGGCGAAAATAAAACAATATGGTGAGATTGCAGTGTTTCACGGTCCCGGTACAATAAGTACGCGACACGCTGAAGGGCTGCTGATGTTTTTCCGCAGCCCGCTGCTCCTTGCACGACAAGTAAATCGCTTGATGTATTTCGGATTATCGCATTTTGTTCTTTCTGAATTGTAGCGACTATGCTTTTCATTTGAGTATTCGCTTGATTGCCTAATACTTGCTGAAGAAGATCGTCCCCGATTGCTTCTCCTGTATCAAACATGCCTTTAATTTCACCGTTTTTTATAATAAACTGTCTTTTCAGCTCTAATTCACCTGTGATGATTCCGCTCGGCGCACGAAAATCCGCGGTACCAAGAGAATGATCATAATACAAACTAGAGATCGGTGCACGCCAATCATGAACAAGAAAAGAGCTTGTGAGTTCATCATAATAAGAAGCAATCCCGATGTATACGTTCTCGGTCTCAGCTTCATCCGCTTCTTTAAAATCAATGCGTCCAAAATAGGGTGACCTTTTTAGTTTTTCATACGTCTTGAGACGAGCTTTTGCTGATGTGTGACTTCGTTCGATTTCGGATAAAAGTTCTGATTGCTGTTTAATGCTTGCTGCTGTTTCGATTGCATCGTCAACATCATCTAAGTTAACTGTAACATCTGACCAAAAGTTTTTTCTAATCTGCACAACATCAGCTAGCTTTCCACCAAGATGATTCTCCAGTTTGGCCGTAGCATCAGAAAGTTTATGAATCACTTTATCTACTCGTTTTTGTTCATTTTGTTGTTCCCGATTCCAAGTAGTCATCCGATCTCTCCCTACTACAAAATTTATAGTTGACACACACTTCCTTTTCATCGTATAATATAATTAGGAGTTATTATAACCTAATTTATTTAACGAGTGCGTCTTTTCTATAATAGCATATTTCTGTGCAAAAAGTACATAGATGATTTACCGTAAAAAACAGTGAACCTCCACATGGGGGTTCACTGTTTTTTTGTGAAGCTACACCTGCTTGACCGACTGATTCTCTATAACTCTCTTGATTGCATGCATTTGGCCTAGATGATACGTTTCGTGGAATACTGTAAAGTTTACAAGTTCACCAAAGGTTTTAAAGTTAAAAATTTCTTTCTCCAATTTTTCTTGCAGTCTCTCTTCTGGTATTTCTTTTATTCTTACTAGTTGATCGGACAGCTGCTGTTGAAGTTCTTTTAATGTTGGTACTTCTCCTTTCCAATCGGCCGGGCTAGTTCCTCTGTTAAATAACTCAATATAGTGTTTTGGTAAGTTTGAAGATTTTTTCGGGAAATCAAACATAAAATACTCAGCGGTAGTAAGGACATGACCTGCATGCCAGCGAATATTGTTGTTGAACCCTACAGGCTGGACATCTGCAAGTTCTGCGTTCATAGCTTCCAGGTGATTTAGAAAAAAAGCTCGTGAAAGTTCAAAGTTTTGAATTGTTAAAGTACTCATTCATACTCCTCCTTTATTTTAAAAAAACGATCATACCGACCATTATACAAACCCTATCGCTGCTTCCTCAATAATACGTCCCTTAACGATAGTTATCGTGTATAGGCTGAAATAGATCTTCAGTAGTGTTCCTTACCGCCGAAAAGTGGTCAACGTTATAGTGACCATGCAGAATTTTATTGTGATGGCTTATGATTTGTTCAGCAGTCAACACCTCTGAATTTGTGGTGGAATGACCATCTCCAACTAGTGTCACATCAAAACCTGAGACCGTTGCCATCCTAACTGCCGTATCGATGCAATGTTCTGTCTTACATCCCATTACGACCAGGTGACGAATTTTCTTCTTATTTAAATATTCTAGTAGAGGTGTTCCATAAAAAGAGCTGGTTGCTTTCTTATTAAAAATTTCTGCATGCTCTGGAACTGCAATATCAGGATGAACCTCAAATCCAGCTCCATTTCCCTCTGCAACGTCAAGATCTCGGATAAAAATGATAGAAGCATCTGCTTCTTCCGCTTTTTCGATCACTGTGTTGATGTTGCTTAACAGACTGCCTTTGTTAAAAACCTCCTTCTCTTTTTCATTACCGTCTATCAAATCTTGTTGCGCATCAATTACAATTAGAGCTTGCTTCAACTTATCCGCTCCTCTTGATTCATTTTTCCTTCCAAATTTAATTTCGACATAGAATTCATATATCTTGTTTTTTGAACAAATTTTTTAAATTGGTTAATACTAACAAAGCAGTTATATTTTATCGTTGCGAAAAAAATTAAATTAACGAATAATAGAAAAGTTCTATTCGTAAAAGATTTAGGAGGAAAAGGAAATGAAGTACATCATCTTTCTAGCTGGAGTGGCTGCGGTTTTCTTGTTAGCCTACCTTGTCAGCAATGATCGCAAAAAAATTAAATACAGACCCATCTTAACCATGCTTGGGTTGCAGTTAATTCTTACATACTTTCTATTAAATACAGGTGTTGGCCTCGTTATTATAAAAGGTATTTCTAAACTGTTTGAAAAGTTATTAGGCTATGCAGGAGCTGGGATCGATTTCGTGTTTGGCGGACTTGCAAATGAAGCAGCCATGCCGTTCTTTTTAAACGTATTGCTGCCAATCGTATTTATTTCAGTTTTGATCGGTATTGCTCAACACTTCAGGATTTTGCCGTTTATTATTAAATGGGTTGGATTTGCCTTAAGTAAAGTGAATGGTTTAGGAAGACTAGAATCCTATAACGCCGTGGCATCTGCGGTTTTTGGCCAGTCCGAAGTATTTATCTCCGTAAAAAAACTGTTAGGGCATATGCCAAAGCATCGGTTATATACACTTTGTACATCAGCTATGTCTACTGTTTCTGCCTCAATCTTAGGGGCATACATGACGATGATCGATCCAAAGTACGTTGTAACAGCCTTGGTACTTAACTTGTTTGGTGGATTCATTATCGCAAACATCATAAATCCGTATGAAGTAACTTCTGATGATGACATTATTGAGATCGAAGAAGAAAAACAAACGTTTTTTGAGATGCTCGGTGAGTACATTATGGATGGATTTAAAGTAGCTGTTATCGTGGGAGCCATGCTTTTAGGATTTGTTGCGTTGATTGCGTTAATCAATGACGTGTTTGATATGGTGTTCGGCATTACCTTCCAAACGATGCTTGGATATGTGTTCGCACCTGTTGCATTCCTTGTCGGGATTCCGTGGTCAGAAGCCGTTTCAGCTGGTACAATCATGGCAACAAAACTTGTTTCCAACGAATTTGTCGCGATGATGGATTTGGCCAAGTATGCAAAGAATATGTCCGACCGTACAATCGGTATTGTATCCGTGTTCCTCGTATCGTTTGCCAACTTCTCTTCTATCGGTATTATCACTGGAGCAGTTAAGGGGCTTCACGAAGAGCAGGGAAACACTGTTGCCCGCTTTGGTTTAAAACTTCTCTATGGCGCAACTTTAGTAAGTATTTTATCCGCTGCCATAGCCGGTTTATTTCTATAAGCAATTAAAAAAGAAGCCTCGGCTTCTTTTTTTGTTTCGCTTTTTAGGTAACTGCTGAAAACGCAGGAGGATATTCAACCTTTCCTTGTATCCCTTCCAACGATCCCTTTTTTAGCTCAAACACCATAAATACTTCTTCTTGAACTGGAAATGGTGAATGTATTCCTTTTGCAACAGAAGAAACGAATCCAAACTTCGGATAAAAGTTAGGATGTCCCAATACGACCACATGCTCATAACCTAATTGCTGTGCTTTTTCTAAACCTGTTTGTACTAAAAGAGTTCCTATCCCCTGCTTTTGATGCTGAGGAGAAACAGCCATTGGGGCAAGCGCTAGTGTAGGTACTTGTTCGTTCTCTGTCTGAATCATCACTTCACTGAACAGAATGTGACCAACAACTTCTTCATGCTTTTCAGCTATTAAAGATAGTTCTGGCACGAACCACTCTGAATCACGTATAGCTCTTATTAGTTTGCTTTCACCTTTACCGTTAAAAGCAGAAGAGTTAATTTCATCGATGACAATGTAATCTGCTTCCTTTTCAATTCTGATTTTTATCATATGAACTTTCCTTTCCAAATCTTATATATTCACTATACCCTCTTTGAATGATACCCAACAACATAAAAAAACTGCCGCCTCACTATAGAGACAGCAGTTGTACATGCTATTGAAGTTCAGCTGCAAATTGACCTGGTACCAATTTTAACGCTTCGTGAACTGTGTTTAATTTTTCTTCAAAAGCTGTGAATAATTCGTCAGCTTCATTTGCTTTTGCTTCATCTTCTAATCCAGCTACGCGAGCTTCGTAAGATTTCTTCAGCTCTTCAAGAGAACCTTTTACAGCTTCTTGGTTTTCTTTTGATAGATCTGACGGTACTTCAATAGATGGAATTTCAGCTACAGCCTTTTCACCAGCTGCTTTTGCATCAGCTTTTAATTTATCGAGATCTGCTTGAGCAAGTGCTTCTTCGCCTTCTTTTTCAAGACCTGCAGCATATGCATTAAATGGTGCATGGTATCCGCGAAGTTTGTTTACAAGCTCCCCTTCGAAGTTAAGAAGTGTAATCTTTTCAGCATTTCCGTCTTCTTTCTTCTCAGCCGCTGCTGGCTTTGCTTCTTCTTTTGGTTTTTCTTCTTCCTTGCTGCACCCTACGCTAAGCGCAAGTAAAGCAGCTGCAGTTACCGCTAAAAATTTTTTCATCGAGATAGCCCCCTGTATATATTTCTATTTTTTGGAACTTTCTCATTTTAATACTTTTTCTTACTATTGTAAATCAAAATGTATCCGTTTTCTCTTTTTCCAAAAAAAATAATACTCAAGCCTTAATATGATTGAATTATCAAACTATTTTTATAATTCTAATTCCTAATCCTTTTAATATAAAAGTTATAACACTATACTAAATGATTAACTCCTTTAAACTTTTCTCATGATTTAAGAGCCATTCTTTTCTCCAAAGACCCCCTGCATAACCAGTAAGCTTCCCATTCGTCCCAATGATTCTATGACACGGAATAATAATGCTTAATTTGTTCCTCCCATTTGCACTTCCTACAGCCCTGACCGCTTTTTCATTTTGAAGCATGTTTGCAATATCACGGTATGATGCGGTTTGAGCAAAAGGGATCTGTAAAAGCGAATCCCAAACAGCCTGTTGAAATGGCGTTCCATTCAATGTATAGGCAAAAGTAAATGTTTTGCGCTTTCCTAAAAAGTATTCATGAAGTTGTGTGCAGCAATCTTGTAGAACATCTGGTATTTCTCTCTGGTGCTCAATTGCTGACAATCTATCAACGAACACTATTGAGTAGACCGTATCTTCGCTGCTCACCATCTCAAGAACACCTATAGGAGATTCGTAGTCCAATTTGAACAGTTTACTCATACAAAGACCTCCAAAGATAAAAAGTGGCGTACCCTTCCCAGTCAGTCCAATTTTCCGCGAATTTCTTTAATTCATCGATTGTTGGTTTACGATCCTGTTCCAACTGTTTCATTACCGCGTTGTGTAGTCCTACATCAGCTATCGGAAATGCATTTGGCTTTAACAGACATTTCATTAAACAATAGTCTGCTGTCCAAGCTCCGATTCCTCTTATGGAAATCAGTTGTTGAGCAGGATTTTCAGACTCTTTCAAAACTTTCTTTGACAAATGGCTAGAACTCATCTCTTTTGCCACACCAATCACGTACTCTGCTTTCCTCTCAGTAAATTGAAGCTTTCGTAAGTCATCGGTTTCAAGATTTGCGATTACTTCCGGCGTTGGGTGTAACCAAAATAACTTTCCATTGTAATTCAGCTTCTCACCAAAGTTCTCAACAAACCTTCGTTTTAGCGTATAAGCAAACTTTAAGTTGATTTGCTGTCCCATGATTGCCCAAGTCAAAGCTTCAAACAAATCAGGAATTCCAATGATCCGTAAACCGTAATACCTTTGTGTAAGTGGATGAAGGATGGGGTCTTCAGAAGCAACTTCATAAAAAACAGAAAGATCTCGCTCCAAATCAAACCATTCCGTAATATACCCAACCACTATTTCTTTTTGTTTTGTTTTTTTATCTGGAAACTTTACAATTAACTTTTGATCTTTAGAGTTTATTTTCATCAAAATTCTATCATTATCGACTTTTATTAGTTTATAAAGTGTATCTTCTTGTATGTCATGCATCACTTCCAGCTGTGATCTTCCGAGGAATGTGAGACATTCAGAAAAGCTGAATTCGTTAGGCAAGTGTATTTCTAGATGATCATCGCAATCAGTCCACTGCATATCCTGCCTCCTTTTTAGATTTTCGATAGTCACTTGGAGAACAGTTTTTGATCTGACGAAACGTTTTATAAAAATTTGAAGGACTATGAAAGCCCGCTTCATAACAAATTTCAAGATTTGTTTTTGATGAATTCATTAGCAGGAATGCCGCTTTATCTATGCGAATCTTCTCCACATATTCACGAGGCGTTTCGTTCATTTCCTCTTTGAACAGCCGCTCTAAATAAAAGGAGCTCACACCTGCGTAATCTGCTACATCTTGCAAAAGAATACGCTTGTGGTGGTTGTTCACTAAATAACTCGTTGCTTTTCTTATTAAATCAATCTGTGGACAATGCTCGACCTCAGGCTGGCACCTCTTACATGCACGGTATCCCGCCTCTTCACATTGCGTGATCGTATCATAAAAGACGACATTCTTCTTTTTGGGCTTTCGCGATCGACAGGATGGACGGCAAAAAATCTTCGTTGTCTTAACTGCCGTATAAAACAAGCCGTCATAAGACCGATCGCATTCCATGATTTTATCCCACATCTCGTCAAATGACATATGTACGTTACTCACTGTTCATCCCTCCACCCATCATCTTTTCTTTATTTTATCAAGCAAAAATCTTAAAGTCGTCCTCAATCTTGCTGTTATGGTCTGTGTAAAATAAAAAGAGAGTGACAAATAGCCACTCTCTTTCCTTTGTATTTATTTCACAGCCGCAACACGGTCATTCTTTTTTCGGGTGCCACTTGTTTTATATTGATAAAGTATGACTGCAGCGATGACAAAAGATGTAATTCCAAAGCCAATCACCATGTTAAAGAATCCAATCGTATCCAAAAACAAACCCGTTAACAGCATCAACACTTGAAAGATGATGTTATCAACCATCCCCTTAATGGAGAAAAACCTTCCGTGATAATCAGATGGCACATCCGTTTGAAAGATGGTCGTGACAACCGGGAATAATGTGCCCGCCGCTAGACCAAACAGTCCGAACGAGAGAACAGACATGATTGGATGATCTGCTAAAAATAAAGAGGTGTGTGCGGTAGCAATAATAAACGTGATTGCAAACATGTAAGATAATTTCGGATTGTCTCTAAAAAACCTTTTTGATAAAAACGTACCAATGAATACACAAACCCCTTCTGTTGTATACAGGATCCCTTTAATACCCGCATTATCTTGAAGCTCGCTGATCTCGATCACCATTAAATTGAAGCCGGATAAAAATAAGTAAGCTGGAATCAACAAGAAGATACCATAAACCACTTTCGGCTGTTTTTTAACCATAGGATAGAGCTCAGCTAGCGTTCTGAAGAAGTTTTCTTTTCTGCCAGACTTATCTACTTCTTTCGGCTTCTCTTCCACATTTAAAAAGAACGTAGAAATGAGTAGAATTACATATGAAACAAGCGTTACTGTATACAAAGAAAATAGCGACATGCCGACAAGCATCACACCGCCGAGTGCTGTTCCAACAATTCGAGAAGCTGTAAAGATGTTCATGTTGACACCGTTCGCATCAAGAAGTTCTTCCTTTTTCACGATTAACGGCAGCATGGTCTGCATGGCGGGCTGTGAAAACGTTCCGGAAATTCCGATGACGAGCGTATAAACAACCATCCACCAAACATTGTTGTAAGCGATCGCTAAGTACATAAAAAAGACCGCTGCACAGCGAGCAAATCCTGCATATATTAATATCTTTTTCTTGTTGCTGCGATCAATAATTCGTCCGGCCATCGGTGCCAAAAATATACCAACAAGAAAACCTGCTAAAATAATGAGTGCCTGCAGAAAGGATGACTCTACATTCATCTGCAAAAATTCAAGGTTCCCAATGATTCCTACCCAAAGTCCAGTACTTGATACAGCAAGACCAAACATCAAAATTAAAAAATTCCGGTTTCGCCACATGTTCTCTTTCTCCTTTCAGTCACACCGAAACAGTACATCTATGTTTATCAAAAATTACTTAACAAAGTAAAATAGACTCATTATTCAGTATACAGTATTTAGAAACTGTGAAGGAGAAATAAATCTTCATTTTTTTCTTATTTTTACACTCTGTTATAATGACTACAGTAGAAGTTCGAAAGGGGTACATTATGAAACAATTAATCCTTGCTGAAAAGCCGAGTGTGGCACGCGACCTTGCCCGTGTCCTAGGCTGCAAGCAACAAAATAAAAGCTATATTGAAGGTTCGAAGCACATTGTAACGTGGGCACTTGGTCACTTAGTTGAACTAAAAATGCCTGAGGACTACGACAAGCAATACAAACAATGGCGCTTGGAAGATCTCCCCATCATTCCAAAACATATGGGATTAAAAGTGATCCGCCAAGTCAGTCATCAATTCCGTGCGATTGAACAGCTCGCTAAACGTAAAGACATCGGTGAGCTTGTAATTGCAACAGATGCTGGACGTGAAGGTGAACTGGTCGCGCGCTGGATCATGGAAAAAGTGAGATGGCAAAAACCTGTGAAGCGACTATGGATTTCATCTCAAACCGATAAAGCAATACGTGATGGATTCAACCAGCTCAAACCCGCTAAACAATATGACAACCTTTATCAATCTGCTGTTTGCCGTTCTGAAGCAGATTGGCTGATCGGCCTAAACGTGACACGTGCACTAACAATGAAATACAATGATCCGCTTTCTGCTGGCCGTGTTCAGACACCGACTCTTGCTATGATTTTAGAACGTGAGCAAGAAATCAACTCGTTTCAGCCAAAAGACTTTTGGACGATTGATGCGACGATCGGGATGTTAAAAGCGTCTTGGGAACGCAACGGTGAGAAGCGTCTTTTCGAAGAGAAAAAAGCGACAGACATCGTTAGCAAAGTAAAGGGACAGCAAGCAACTGTTTCTTCACTTCAAAAGAAGGAAAAAACTGAGGCACATCCGATGCCTTACGATCTTACTGAACTGCAGCGTGACGCGAACCGCCGTTTCGGGTTCTCTGCTAAAAAAACATCGTCTGTTCTTCAAAAGCTTTATGAGCAATATAAGCTCGTTACGTATCCAAGAACAGATTCCCGCTACTTAACAAAAGATATGGAAAACACGATGTATGATCGCCTTCAGGGAATGTCATCAGGCTATCGTGAAGAAGTGCAGCCCCTTTTAAAACAAAAAGGAAATGTTGTCGCAAAGAAAGTATTCAATGACAGCAAAGTTACCGATCATCATGCGATCATTCCGACGGATGAACCGTTGCACTTAGGTGATCTCGATAACGATGAGCGCAAACTTTATGATTTAATCGCACGCCGATTCCTTGCTCTGTTCTATCCTGCGTATCGAACGGAGACGCTGACTGCTGCAATGAATGTTGCAGGCGAGACGTTCATGGCACGTGAAACATTGGTGTTAGACCCAGGTTTTAAAGTGCTGTCTGGTAAAGAAGAAGAAAGTCCTCGTGCACTTGCTAATCTAAAAGAAGGGCAAATACTTTGTGTTAAAGAGGTGAATGCGGAGAAAAAGCTTACTGAACCACCTTCCCGTTTTACAGAGGCCGACCTATTATCTCGTATGGAAAAATATAGTCTTGGAACACCTGCAACACGTGCTGATATTATCGAAAGACTATTAGGGTCTGAAGTGCTTGATCGTAAAAACAACAAGCTGCACCCTACTCCTAAAGGGAAACAGCTGATCGATCTTGTGAATGATGAGTTGAAGTCACCTGAATTAACAGCTAAATGGGAGCAAGATCTAGAGGCCATTGCACGCGGAAAAGGAAATCCAAAAGAGTTTCTAGAAAACATCCGCAAGCAGACAAAGCAGCTTGTGATGGAAATCAAAACAAGTTCGCAGGAATACCGTGCTCATAACCTAACAGGCTCCAAGTGTCCAGAGTGTGGAGAGCTATTAAAGGAAGTAAAGGGCCGTGACGGCAAAGTGCTTGTCTGCTCCGATCGCGAGTGTTCATACCGCCGCCGAAAAGATCCGAAGCTATCGAACCGACGTTGTCCGCAGTGCCATAAGAAAATGGAGCTTCACAACGGAAAAGCCGGCACATACTTTCAATGCAAGCCATGTAATGTGGTGGAAAAAGCAGACGATAAGAAAAAGAAGGTTACGAAGCGAGAAGAACGGCAGCTGCTCAAAAAATACAGCGCAAACAACAAAGAGGACGAAGGCTTTGGGAATAGTTTAGCTGATGCATTAAAGGCTGCGATGAAAGATAAAAAATAGTTAAAAGCTGACTTCTGCGGCCGGAAAATAGCATGTTACTGCTGTTTAGACCTTATGAAGTCAGCTTTCTTTAGTTTAGGGGAAATGAATTTGTACGCTTCAACCGTTAATCTGTCCAATTCGAGCATTTATCTGTCCGATTGAACGATTAATTTGTACGATTCGAGTGTTTATCTGTCCGATTCTCAAAGTGCGCTATTTCAGGATGAAAATAAATCTTTGATTTACCCTCTTTTCGTTGTTTACTGCCCTACTCCAGCAGACTTTTTCTCCATTTGCTTCTCATGCGCTTTTCCATGAGCTCGGTTTCTATCTTCTTCCACCTCACGCGACATTTTTACCCCTTCAGCTACGCTTGTTGAAGAGACTTGCTGTAAACCGTTTTGATCTTTTTGATAAACGAAGGATGCTCTTGTTGATATAGCTGCACCTGGAGACGTAACAAACGGCACAACACGATAGTCGGTACGCCACTCTTCTGGCGTTACCGTACATCGTACATACCCTCGGTAATCGTTAAAAAATTTGATATGCGGATTCAATCCCAAAATCTTATCCGTATCAGCTCGTTTATCCGCACCATTTCCTCCAGAAGTAATGGATGTTCCTACAAATTCAGCACCAATCACTTTTGAAGCTGAATCATCATAGTTCGTTCTCAAATCACACGCCCAGCTGGCATGTACATCTCCTGTTAAAACGACTAGATTATTTAAATTCTTAGACTCAACAAAATCAGTAATGCGCTGACGTGACGCTGTGTAACCGTCCCATGCATCCATGCTTAATCGAGGTGCAGTACTTGACCCATAGTTTCGCTGAGCAAAGAACACTTGTTGAGCAAGAACGTTCCAGTGAGCTTTTGAGTTTCCTAGATTCTGTAGCAGCCAACTTTCCTGCTCTTTCCCCATCAACGTTCGGTTCGGATCTTGCGATTCGGGTGATGGGGGTTTGCTGCCATCACCATTTGCTTGATCATCACGATATTGACGCGTATCCATCACATTGAATGCAGCCAGGTTACCGTAAGAAAAGTCGCGGTACAACAACATGTCCGCTCCATGCGGAAGGGAAGAGCGACGCAATGGCATGTGTTCATAATAAGCTTGATAAGCTGCAGCCCGTCGTTTTACAAATGCTTCTATTGACTGATCTTTTTCAGGAATCATGTTGGCATAGTTATTCTCAACTTCATGATCATCCCAAGTAACGATCCAGGGAAACGCTGCATGTGCAGCCTTAAGATTTCCATCTGAGCGGTATTGTGCATGTCTATTTCGGTAGTCTTCTAGTGTCATAATTTCAGGCCCGCTATGCGTGCGAACATTTCCAGATGGAGATACGTATTCATTTGGTCCGTATTCATAAATATAATCCCCAAGGTGAACGACAAAATCTAATTTCTCTTCAGACATATGCTGATACGCTGTAAAGAAACCATGCTCATATTGCTGACAGGAAGCAAATGCAAATGTCATGTTTTTCACGTGAGCATCCTTTTTAGGAAGTGTCTTTGTTCTGCCGACAGGACTTAATTCATGACCACTTTTAAAACGATAAAAATACACATGATCTGGCTTTAGTCCCTCTACCTCAACGTGAACAGAATGAGCTAGATTAGGCCGCGCAAATTCCGTTCCCTTTTGGACGATTTTCTTAAACCTTTCATCTTCAGCAATTTCCCATTTAACAGATACCGCTTCATCTGGCATCCCCCCTCCATTCAGTGGATCGGGTGCTAACCTTGTCCATAACACAACACTATTAGATAACGGATCGCCTGATGCCACACCTAATGTAAAAGGGTAGTTTCTAAACGTGGGTGCTGCGTTCACTTCGTTGCTGCCTAGCGATTGTGCAATTGTGAGTCCCAGTGAAATACCTGCAATTTTTCCGGCACCTGTGAGGAATGTTCTTCGATTCAGTTTGTTTTTTTTTTAAGCTGTCGTCTGTAAGCTTCTTAATCCATTCGTCCATCGGTCTTTCATCCATCATTGTTGCAACCCCTTTTAAATTAAATGAATTTTTACAATGCTCATTATAAATTAGGAATGTTAAGAAACCATTTCCTAATGTAAACGTATAAACATGTACCCTTAGGAAATTATTACTAAATTAAGACTGATCAAAGTCCATATCTGTTTACCATCAAGGTTCGACAACGATTGAATAAAATAACGAATCATTCATATGGCCTGTTTTTCTTCATACTATCTTTAAGAGATGTTCATAAAAACATAAGAAAGATTCGGTGATGACAAGTGGCGCTAAGGCGGAAAAAGAAGAAAAAACAATACGGAGAGCACTACTCGTGGTTTGACTTTTTATGTGATGTTCTGTTTTTTATACCCGAAATTTTGGTTTGGATGATTCGTATACTTGGAAGGGGCATATTCAGGCTTTTCGATGGTATATAAAAAAACAACTCTCATAATAGAGAGTTGCTTAATAGTTTCATTTTTGCATTGATTTTTGCAGTGTTATAGATACCGTTGTCCCTTGTCCTGCTCGGCTCTGAACTTTTAGGTCACCTTTGTGCTCCGTAATGATTTTATTGCTGATGGTGAGGCCAAGGCCAATCCCTTTTTCTTTATTTGTAAAAAACGGTACCCCAATACTTTTTAAACGTTCCTCCTCAATTCCAATCCCATTGTCCACAAATAGAAGTTTCACCTTTTTGTCTGTTTCTTCAATAGCTATCGTTAGTATTCCGCCTTCGTTCATCGCTTCGATCGCATTCTTTATTACATTAATAAAAACTTGTTTAATTTGATTTTTTTCACAAAAGACATACAATTTCTTCTCTTTAAATAGAAGGCGGATCTCTACGTTGTATAAGTTTGCTTCTGATGTTAACAGCATTACCGTATCTTGCAGCAGTTGAATAATATTTACGTCTTTCTTAATTTGAGTTGCATCAGGTTTAGCCAGTGCCATAAACTCGTTAACGATCGATTCTATTCGATGAAGCTCATCGCAAATCACTTCATTGTATAGATAGATTTTCTCCCGATCATAATCACCATTTTTCATTAAGGAAAACAAGCCTTTTATAGATGTTAACGGGTTGCGAATCTCATGAGCAACTCCTGCTGCCAGTTCTCCTAAAACTGCAAGCTTTTCACTGTTTCGTATATACTCATCTGCTTTTTTCTTTTCAGTAATGTCTCTAGAAATAAATACGATTCCTTCAATTTCACCTTCATCAGAAACCATGGGCATCCCTTTTCCCTCTAAAAGGATCGGGTGACCTGAAGCATGCATTTTCCGATAAACAAGTGGCATTGGATTCTTTGATGATGACACCAGGTTTATATAGTTCTTTACTAATTCATGGTCTTCAACATGAATGCAATTCATAGAGTTTGTACCAAGGAGAGTTTGCGGATCGATTCCTAACACACTCTTATAGGAAAGAGAAGCATATAAATATTTCCCTTCTGCATCTACTAAGCAAATCAAATCATTGCTGTGATCGAGAATAATTCTATGCTTAAACTCGTTCTGCTTTAGCGCAGCTTCTGCTTTCTTTCTTTTGGTGATATCTCGAGATGCAACAATTGCAGCATGATTGCCTTTTTGATAAATCGGTTTACCTTTCGATTCAAGCCAGATATAAGAACCATCTTTTGTTAAATATCTATACTCAACAGTTAGTGGTATTTGTTCAGCAATCATCCTAGTAAATTCTGAAATAACATGGACTCGGTCTTCTGGGTGAACGAGATCAAAAGGTGTTGAGCCAATAGCCTCTTCTTGTGGGTAACCGGTTACCAGGCTATAAGAAGGAGTCAGGGAAGTAAAAACACCTTCCATATTAACAACCCCTATAATATCAATCATATTTTCAGTAATGAGTTTCAAATGCTCTAACGTTTCCTGCTTTTCAATGTGCTGCTGCGTTAAATTCCGAATGATAATCTGTGTAGCATGGGATGAAAACATGAGCGGAAATCCAATAACTTCTAATTGAATATAATTACCTTTTTGGGTAATCCATGTTTGTTCACTAGGCTTTGGTGCAATTCCATTGCCGCATGACTGGATGCGTTCCTCCACTATGTCATGCACTTCTGTAGGAAGGTTGTTCCAGATTGGCTTGCCGATGATGTCTTCTTCCGCTTCGAGAATTTTTCTAGCAGCAGGATTAACATATACCCATTTTCTATCTTTTTGGATAAGAAAAGGAGTCTCAGAATGTTCAAATTGGCTGGCATAATTTTTAATTTGATTAATGACAAGACGATCTGCTGCGGGTTGACCATCTGAAATTTTCATATCCACCCTCCATGCAAACGTTAATCAAAACGTTTCGTTTGTAATTAACTAAATTATAAACATAGAGTTCTTCGTAAATAAAGATATTTTTCACGATTATTCATAATATTGAAAAGTTTATAAAGTGAGCTAAGTTGTCCTGAATTAAAGAAGTATCTGCCTTTTTAAAAAGTCAGATTGTGTTTCTTGAAACAAAAGAGCTGCACCTTTTATGGCTATTTTTCTTTCTGGGGCAGTTACGGAGGCCATGATGATCTGTTCTTGATTGTAATAGAGCATGCTCATAACAACGGTTGTTTTATGACTGTATTGAAAAATATCTACATCTACCAATTCACCTCCAATCATTACTCGAAAAAAACTGTATTTCGGGGAACTTCTCATCTCCATGACCCCCTTAATCTTTTAAGTAATTATACTTTGGTCATAAAAGTTTTGTTATTTAAATAGTAAATAACTCCTAATAATTTGTCAATATATTCTGTCAATTAAAGTCGATTTCCTGGGAAATTAGTTGTAGGTTGGAAAATAGTACGATTAAATATTTCTCTTGCGCGCACTGAGCTGTGTTGGAAGGCAGTCAGGCGATGGCAGTGAAAGTATGTGTACCTGTATATTAAGCACCATAAAAAAAGACCAGTCTAATTAAGACCGGCCTCATAACTTTTATGCTTCTTTTTCCACTAGTTGCTGCTCTGCATCTTCGGGTATCGAGTTATCTTTAAGCTCTACTTCCCTCTTGGTAATTTCAATCTTTTTAACTTGATGTCCATCTATTTCGATTACTTTGAAGTCATATCCTTCATAAGTAATTACCTGATGTTCTTGAATCTCAGAATTCTGAGATAACACCCAGCCACCAATTGTATCAAGTTCACTGTCATCAATTTGAAGTCCGTAAATGTCATTAACTTCTGCGATCAAAACTTTACCATCAAAGTGTTTTACATTTGGACTTACTGCCTGAATCATCGGTGATTCATCTTCATCGAATTCATCTCGAATTTCACCAACAAGCTCTTCCAAAATATCTTCTATGGTTACAATACCTGCTGTTCCACCATATTCATCAACAAGGACAGCCATATGAAAACCTTTTTTCTGAAGCTTTAAAAGTGTTTCTTTAATTGGTGTATTTTCAAAAACACTAAGTGTGGGACGAACATAATGCTCTAGTGGATATTCTTTTCCTTTAATCAGGTCAAAAAATACTTCTTTCGCATTTACCATACCTAGTACATTATCTTTATCTTCACCTACAACAGGGTAACGTGTATATTTTTCTTCAGCAATAATATTTATATTTTCTTCCATGGTATTATCTTCGTAAAGACAAACCATTTCAGTACGAGGGACCATAATCTCTTTTGCAGTTCTGTCGTCAAATTCGAATACCTTTTCTACATAACTGAACTCAGATTTGTTGATTTCACCACTTTTGTAGCTTTCGCTCAAAATCAAACGAAGTTCTTCTTCGGTATGTGCCATGTCATGCTCTGAAGCCGGCTTTAAACCAAACATTCTTACTAAAAGCTGTGCACTTCCGTTCAAGAACCAAATGAATGGATACATGACTCTGTAGAATCCAATCAATGCAGGTGATAACAATAAGCTGATTGTTTCTGCTTTTTGAATAGCTACCGTTTTTGGTGCAAGTTCACCAAGAACAACGTGTAAAAAAGTAATGGATGCAAACGCAATTGCAAATGATAAAGTATGAACAATTGCCGGACTCAAATCCATTCTTTCAAATACTGGACCGAGAATTGCTTCTACCGTAGGCTCACCTAACCAACCTAATCCTAATGCTGTAATTGTAATACCTAACTGACAGGCAGAGAGTGATCCATCAAGGTTTGAAATAACCTTTTGTGCTGCAATCGCTCGTTTGTTACCTTCTTCAGCCAGTTGATCAATGCGCGATTTACGAATTTTAACAATCGCAAATTCCGCTGCTACGAAAAAAGCGGTTAGTAGAATTAATACGGCTACTGCAAATAATTTCAATAAGGTCAAACTGTCCAAAAAGACTCCTTATACCCCATATGTTTCTGGAATATAAGTTGTCACCTCCTAAGTGTTATAAATTTTATTAATTTAGAAAAGTATATCATAAAAATGCAGAACTTACTTAATAAAACATCTTATCACCTATTTTTAACAGATTTCATCTTTTGAATATACTGTGTTCTTATTATCTTTTCGACCAACATCATGGTATATTTACGTTGATTTCTATGATTGAAAGGTGACTTAACATATGGATTTAAAAGAAATATTGATTTACATTTTTCTAGGTATCGTACAGGGGTTTACGGAACCCATTCCAGTTTCATCGAGCGGACATCTTGTCATTGTTCAATATTTCATGGGTATTAATATCAAAGATTTAAATTTTGAAGTATTAGTGAACTTTGCATCCTTGTTAGCAGTCCTACTGGTTTACAAACACGATTTATATCATCTAATCAAAAATACTATCGGCTTTTTAACAACTAAAAAAAAAGAATACAGATCTGACTTTATGTTTTCGGTTTATCTCGTATTAGCCACAATACCTGTAGCGGTTCTTGGCATTCTCTTTGAAGACATGATAGGAAATTATCTAAAAGGCATCCAACAGGTCGGATTCTCCCTTCTTGCAACTGCTGCAGCGTTATATTTGATTCGAAATCTAAAAGGTTATAAAGGAGACAAAAATCTTACTGTAAAAGACGCTATTGTTGTAGGATTTGCCCAGGCTGTTGCGTTGATTCCTGGTATCAGCAGATCTGGTGCAACCATTGTTGCATGTATGGCACTTGGAATGAAGCAGGATACTGCTCTTCGTTTCTCGTTCTTCTTATACATACCTGTAAGTCTAGGTACATTTTTACTTTCTATAAGTGACATCACTGGGGCATCTAACTTTGATGAGATGGCTCTGCCATATGCAGGTGCTTTTATCGCTTCACTTATTTTTTCCTATTTCTCATTAAAGTGGTTTATGGGAATTATGAAACGAGGTAATCTTGGTTATTTTGCACTTTATTGCCTAGCCGCAGGGCTTTTTATAATCTTTTATTTTTGACAAAAAAGAGCTGATTTCCTTTCAGCTCTTTTTATTCTCCTATTTCCACTGTATCCAGGTTTTCTTCTCGCTTTAGTACAAGTTTATTTTCCACTTCATCGTAATAATATATTTTCATCCGATTATCTTCATCAGAATGAACATCCCCACTATACAGACCAAAATATCCATTCCCCAAGTGGCACAAGGTTCTTATGAAATACAGGCGAATTGTCTGAATAATCATTTCCTTGTGATCTACCGTCATATGATTATTTGCCCCTGTTACAAACAAGAGCAAAATACCAAATACAATTAAAGTGTATTAATTCTCCGTAATTCAAATGCTACGTCAGAATACATGTCTTCCCCCCATTACTCTACAAAGTTTCACAACCTAATTTTACTAGAAAAGGATAAAAAAACTTATGAATTTTAAAAAATAAAATGATGCTATTTATGGAAGACTTAGCCAATACGTCGTGTTATTATTGTCATGGAATAAGTAAAAAAATGTATTAGAAGGGGCGGTTACTTAAAGTGGAGTTTGTTTTAGACAATAAATGGTTGTTTCTAATTCTTGCAGAGACCGTTTTCTGGCTATCCACCCTATCCTTTTTGTTAGTAAGGTATTGGTTCAATTTAAAGAGATTAAGTGTAGCTTTTTTTATTCTTTTTCTCGTTAATGATTTATGGATTGCTACAATGGGATATTTCGATTATTTGAGAACTGGAGAATTCTCTGCTTACCAGATTATTATTTTGGTTGTTATCGTCTATGCTTTCATTTATGGAAAAAGTGATTTTCAAAAGCTTGATGCTTTTATTCAACGAAAAGTGGCAAAATGGCGCGGATTGCCTGCACCTGAACTTACTTCAACCAAACCACTATACGGAATGGAGCATGCTAAACAAGAAAGAAGAAACTTTTATAAACACCTGATTGCCTTTATTGCCGTTCAGTGTTTGTTTGTAGTCATGTTTGGTCTCTCTGACTCGGTTTCCAGCCTACAAATAGATACGCTATTTGCAGAGTGGTATGATCAAAAACAAACTGAGCTGTTTTACAAAAGTGACACAGCCAATAACATTACAAGGGTATGGACTATTATCCTTGCTATTGATCTGATAATCGCTATGTCATATACTGTTGCTCCAAAAAAGAAAAAAAAGGCTTCACATGCAGTCTAGTTCATACATCCTCATGAAGGGTGTATTTTTTCGTTTAACTTGTAACATATATTTGACATTTTTAATATATATATTACAATACAAGGTATATTATGTAAGGAGTTGACGTTTCCATGGCAGAATCAATAATTATGAACAAAGTTAAAATTGTTCGTATTGCAAAAGGAAACTTAACTCAAGGTGACTTTGCAAAGTTGGTTGGAGTAACAAGGCAAACTATGAATTTAATTGAAGCACAAAAGTACAACCCCACTATTCGTGTATGCTTACTCATTAGCAAGTACCTAGAAACACCATTAGATGAGTTATTCTGGATTGAAGAATAAAGAAAAGAGGTGCACTATGCAAATCAACTTCTTATTTATCGTTATTGGCAGTTTAGTTAGTTTAGCTTTTGTTTATGTATTAACTAAAGAATTGCAGTGGGGCGCATTATCGGGGCTTTTGATACTGATTGGCGGTTTGAAATTTCTTCGCATTCGAAAAAAAGAAGCCAACGATGAAATTGAGTATGACGAACGTGTAAATGATAATCTTAGAACGTTCACCCTCCAATCTTTCGCTTTTTCTCAATTACTTCTACTCATATATTTATTAATCTCTCAGCTATTTTTTAATCAACAGCACATCCAGTCAAACTATCTCATTCTTTATTTATCCATCACATTTATTATAAGCTTTTTCATTGGTCCTTCCATTGTAAGAAAACGTTAAACAAGGGGGAAAACAATATGAATAGCACCTTAATAATCACAGCGGTTATTTTGTTTTTTATGGCTTACCTTATCGGAGTGAAAAAACAAACTTGGCTATTAACTGGATTTAATCAGCAACGGGTCAGTAATCAAGATAAACTAGCCAGACTTGTAGGCTCCTACACTTTCATTATGGGAGTTGTCATGTTAGCAGGAGCTTTCATTCGACAGCTTGAAACAGAAGTGTTATTTCCTGTTCTAGTGATCGGTTATGTAGTTCTGCTCGGCTATGTAAATACAAGAATGGTTAAGTAAAAAAAAGCTTGGGATCATTCCTTCCCAAGCTCTCTTTCTATTCTGGCTTTGTCTCCGGTTTTCTTGAAGTTTCTACTCTTTCATTTCCCATAAACAAAATGACAACCGCAGAAATAACGATCGGAATCAATGCATATGTGAAAACTGTTGTAATGGAATCAGACATTGATGCAGTTATACCGTCTAAGATATTAGCAGGGATCTTCGTGCGTTCCTCCGCTTGAAACACCTTTTGTGGATCTATGTTCGTAAAAGCCTCTGAACCTTCCCCGCCGAAGCCTTTTACGTTTTCCTTTAGTTTTTCATAAAATATACGGTTTTGAAGTGCACCAAATATCGTTACACCAAGCGTCATACCTAGTGACCGCAGAAAGGCATTTGTCGAGTTTGCTGAGCCTCGATAGCGAAACTCCATCTTATTAATGGTAGCTGCTGGTAATAACGAGAACGAGAACCCCATTCCAAATCCAACAGTCACCATAAAAAATGTAAGCATTATTCTAGATGTGTCTGGTGTCAACCCGCTTAGCATATACATTCCGCTGAAATAAGCAATAACCGATATGATCATCAAGTTACGGAAGTTGGTCTTCGTTTGAAAAATTCCACCGATCATACTTCCCGCAACTGAACCTAGCATCATTGGTGTTAGAACCAATCCCGCACTTGTTGCAGAACCACCGTAAACAGCCTGAACAAAAATGGGAATAAAGACGGCTAAGATGATAAACGTGCTGCCGTAGAGAAATCCCAAAAGCTGTGATGTGGCAAAAAGTCGTTTCTTAAACATCCAAAATGAAATGATCGGCTCTGATGCTTTTTGTTCTACAGCAAAAAACACAATGAAAAAAACAGTGAAAATGGTAAACAGTGCAACAATCTGTGTGGAATCCCACGCATACGTTTTCCCGCCCAATTCAAGAGCGAACATCAAACTTACGACAGCGATAACAAGCGTAATGGCTCCCCACCAATCAATTTTCTGCTCCCGGTGCTCAAGTGTTTCCTTATAATAGCGGAAGATAAAATAGAAAGAAGCTATACCAATCGGTACGTTTATATAAAAAACCCAGTGCCAGCTGATCGCATCAGTAATGAACGCTCCAAGCAATGGACCAAGAACACTCGACGTTCCAAAAACCGCTCCAAGAAGACCTGTCATCTTTCCTCTCTTTTCAGGTGGAAAGATATCAAAAACAATGGTGAACGCAATCGGCATCAGTGCTCCCCCGCCAATACCTTGTATAGCTCGAAACGCAATCAGCTGCTCCATGCTTTGAGCGAGACCGCAAAGCGCTGAACCAATCAAGAATACAACAAGACCAAAGATGAAGAAACGCTTTCTTCCATACATATCGGATAGCTTTCCGTAGATCGGCATCCCTGCCATTACGGCGACCATGTAAGACCCTGTAACCCAAACGAACTTATCAAATCCTCCAAGATCCGCCACAATGGTTCCCATCGCAGTTGCAACAATGGTGTTGTCCATTGCCGCCATCAGTATACCGAGTAACAAGCCCGCTACTACCAATTTTAAATTCGTTTCTTTATGCACCATCGCGCCATCTCCTAACCTTACACCCTCATGTATACTTAATAAGATTAAGTATACATGAGGGACTTCTTGAGGGACAGTCCCCCAACAATTTATTTCCTTTGCTAAATCTCTTTATTTGTATAGGGTGTTTTCTGCATTTCGCACATCTGAAACTAAGCATTTTGTTTTTAATTGATTAGCATAGTACTTTATTTCCTAAGTATACAATCCCATATAAAAGAGACAGCACGTCTACCGCCTCTTTCAAAACATTCTATCGTTTTATATCACTCTAGACCTATCGGGGAGGATTTCATTTCGAGTCATTTAGTTACAGTTTTTTGATATTTTTCTTATAAACAGGAAATATGACGAATAGCGTTTTATCCTTTACACTGGAAATAGGAATAAAAAGAGGTGAATGGTAAATGGCTCAACATGTTTTTCATTTACAAGCACATTGGCCTGGCGGCAGAAATGACTCTGGAACGATTGAGACGAAGAATCTGCAAACTACCGTGTCCATACCGCCAGAGATGGACGGGCCTGGGATTGGCACAAATCCAGATGAAATGCTGCTCGGAGCGGCTGCAACTTGCTATATCATTACGCTCGCTGCCATGATGGAGCGAAGCAAGATTGAAAAGATAGATTTAACAATGGAATCTGAAGGAATTGTCGATGTTACGAACGGGGTAATTACTTATCAAAAGATCATTCATCGGCCTGTCGTCACAATCAAACATGACCCGTCAAAAGACTTTTCGACAATTATACAAAAACTCGCCATTAAAGCTGAGCATTCGTGTATGATTTCGCGGGCATTGAAAGGTAATGTCGAAGTAAATGTCTTTTTGACGATAAAAAAACAGTGATTTTGGAAGAACAGGACTTCCGCTGCCTGTACTTACCAAAATACTTATGTTAGCATAAATGTTAAGAAAGGAAAATATTATTTGGGTTCCTAACAAGTTCCCCCATAATAGAAAGGGGACGATGTATCATGAACCAACACGATGTGAAAACCATTCTTTTAAATTTGCAGAACAAACAGTATATTGAATCCGATATTACGCACACCTTTAGTGAAAACAACACCGCCGTTTTTTCTGTAAAGTATTTGAAGAGCGATGAATCGTTTGAAGTTATTCAGATTGAAACAAACTCCCTTCAGCGGTTTGATGACGTCGACTCGGCTGTTCATTGTATTAATACCTTGATTGCTAAATAGAGAAGATTTCTCATTATAATATAAAAGAGGCTGACCATTAAAATGGCCACCTCTTTTTTGTTTGTTTATTTATTGAGATACTTCAGCCAATCATTTTCTGGGATCGGTAAAAAATGCTTTTCTTTTTTCTTCATTATGTATAATAACGCTTCTAACTCTCCATCTGGTGTTCTAATCTTAGCAACAATGCGATCGTAGAGATTGTTTGTTCCGCTTTCCTCGTAATCTTCAAGTCGATCTAAATGCTTTAATTCATCATGCGTGATTTCATATAACTCACCCGTAACCCACTTCCCGCTCTCTACAACTAACGCAGGGTATCCCCAGCCTGTATCATAGAGCTGTCCTTCCGTATAACATTTTTCTTCGACACACACTGCTTTCTCCAAATAGTGGTCATTACTACCACCTTTTCTAAGGGTTCCATAAACAAAAACAAGATGTTTTTCCACACTCTCTCACCTGCCTCAAAAACATTATCCTTTGGAGAAAAAAATAGCCCAAATCAAAACATATAAAAACAAAATCCCTACTATACTAGAGACAATTGTAAAGATTAATAAAAGCCACCTAGTAATTTCCGATCTGTTTGAATGAGAAAGATGCTTAACGTTATGATACCAAATAAAAAGCCTAATATCGCCCAAAGCCATCGATCTTTGTTATAAAGAGGAGCCTGAACAAATAAATAATAAACTATGAGCAATTCAATTATAAAAACCATTGCAAGTTCCAACCACTTTTCTCCCCTTTCACTCAATATGTTTTCTTACAGATACCTTACAACCGCACAAATTTAACCATTTTATTTCCAATTAAAAAACTTTCAACCTGTCTTATCTGGCTGAAAGCTTTTTCCTTCTATACAACACCAATCTAATATCCTTTTCTTACATCAATAACATGCTCATTTTTCTTTTTACGGCTTCCTCTTGCTGCATCAAATAATAGGACGATTGCCGTTACTATGTGCATAGCCATTCCGATAAACGGTAAGTAACCAACAACGGAAGTGATGAGCCCTAAAACACTGCCGGTGAATCTTTCTTTTTGAACGATACAAATAACGAGTGTGATTAAATGAAACACGAACATGAATTGAAGTGGTCCCCAAGCTGATGCGAGTATGATTGCTCCTCCTAAAAAAGGAATGCCAAGAAATGCTTCTATTCCGCCTGAGATTATCTTTAAAAGTCTCGATACGTTCATGAGTCGCCTCCTCAAAAGTTTTCTATCCTACATTACGTTTAAGGCATGAAAAGGTTTCCTTCTGTTTACCATTCCCGTTCATCAGCAAGCAAAAAACCTCCAGCTAACGGAGGTTTTAAATTCTAACGAATTATTTTTTACTTGCTTCTTTAATAAACGTTGTAATGATCGCCATCATATTCTTATTTTCATGTCTCAATTCTTCAGGATGCCATTGAGTACCTAACAAAAAAGTTTTTTCTTTGTCTTCAAGCTCCAATGCTTCAATTACACCATCTGCCGCTCTAGCCGCCACTCGCAACCCTTTTCCGACTTTTCCTATTGCTTGGTGATGGAAGCTATTTACGGCAACTTCTTTTTCACCTACGATTTGATATAGTTTACTGTCTTCTTCTAGGGTAACTGTGTGAGAAGGTTCTGTTCGCGTTGCAGATTTTTGAAAATGGTTTATACTGTCGGAAAACTCACTCTCAACATCTTGAACAATCGTTCCGCCATAGCTGACGTTTAACAAATGGTAACCTCGGCACATGGCTAAGATGGCTTTTTCGTTTTCACGTGCTTTTTGGACTAATTCAATTTCGAAATCATCACGGTGTTTGTTTACTTTTTTCACCTTAGGATGAGGTTCATGACCGTATGTGATCGAACTGATATCCTCACCACCAGTAAAGATGATCCCATCACACAAGTTGGCATAGTATTCTGCCTCTTCAGGCTTACCCATCGGGATAACAATAGGAATACCTCCTGCATCTCTTACCGTTTCAGCAAATTTATTATAAACAACGATTGTATCTACATTTTCGTTTTGCGTTTCAATCGTGTTAATGGACATAACCGTACTCGTAAGTCCTATTAATGGTTTATGTGTCATATGATACTTCCTCTCAAATAAAATGGCTTTCTCATATTTAACCTTCTTACATCACTTATAAACACCCATAATTTATCATTCCTAATACTATTATCCAATTATTCGTCAATAACCATCTTTTTATGGAATATATGGTTATATTTCCTATGAAATCAATCAAAATAAAAACAGCTCACAAAGCTGCGAGCTGTTTTCTTTATCGATTTGTTAAATTTATTGCATAGGCGGTCTTGGTTTTTTAACCACATAAACCAGTTCAATGTCACCGTTGTCTTTCACTCGTTTAACCGTATAGGTTTTCTCAACACCTTGTTCGGTATTGTGAAAGGTGATTCTATCGCCTTCTTCAAATTCTGATGTACCTGTGTCCCATAATTTCTCGTCATCGGGTTTTCTCATACCTTTCACCCCTTGTCATCCGAATAGTTACCCCATATGCAATATGCCATTTAATATTATTTCCCCCTTAAAAGGAAAATGAATCCTAAACGTATGATTAAACGTGCATATTTTACTCTCGTTATTGAGAATCCAGCATACAATCTCCTTTGTCCGCTGGGAATAGAGTCCGGCTCAATATCGGATTTGGTTTGTCGGCAAAGCAATTACTTACTCTCTCACCAACCGGTTATGACAAGAATTTATGGACACCTCTTTATTGGTTATCTCATTAGCAACAGATTTTTATAAAGTGCGCCTTATCTCTATAGTTCTACTAAGTCTACTCAATACCTTCAAATTATTTAAATTCGTTAAATATTTGTTTTCTTAGTTAACTTACAGTAAGGAGATCCAGCTCTTTCGCAACAAACTCCATAAGTTTAGATATCGTTTTTGATGAGAAATCTAATTTGATTCCAGCTGCTTCATAAACTTCTGGAAGCGGCTTGGAACTGCCGAGTTTTAATGCTTGTTTATACTTTAGGATTGTTTCTTCAGGATTTTCTTTATAGTTTTTGTATAATTGAAGAGCGCCTAGCTGAGAGATCGCGTATTCAATAAAATAGAAAGGAACTTCATAAATATGAAGGGTGTACAGCCAGCCTTTTTCTTTCCATTCTTCGCACCCCTTCCAATCTATAATGGAAGCATCGTAGCGATCCTTAAGTTCTCCAAACTTCTTCGTGCGTTCTTTCCAAGTATGATTTGGATGCTGGTACAGCCAGTGCTGAAACTGGTCGATAACCATAATATAAGGCAGGCTCATTATAGCTCCTTTCAATTGGTCTTTCTTCGCACGATTTAATTCTTCTTCCGTTTTGTAGAACTCACTCCAGCGATTCATCGTGAAAAGCTCCATACTCATACTAGCAAGCTCAGCTGACTCCATCGGGATTTGTTTATAAGCATATAACTCTTGATTTCTCTTTAGTAAATCATGGATGGCATGACCCATCTCATGCATGAATACAACCAGATCCCCATCAGTCTTAGTCAGGTTCATAAAAATAAATGGAAGGCCTGTCTCTGGCAAGTTCTCACAAAAACCACCTTGTGCTTTTCCTTTTCTGCTTGTTAAATCAAACAGCTTCTTCTCATTCATTTCATGTACAAGTGAACCAAATTCAGGGTCGAGTTCACTCAGCACTTTTGCAGATTTATTGATTAATTCAACATCTGAATCTACTGGTTTTAACGGTTTTCTGTTTCCTGGTACAGCTCTTACATCCCACGGTTTGTAATCGTCAAGCCCGATCTCATTTTTATGCTCTTTTTGCAGTTGAAGAGCAAGTGGAACGACATGTTCACGAATGGATTCCGCAAGCTGTGTGCAATCTTCAGGCGTGTAGTCAAATCGATAATATTTCTTAAACATATAATCTGCAAAACCATTTAATCCGGCATTTTCTGCTTTTTTTGTACGCAGCTGAATAAGCTCGTCAAGAATGCTTTGCAGTTTTTCTTCTTTCTTTAAAATCGGTTCGTACAAAGCTTCGATTGCGTTTTTCCGTATATTACGATTGGAGTCTCTAAAGTGAGCGAATAGCTCACTGATCGTCACTTCTTTTCCTTCCCAGTTGGCTGTTAATCCTCCAGTTATCTCAAAATATTGGTTAACGAGAGCGTCTTCTTGTTTCTCAATTTCTAAGTTTGCCTCTTGAAAAAGTGCAAACTGAGTTCTCAGCTTCTTCTTATACTCGCTATATTGACTATCAGGAAGTTCAGCTAAAAATGGAGATTCTAAAACTTTCTCATCCAAAATAGATTGATATTTTTTAAACAAAGGCTTGATGTGCTGCTGGTCGAATTCATATACTTGTCTGATTTCATCACTATCACTTTGGCACTGAAAAGCAATGTAATGCCTAAGCATCTTTTCTTCTTCTCTTTCATACACTTTCTTTTGCTGAGATAAGAATGTCTTTAAGTCTTCAGTCGATGTTATGTTAACGCTTACAAGATTTTCAAACTCGTTTTTTAACAGCTCTATTTTCTGATCGTTCATATCGATCCCTCCCGAGTCATTCTACCTTTTACTTTACCACAAATAGGAAAATACTTGATAGATGTAATGTTTAACTGACTAGCTGGTTATTTATGTAAGTCTGTTTCTCTAGCTTTGCTGCTCCTGTAAGTGGTTGATTTCCTCTCCAGGTGCTCGCTTTCCGCGGGGCGTGCGGTGAGCCTGTCCCGCAGGAGTCTCCCACCTTGCGATCCAATCAACTTCTCAAAGAAGTGAAAGATTTAAAAGATTCTTCTTACCTTCAAAAGATGTTGATTTCAAAGAAACACTAGGCTCTTCTAAAGCGAAGCAATCCTACAAACATAAAAAAACTGACCACAGGTGCACTTCACGTGCCTTTTGGTCAGTTTTCTTCTTCCTCATTACGATCTAAATAGAACGATAACATCCAAAACTCAAAAGCGCTAATTTCATATTGATAATCAATCTTCGGATCACTCTTAAATGATTCAAACTCTTGAACAATATACGTGCCATCTATATCATAAATACGATATAGATCTTGATCTGCAACTGTAAATTTCGGAACTTCTTCTAGAGAGATCGCGAGCTTTACAGTCTTCTTGTCGTTTTTGTTTACGATGTTTAATACTCTTTTGGATATGCTGCTATCCTCTTTTACCTGCTCAGAATTTGAACACGAAGTTAAAAGTAATAACGTTAATAACATTGTTAGACCTAAACAACGATTACTCAACCTACTACACCATTGTTTGGGAATTCAGATACTGTTTTTTCATATAGTTAATAAGTACATCTTTAACCATAATATCCTTTCCGACCTCAATAAGCTTATTTCCCTTAACGTTTTGATAGCCTGAAATATCTTCATATAACATAGGAGTTCCCGTACCAACAGTATATGTGTTCAAAAAGTCAATTTCTTCTCCGTTTACAAGGATGTTGGTAATATGTTCACCTTGTCCATCCCAGCTAACACCTGAAAACTGCAGCTTTCCAATCGGAATACCGTGTGGCCGAAATCCGCCTCCATAGATTGGTCTATTCACGATGTCATCGTTATACGACTCACTAATCAGGCCGGTGAGCTGCTGTCCTGTAATCTGCATAATGACAGGTGAATGCATGCTTTTACAGACGTTAACTACACTACCTTTTGTTATATTACCTTTACCTAATCCCTCTGTTACGCCACCACCGTACATGATGCCAATTTCAGAGTTCCAGTGTTCCTTTAAACTAGCAGCTGCTAACCTTACAATTTGTTCATGTGAGAGGTCTTCCTCTGTATGATAGATTACTTCAGACAAGAACTTCTCTGCTTGCAGTCTTCCTTTTTTTAACACAATTTCTAGTTCTGAATCTATCTGGTCATCTAATGTCATCTCAATTAATCTACCATGATAATCAATTACTTTTTTATTCTCCAGATCAACCGTAATCTGCAGTTCTCCTACATATTGACCGTAGCAGCCTGCTTGGACAATCACAACATCTGAAACAACTTCTGGTTTTTGTAGAACAGTATGACTATGAGCTCCAACGATAACATCTATCAAACCAGAAAGCTCTTTAGCAAGTTCAACATCTACCTTATTCCCCATATGTGAGAGGAAGATAATGAGGTTAGCTCCTGCTTCTCTTAGTTCAGATACAGCTTCTTTTATGACTGTCACTGTATTTCTATTACGAAACCCATGCTTATTTTCGTATATATCTTCAAAGAGATCCGTAGCACCAAACATGCCGATTTTTAACTGACCCACTTCCAGCATTATTGTTTTTCTCGTACCGCCAATTTGAGAACCATCCGCCTCTTCTAAATTGAGAAGTAGCCAAGGAACGTTCGAATCTATACTTAACTGTCTGATCTTTTCTTTAGGCAAACGTAAGAGTTCATTATTCCCAACAGACAATGCGTCATATCCCGTTGAAGCAAGCATGTCGAGATGAATGTATCCACCTGTTGCCAGACATTCGTTCATACTCATATCAAGGTGATCACCGCCATCTACAGCGATTACATGTTGGTTCTTACCTTTAAGTTCTTGCTTTCTGTTTTTTATGTACGCTGATTGCCTTAAAGCTAGATCATAATGACCATGCAGATCATTTGTATGAAGTATGGTTAATGTTTCTTTCATAAGATTGCCCCCCGTAACTCTAACAATTACATATCATAACCACGTTTCCGTCTGGGTCCCCTACATTGAACCAAGCCACTTCTCCGTGCCACTCGATCTCGCGTATCACATTCAAGTTCTTTTCCTTTACAGCTGCATAAGCTGCATCAATGTCTGGTGCGTATAGATTGAACATCGGTCCTGTTCCTGATGCTCGGTGAAAGGATGGATCAAACGTATGATCGTCAAGAGTCAATCCTGTTTGTCCAGTTACTGGGATATTGTGGACAGGGGATTTGACTTCGCTCGCATCAATCGTTACACCTAACAGTTTGGCATACCATTCTACAGACTTCTTTAAATCAGATACGTGAACAAATACATTATTAATATGGCTCTGGATCGGAGCAATACTTGTTACTTTTTCACTCATAATAATACGCCTCCTAAGAAATAATTTCTTCAAACGTTCTGCGAAAACCATAGAATGGCCTAAAGCTTTGTGATTCATAAAAAGTATGCGATGTACTTGATGCGAGCATTTCCATGCGTGTTCGAGGGTGCTTGCTATGAATAAACGCTAATAATTTACTTCCTAATCCCTTTCCTCTAAAGGATTTTGAGATTAGCATCTCGCAAATATACAGAGTTACATGACCATCTGTCAGTCCACGAACATATCCGACGACTTTTTCATCCTTTAACATGACATATGCCACGTTCGAATTTCTCCATGCTGTTTTAGTTTCTTCATAGCGATCAACGAGCTGTGTCCAGCCTTCTATCTTGTTCAGCTCTTGAATGGCATCAAACTGCTCCTCTGTAAAGGGAACAACTTTTACATCTTCCACGTTGGCTGTCTCCCTTATAAAAGCGCCTTAACGTTCTGCACTCCTTTTTCCACTTCAGCTAGTAAATCCCCTTCAAAATGTTCCTGCTCGATAACACAATAATCTACTTTTTGTTCATCAGCTAACTTTAAGAAATGTCTTAAATCCAACTTGCCTGTTCCTGCGATCGTACTCTGCTTCTGACCATTTTTCTCAGCCATATCTTTTAGGTGAAAAGACACACAGCGGAAACGATACGTATTCAGAAGCTCTTCAGGCTCAAAACCAGCATACTTTGCCCAGTACGTATCGAGTTCCATTTTGACTAGTTCAGGATCGGTTTCACGGTAGATCACATCGAACGGAAGCTTTCCATCAAGCTCATAAAATTCAAAATCATGGTTATGATAGGCAACGCGAATGCCGTACTCTTTGCTTCTGTAACCAGCTTCGTTCAATACTTCCGCAACCCGCTTATAATCATCGATGGATTGTCTTTGTTCTTCCGTTAAATAAGGCATGATCATCAAATCATTTCCTAATACAAGCTGCTCTTCCATCTGCTTTTTAAACGCATCTCCTGAAAATTGCTGAAGCGAAATATGTGCACCGGCAACCGTTAAGTCGTTCTCATCCAGAACCTTTTTCACTTCTTTCGCAGAAATGCCAAAAAGCCCCGCAAACTGAACACTGTCATAACCCATTTTCTTTACCTTTGCCAACGTGTCCAATAAATTCTTTTCTGCTACTGATTGTATAGAGTATAGTTGTAAACCAATTTTTCTCAATGTTCTCTCTCCCTTTTTTAAAACGTTTACAAAACTTTGTTCATTGATATGGATGCTTGTTTGTAGCCTAGCTTTCTATAAAGTTCAATCGCATTCTCATTCGTGCCAAAGACATGCAACCCGCAATATACTGCTCCTTCGTCTTTTGATTCATTTTCAAAAAAACGGAGTGCATTTTTTGCAATACCTTGCTTTCGAAAGCTCTCTAAAATATAGATGTGATAAAGAAAAGCACTCTTCTCTTCCTTAGAAACATGAAACCATAGGTAGCCTGCGACTTGTTCACCGCTTTTTATGTGAAAAAAATGCTGTCCTTCTGTTTTCTCCTTATCTGGAAGCAGACTTTCCATTTGCTTTTCTGCTTTTTCAGTTGCTTGCTCTTTCGTCATCATATAATGTTCAGAAGTATCTTGAATATAATCTGGCATCATGAACTCCAGATATTCCTTGAACTGCTTGTTGTCCATTCTTTCAAACGTAATCAACGCCTAATCACCCCTTTACTTCATCAAATAATGAATGATTTCAGGCATTCGTTCGCGCCAAGCTGATTCATGGTGTTTTCCGCCTTCAATAATGTCAAAGCGTACGTCAATTCCTTTTTCCTTAAACACTTCATAGACCGTTTTTGACGAGCGAATATAATGGTTCGCATCCACTTTTGAGGTATCCTCATCTGTCCCAATATCCATGTAAAACTTTTTCAACCCGCTTATATCGCTTTTTTGTATAAAACTCTCAATCTCTTTTTGATTGAACCAAAACGCCGAAGAGAGACTTGCCACCCGGCTAAAAACGTTAGGGTAGCGACACGCTGCATATGTAGAGATCAAACCTCCCATTGAACTGCCTGCCATTAAAGTTTCTTCCGGTTTTGTTCTGTATTTTTCATCAATTAGCGGTTTCAATGTATGAAGAAGATACTCAATATACGCTGCACCTTTTCCACCGTATACCCCTTCAATTTTTAATAGTTCAGGTCCAACAGTCGGATTTTCCCAAGGTCCATATTCATTTAGACGTTGAAATCCTTCATGGTTGCAGTCAATGCCTACGATGATGAGAGGCGTTTTACTTTTCTCTAAAAAGTCCGAAAGTCCCCATGATATACCGTAGCTCGCATCTTCATCCCTAAAAAGGTTCTGACCGTCATGCATGTAAAGTACAGGATAGCTTTCTTCACTTTCTTCATATCCATACGGCAAACACACGCGGATCTGTCTTTCTAACCCTTCAAACTGTTCAATTTTTACCTTGAATTCTTGAATCATCGTATTCTCCTATTCTATCAGTCTAGTTGTTTAGCTCATAGCCGTTAACAAAAAATTGGATGGTTTCCACTTCATCTTCCGTTAAATCACGCCCGGTTTCAACTCTATATTCTTCTGTAATGTCACCAATATTACCTCTATGTTTTTGAGTGAGGGTTGCAAGTTTTCTTAACAATGATGCTTCACTTTCAAACTCTTGCTTATTCGCAGGTTTCCAGTGCGAAAAAATATAAAATTCTGCGTCATACGACTCCACTAAATCCAGTAATTTCAATGTTTTTTCCACCGTATAATTGTTTTTCGGTGCGTACATATTGGCATACATGCAATCCGCTAAAAACAAGATTTTCTCTTCTTTTATGTAGACAACGATAGAGTCTGTTGTGTGGTCTCCCCCAACATGCTGAAGGATGCACGTTACACCGCCAAGATCAATCTCCATTTTTTCTTGAAACGTGATCGTAGGCAGTTTAATGGCAATATTTCGGTGGTTTCGGAATTCTTTTTTGATTGCTTCCGCGCAGAATTCAATTTCAATCCCCTGTTTCA
Organism: Fictibacillus sp. UD; assembly: GCF_043558025.1. NCBI lineage: Bacteria > Bacillati > Bacillota > Bacilli > Caryophanales > Fictibacillaceae > Fictibacillus > Fictibacillus sp. UD. The sequence continues at coordinate 35,526 of NZ_JARUHH010000008.1, forward strand.
CTCGCTCATCAATTGCTGCATCACACCACGAAAAAGGAAGCAGTTCCTCCATTTTTGTTTTCGTCATGCTAGAAGCAATAGAAGGAAAGTTTAGTGCTGAAAGTCCAAAGATATGATCCCAATGCCAGTGAGTGATGGCGACAAGGCTAGGCTCAGGTATACAGTTCTTTTTTAATTCTTCTAAAAAATATTGAGCATGATCCTCTGAGTTTCCAGCATCGATCATTAATGTCCTATCATTACCAACTACTGCTCCTAAAATCGGACGATCTGTTTCGGAAACAGGCGTTTGATACCAAAAGCGGTTAGTTAATTTTTCGAGTGTCTGCAAAACATCCATCTCCCCTATTCAAAACACTTCTTATTTTACATTATTGTACTTCAAATTATCGCTTAGGGTTAGAAAGATGCACATCTTGTTCAATATGAATTTCTTCAGGTATGTTCGTCGGTGCATTTGGAACTTTTCTTGTTTTTTCGTCAAGAATCTCGGAAGAATATAGTTTTATCACTAAACTCCCACCATAACGTTTGGCTCGAATTAAGATGGGCTGGTTGTATTTGTTTTGAAACTGAAAATCAGGTCCGTACCAGCTTACTGTCGCGTCACGGCCTGATGGAACATAGGGAACGCGTTTGCTGTGAGAGTAGCGCTGAACAATTCGTAATCCTGCACGATCAACGGCATTAAACAAGGTAGATGAAACCTGACAGATTCCGCCCCCAATCCCCTCTGATAATTCTCCTCTTACGATTATCGGCGCACGCATGTATCCCTTTGTGGTTGTTCTTCTTCCAACCACTTTGTTAAATGAAAAAGTCTCATTCGGAAAGACAACATGACTATCCAATGCTTTTGCAGCCAGTTCAATATTTGTAGTTCGGCTTTTATTATTTGAATTGAAGTATGTAACATACTGACCGATCTGCTGTGTTTTTATATGTGCCAGAACCTCTGTATCCACCTTTGGATAGATGTTCATTTCAGGTACATCCATCTTCTGAGATCCGGTTGAAAAAAAATAGGTATAGAACTTTTCTTTAAATGCACTGCGATTTAGCCGGTAACCTACTTCACCTGGGACAATACCGCCGTAATCATTAAGTTTTGCATTAATGGGAGCTTTGAAGGATCTTTTATCAAGCAGCTCAAGGAATGAAGAGAATTTCGTTTCATCAACCATAGGTATCCCAGGAATGGGAGCTGCAAATTGTACACGATTGATTTCAGCGATCATCTTTCCCTGTTGGTTCACCGTTAAAGTATCTGGTGATTGAAGAGGGTTTGCCAATAGTAAAAGTCCAGTAAACCAAATGAGTAACATAAGAAAAACCTCCGCTGCTGTTTATTCCTAGCGTTTTTTACTTTTTCCTAAATTGAGATTTTTATTACATCTTCAAGAACAAAAATGGATGCAATTAATGATACCAGCAGGGGTAATAACGCCCCTAATTTAAGAAATTTATGAAATAATCCGGCGAGTTTTAACCATATATCGGCGAGTCGACACCACTCGACAACCATCAGCCCTCCCAATACCCTCTACCTCAGCAAGCAAAAATCCACTCACCCACCTTTCTTAGTGAATTGAAAAAAAACGCTTGAATCACGAATGATTCAAGCGTTTTTGATGTATTATTACTTTGTATGAAGAGGCTTTAGTTTCGCTTCAATTTCCTCACGATTAGGCTCTAAGAATGGAGGCAATGCGAGAGACTCACCGAGATGCTCAAGTTCTTCATCCGTATCAAACCCTGGACCATCTGTTGCAAGTTCAAAAAGAATGCGGTTTGGCTCTCGGAAGTACAGTGATTTAAAGTAGAAGCGATCCACAAATCCCGAATTCGGAAATCTGGATGTTTTTACTTTTTCGATCCATTTTCTAAGTTCATCCTCGTTATCAACGCGGAAGGCCACATGGTGCACGCCGCCGCGACCAAGGCGTTCCCCAGGAATGTCCGTTCGTTCTTCCACATGAATTTCAGCACCGCTTCCGCCTTCACCAGTTTCTAACACAATGATATCAGGCTGTCCCCTAACTTCAGGTTCAAATGTGCCTTTAATACGAAAACCTAAAAGTTCCGTTAATACTTGAACAGTTGGTTCGGCTGCTGGAACGGTCAGTCTTACAGGGCCAAGGCCGATAATCGCGTTTTCTTCTGGTGTTGTGCTCTTACTCCACGGCTGTCCGCCAGCAACACCTCTATTGTTTTCATCTGAAACCAAGATCAGCCTTTGGCCTTCAAGGTCTCTGAAGGCTAGCGTCTGGCGTCCTGCACGGTCCTTTAGTTCATCGGTTTCAATGCCGTTTTGCTTCAAGCGATCTTGCCAAAAGCGAAGAGCTGCATCATTTTTTACTCGTAATGAGATTGCCGAAATGCTGTTATTGCCGTCATGGTTTCTTCCTGCCATCGGAATTTCAAAAAACGTCAGTTCTGTCCCTGGATTTCCTTTTTCATCACCATAAAACAAATGATACACACTCGTATCGTCCTGATTCACCGTTTTCTTAATCAGCCTTAAACCCATTACTTCTGTATAAAATTTAAAGTTTTCAGGCGCATTTGCCGTAAGCGCAGAAACGTGGTGAATTCCTTTCAGTTCCATGTATACCCCTTCTTTCATGCATTTTCTTTTATTATCTCCTTTTGATTAAAAAATGCCCAATAAAACGGTTTGATCGTGTCGCGACACATTAACTTCTAGGTGCCCAAAGCATAACTGATACACCAATTAAACAGATTGCCGCCCCCACCCAGTCGTATAAATCTGGCGTTTTTCGGTCAACGAACCAGCCCCATAGAACGGCAAGAATAATAAAAACACCTCCGTACGCTGCATACACTCTCCCAAAGGTCGGAAAGTTTTGCAGAGTTGGAATGACGCCATAAGCGACTAAGATAAGACTCCCTGCTAATCCATATGTAAATGGCTTAGATTCTCTGAGCCAAAGCCAGACCAAATATCCTCCGCCGATCTCCGCTAAACCTGCAATAATAAACAAAAAAATAGCTGCTATCAATTAACCGCACCTCCTTCTTACGCATTCTACAGCACGAAAAAAACTCCTCTAAAAGGAGTTTTTGCCGGAATCTATTCTACCATCAAATAATGCATGCTGAACCAGTTCTTTTCATCTACCCATACCTTTTTCGGAGTAAATCCGCAACCCGCTGCAATATCTTGAAATTCCTCAATCGTAAATTTATAAGAGTTTTCAGTGTGAATGGTTTCACCTTCTGCGAACGTTACTTGTTCGCTGCCGATGGTTATGGTTTGATTTTTGAGACTTACGAGATGCATTTCAACCCTTCCTTTTTCTGCGTGATAAAACGCATGATGATGGAAGTTTTCAAGGTTAAAGTCTGCAAGAAGTTCTCTGTTTAACCGGTTCAGCAAATTGGTGTTAAACTGACTCGTAATGCCTTTGCTATCATTGTAAGCAGCGTTTAATACAGCATGATCTTTTTTCATGTCTACACCGATCAAAAGTCCGCCGTTCGGTTTTAGGAAATCAGCCGTCATTTTTAAAAAGTTTATCCTTTCATGAGGTTCAAAGTTCCCAATTGTAGAACCTGGAAAGAATACTGCCTTGCTAGCTGACGCGAGTTTTGGCACTTCAAATTTTTCTGTGTAATCGGCAGAAACAGCGTGAACATTTAAGTGCGGATACTCAATGGAAAGAGCTCTTGCTGATTGATAGAGAAAATCTTTTGAGATGTCGATCGGTACATATTCTTTCAGTTCAGGCATCGCCTCCAGCAGAGTTCTCACTTTTTCACTGCTGCCGCTTCCAAACTCAACAAGCGCTGTATCGGTGCCAATTGCCGCAGCCATCTCATCTCTATATTTATTTAAAATAAACAGCTCTGTACGTGTCGGATAATATTCAGCGAGCATGGTAATCGCTTCAAACAGCTCTGATCCTTTTTTATCATAAAAGTACTTAGGAGAAATGGTTTTCTTCTCCGCTCGTAATCCGTTTAGCACTTCACTGTACATATCCGTTTCAGGTTCGTTTCCTACGTGATAATGGACATTGGATTTTACTGTTTTCATGACAGGTCCTCCGCCAGACGGATTCCGCTAAACTGCCATCTTTTATCCGCTTGGAAAAAGTTTCGGTACGTCGGACGTATATGCAACCTGGACGTTACACATGATCCCCCTCGCAAAACCATCTGATTGCACATGAATTTGGCGTTGTACTCACCAAGTGCGCCTTCAAGCGGTTTGCTTTGAGGGTAAGAAGTGTACGGGCTACTCGTCCATTCCCACACATCTCCGTACGCTTTTTTAATCGGTGACTTTGACTGTGGTTCACCAACAACTGGATGGTACGTTTCACTTTCAACAAAATTTCCTTCTATCGGGATGGAGGCAATCGCATGCTCCCACTCTGCTTCAGTCGGCAGGCGTTTCCCGCTCCATCTTGCAAAGGCATCTGCTTCGTAAAAACTCACATGACTAACCGGTTCATCTAGATTTAATTTCTTTTCACCAGTTAACGTGAACGTGTACCAGCCGTCCTCTGTTTTTCGCCAATAAAGCGGATGTTTCCATTTCTCTTTTTTGACTGCTGCCCAGCCGTCTGACAGCCAATGTTCCGGCTGCTCGTATCCTCCTGCTTCTATAAATGAAAGATATTCACCGTTCGTTACAGGATGAGAAGCTAACTTATAAGAATTCAGCCAAACTTTGTGACGAGGACGCTCATTATCAAACGAGAACCCTTTACCTGTAAAACCGATCTCCACGAGGCCGCCTTCTATGTTTACATAGGTTGCTTGTGATGGTGCTTCAGAGTCTTGTTGATTGGTAGATGGGGATTGCATATATTGTGGTAGCAATGGATTACAGCTGAAATTATATTTCACATCAGTTAAAAGGAGTTCCTGATGCTGCTGCTCATGCTGAAGGCCAATTTCGATTAAATCTTCTATTTCTTGCGGCACGTGCTCACCATAGTCTTTTAAAAGATTTAAGATTCCTTCATTCACATGTGCCCGGTAGGCATACACTTCATCCATTGATGGTCTTGAGAGGACACCTCGGGAATGTCTAGGGTGATACGAACCAATGGTTTCATAGTACGAGTTGAAAAGATAGTCAAATTGCGGATTGAAAGGGACGTAAGAGGGATTTTTTTCTTTTAAAATAAACCGTTCAAAAAACCATGTTGTGTGAGCAAGATGCCACTTTGGAGGACTAACATCAGGCATAGCCTGAATAATTGTATCTTCGTTTTGAAGATTGGATGCCAGTTTTTCAGATAATGACCTAATCTTGTTGAATTGTTCACTTAACCGCTCGACTGCTACATGCTCAATCGCCATAAAAATCCTCCCTTTTTTAGCTGCTGCTTTTTACCACATTGCCTTCAGTTGGAATTGGATGTTTGTTTAACGCATTTGCAAAGTGAATTAGATTGTACGTCATTATTTTGTTGTGCTGCATCGAGCTAGCCCTGCTTCACCAACCCAATATGTATCTAAACTCGGCGGGATCGTAAAACTTTGTGTGATAAGCCGTACATTCTCCTCGTCACAACAACATCTGCCACCTTAATATAAAATATATATTGGCCTTGCTCGTTCATCATGCCACTAGCTCGTTAAAGCCTCTCGATTGCTCGCGATGCAAGATCGTTAAAATAGACTCTCCTATTAAAGAACATTTTAAGATATAAATAACCGAATATTAGCAAATTAAAACAAACTACATGATTTCTTAACATGATGGGAAGAGGGAAATGGCTGATTCTTCAGTTGAGGTATTTTGGAGAAATTTATAAAAATTGGGTAGGATCATTGTTAACAACGGTCGAAATGATTCAATTTAAGTATGTGTCCCTCTTAGATATACATTAAGTTGAAAAGGTGCACGCTCAAGAGACACATTTTTTTATTAAAATACTGATTAAGTCGAGAACGATACTAATTAAGTCTAAAACAAAAAAATTAAGTCTAACCGTTGCACAATTAAGTCTAAAAACTAAAATATAGGTCTTGCGACAAAAAACAGCTATTTCATCAAATCAAACCAAAAGAAAGAAGGCACCTTAAACAAGGTGCCTCCCATTAAACATAGATCAGTCTCTTAAAAACTTTCGGTCAAAGATGAACGGTCCAAACGGCAATACAGATGATACTAATGCTAAAAACGCACGCATGATTGGCCATTTCTTTACATTGTAAACATAAAGAATAGCTAGAATGTAAAGCACGAACAACAGACCGTGCAGAGCACCAACGATCGATACAGCAAGTGGCTGATCCAAGAAATATTTTAACGGCATTGCAATAAACAGAAGAATCAAGAAAGACGCACCCTCAAGATATCCAACTGTTTTTAACGTTTTTAACGGGTTCATAAATGAATTACCTCCATATCACGATTCTACCTATAGTTTTATCATAAGTTGGGTGAATCTAGACTTCATAACCCTTACTATTGTGTGAACAAATGAAAAGAAAATAGTTGGGGTCAGACCCCCAACTATTTTTCTTTTCTTTCATTTTCGCCAATTCTTCTAAAAGATTTACTCACTTTCACCTGCAACTAACCTATCATTTTATTTTCCAGACTCTTTTTTCATATCCTTAATGATCTCTTCATATGGGGTATTCTCCACACCATCGTATCGGGAAACCACTCTGCCATCTTTGTTTACTAAGAAAAATGCGGTAGCATGGATGAACTGATCGGAATTAGGATCAGCCACTACAGGTGTTTTGAATGAATCTCTCGCTAATTGTTCAATTTGCTTTTGGTCATAACCTCCAAGAAAGTGCCAGTTTGAAAAATCCGCATCGTAATTCTCACCAAACTTCGATAACGCTTCTGCGTCATCTCTTTTTGGATCAATAGAGAACGAAACAAACTCTACATCAACCTTCTCTTCTTTAGCCATTTGCTGTAGTTTTGCCATATGTGCTGTCATCGGCGGACAGACCGTTTCGCAGTTGGTAAAGATGAAATTGGTCATCCACACTTTTCCCTCAAGGTCCGACAAACCAAAGGACTGGCCATCTTGATCTTTAAAAGTAAACGACTGAACGTCCCAGTCTAGTGACTGAGACGTTTCGCTGTTATGCTGTTCGTGATTTTTATGGTTCTCATGTTCGTCTTTTGATCCTCCCGATCCGCAAGCGGACAGGACTGCCATTGATAATACTAGTCCTAAAATCATCATCATTCTTTTCATATTCATTCACCTCTAGGTTGATTTTTACGATAAATATTCTTGCAATGGTCTGAATCTTGGTATAACCAGTTTGTCTAACAAGAACACGAAGATAAAAGATAACCCTGCAAGGGGCATAATAATCCCTGTTATAATCATGATTACAATAAGCCAAGGCTTTAGTTTCTTATCAGATTTTTTGGGTACACCTAATTTTCCAGATGGCTTGCGTTTTTTCCACATAATTAGTGAAAAGATAACGATGGCAACCAAACCGAGAGCAGCTACCGTTCCTAGCAGTTGGTTAGCTAATCCAAAATAATGACCTTCGTGCAGTGCGATACCAATTGAGATCGCCTTTGCCATCCAGCCGTAATCGCTGAACCTTATGTCCTCTACAATCTTTCCATTGTACTGATTAAAATAAACAGTCGCTTCATTTTCAGGTTTATCTCTTGAGGATGCAACGGTAAATACACCATCTTCCCCAACTGGCATGGAGATTGTATACGGTTTCTGAATCTTGTTCTCTTGTGCCAGATACATCACTTGGTCCACCGAGAGTTTGCCGTCAGCTTTTTCGGAAGCAGGAGCGGGATTATTTTCAGTTGCCCATGGAATATCTTCAGCAACCTCATCAGTCGTCTTCTCTGCTTTTGGCGCCATAAATGCATAAGTTGGATAGTCAGCATCAGCACTCGTAGCGAGCTTATTGATCTGTTCCCCCATCACACCTGACCATGGCAGACCTGTTAGAATTAAGATCAGAATCAGAAGGGACAGCCAAAAAGCACTAACCGCATGAAGGTCTCGCCAGAACATACGACTATTCTTTCTAAGACGCGGGAATAGAGTACCCATGAATGTCTTTTTGTTTCTCGGCCACCAAATATACAGACCCGTTATTAAAATAATAATCGTCCAGCATGCAGCGAGTTCCACCAGTCTATTGATGAAAGTTCCGCCAACAATCCATTCGCTGTGAAGTTTGGCAACAACGTTTTTAAAATGATCTTCATTTAGAATTGTTCCTGTTATAGAAGCCGTATATGGGTTTACATAAACCTGTGTAACCACATCATCTTCAACAATTTTTATAAGAGTAGCACGGTTTGTTTCTTTCGAAAGCCGAATCGAACTTATTTCTGATTTTGGGTATTCTCTTTTAACCGCGTCGACTTGTTGTGAAAGTGGAAGTGCCTCTTTCCCTTGTTGAACGATTAGTTTATCTTTGTAAATCATCGTCTCAATTTCTGATTGGTACAAATACAATGCACCACTGATGGCAAGTAAGATTAAAAAGGGTGCAAAAATAATTCCGCCATAAAAATGCCATCTCCAAAATGTTTGGTAAAGACTGTTTGGTTTTTTTGATGAATTCTCATCTTTAGCTGGTAGTTGGTGAGCAGTTGCTTGCATGATTAAATTCTCCTTATTCCATACTCGATATGGAAAAGTATAATCAACAAACATGAAATGGTAATCACTCTAAAGGGTGATTACCATTTCAAAATGTGTCTAATGTATGACACCAGTATTTAAACAATGCCGTTATTGTATGCATAACTCGCCAGTTGAACACGGTTTTCCAACTGCAGTTTTCCTAAAATATTCTTCATATGTGTTTTCACGGTGTTCTCTGAAATATTAAGTGAATTAGAAATTTCTTTATTGGAATGTCCTTTTGCTACTAACTGAAGAACTTCCAACTCTCTTGCAGATAATGATTCTTCAGCTTGTCCATCCTTTTTAAACTCTTTCCAGATGCGAAACGCCATTTCTTTTGACATCGGAATCTCATCTAATGAATAAGCTTTTAGACCATTCAGCAGATCATCCGTATTTAAGTTCTTGAGCAAGTATCCTTGGGCACCGCGTTTCAATGCTTCAAACCAATCGGTGATGTCATACGAAACGGTCATCATGACCACTTTAATGTTTGGAAACTGCTGTTTGATTGCTTTCGTAGCATCAAGCCCATTCATTTTAGGCATGGAAATATCCATCAGAACGAGATCTGGCAGAAGCTCCTTCGTTTTTTCAATCGCTTGAATACCATTAGCGGCTTCACCAACAATCACAAACTCTTTCTGATTCTCTAAAAGTTCTTTTACCCCTTCCCGGGCAAGTAGATGGTCATCTACGAGTAAGATTCTTACGGGTTGCGTCATGCTGCAGCCTCTCCTTTAATACGTACCGCTGTTTTTTCTTGGTCACTTAGAATCTCTAAATCCCATCCCATTGACACTGCTCTGTCTTTAACGATCTTAAGACCAAACCCTTCTGATTGAGTGGGCGCTGTAAAACCTTTTCCTTTATCCACAACCTCACAAAACCATCCGTTCTCACTTTCCCTAGCACTCACCCATACTTCATCTGTTTCAGCATGTTTGATCACATTAATAATCGCTTCTTTTACACAAGCAAACAGTTCAATTTTTTCTTTAGTAGATAAAGTATGTTCGTCCATTTCCCAGTCACGGTGGATACTAAGAGAATGGGTGTTTTCAATATCATCAAAAAACTGGTGAAGCGAGCTTGTCCATGTTACATCTGAAGTAACTGTTTCCGTTCTTAAGTTTTGTATCGCACTTCGTATATCATCATGAATATGCTGCAGTGTTTTCTTTAATTTTTGATAGTTTGAAGAGTTACGGTCGACTTCTAGTTTGTTAGCTTGTACAGATAAAAAAAACAACGACTGTGCAATACCATCATGAAGTTCTTTAGCGATTTTCTCTCTTTCTTCCAATACCGCCTTTTCTGACCTTTCTCTTTGTAATTCTTGCTGCATGCCCTCAAGCTTGCCAAACAAAATGTTTAGAAAATATAAAGTTACTAAAAATACAATGATCGCTGAAACCCAATTTCCAGAACTCATAGAGATATATTCTTCTAAAATGGAATGACGCAAGTATTCCCACATACCAACTGAAAATGTAGGAAGTAGGAGTATGAGCCACTTAATCTGCTTGTAGGTCATCGTTTTATCCCTCCCGCTTTTTTCTATCATATCTTATAGAACAAATATAGGATTTACGAAATCTAACAAATTCGTTAACTACACAAAAAAAAGACCCGCACATCGCCGGTCTCTCAACTTATTCCCGCATTCTTTTTCAGTCTTTCCGCAATCTGCATAAAATCTTCATGAGAGATGCCAGGTGCAAATTCCTCTGAGATGGAACGCAGCTCTGGCATTGGAGCACCTTCTGGAGCACCGATCACCGTTTCAAGCGGACCGCCTAATGGATGCTCGCCTGCCCAGATCAAAGCAATATCCCGATAATCTGTATCACTGAACGTATACAGCTTTCTGTGAACACCTTCTGCCTCAAACTTGCGCGTTGTTTCAAACGCTGAGTTCTCTAGGTCAGGAACTGGGAGCATCTTTTTAATATCTACACCTGTTACCATTTCAATAGCCTTCGCATAAGCGAGAACGTGAACGCCCCCACGAACGAGAAGATATCCGATCATCTCTCGTGCCACTGGATTACTAGTCATTTCATAAACTCTCATCTTATGAGTACGTGCCCCGCACTCTAAGAAGAAGTTGTGCAAAAGATCCAGCAATAGGTTGCCGCTGCTGAATACATAATCACCATTCCACGCTTTTCCCATGGAATCGAAGGGAAATGATGTTTGAGCCGTCGCAATAAAATGCTGTGTGTTTCTTTTGTCAGTCGCAGCTGCCATCGGTGCTGAGTTCACATCACCAGGCCTTGTTGTTCCATAGATCATCATGTTGATCGTATGGGAAACGAGTTCAACATGGCCAAATTCTTCTGCCGTGATACTTGAAACTAGATCAAAAAATGGCTTCAACTTTCCTCTTTTTCTAAAGTTAAATGACTGATACATATAGTTATTGAGTGTAGACATCTCACCAAACCGTCCGCCTAACAATTCCTGAACAGCCGCCGCTGCATTCGCATCAGGGTTCGTCGGCGTCGGAAGTTCAATAGCAAGCCTGTTAAAGCGTTTAATCATCAAGCTACCTCCTCACAATTGCATGTCGTTTAAGGGTATGTGGCCTGATGATTGTACTATTCCGACTTTTATAGAAGCACCTAATGATGAGTTATTCGTTTCGCTCAAAAAGTCCAAAAATCGCTCGTAATCTTATGTGTAAGATGAAAAGATGTTTACGATTTCTTAACAGGTTAATAAACACTTACCGTAAACATTTCATTCTATTAAACATGAAACTGAGGCTCTGAGAGGCATTCATTTAAAAATTTTTTCAAAATGAAAACAGCCGCTTCTTAATTTAAGAAGCGACTATTGAAAAATCATTTAATATTGTACTTCAAACTGCTTATTGTAAAGCTGCGCATAAGCTCCATTACGGCTAAGCAATGCATCGTGCGTGCCTTCCTCCACAATACCTTTATTCGTTAAAACTATAATCCGTTCAGCGTTGCGGATTGTTGAGAGGCGATGAGCGATCACAATCGTTGTCCGCCCTTTTGCTAAAGACTCAAGTGATTCCTTAATAACACGTTCAGACTCATTATCCAATGCACTCGTTGCTTCATCCAAAATCAGCACAGACGGATTTTTCAAAAATACGCGTGCGATACTAAGCCTCTGTTTTTGACCTCCAGATAGTTTAACTCCTCGTTGGCCGATATCAGAGTGGTACCCGTTTGGTAAGCTCATAATAAATTCATGAGCGTTTGCCTGCGTTGCGGCTGTAATCACTTCTTCATCAGTCGCTTCGTTATTTCCGTAGCGGATATTCTCCATCACCGTTCCCGCGAACAAGTAAACGTCCTGCTGAACGATGCCAATCTGATTTCTTAATGCGTTCAAATCAAAATCCTGTATGTTAACCCCGTCAAGCTGTACTTCTCCATCAGTCACATCATAAAAGCGAGGGATAAGGGAGCATAGTGTTGTCTTCCCCGCACCTGATGGACCCACTAACGCAACGTACTCTCCAGGCTGTATATGAAGAGACAAGTTTGTAAACACAGGATCCAAATGCGGTTCGTACCGAAAGCTCACTTCCTTAAAAGCAATTTCTCCTTTCACCATGGAAAGCTTTATCGCATCTGATTTACTTTCAATTTCTGGTTTCAGGTTCATAATCTCCATAAATCGCTGAAAGCCTGTAATGCCTTCCTGAAACTGTGTGCTCATATGAGTCAAACGCTGAATAGGCTCTACCATATAGCCCACATATAACAAAAATGTGATCAGGTCGGCTAAATCCAGCGTTTGATTAACGATACTTGCGCTTCCGAACACAACAACGGTAATCGTGATGAGTTGAATTAAGATTTGTATGCTGTTGTAAAAGGTTGCTTCTACCTTATACGTGTTTCTTCGGCTATCTAAGAAACGGAGATTTTCTTTATTAAATTTATCAATCTCCACTTGTTCGTTTGCGAATGACTTAACGACCCGAATACCTGAAAGTGTATCTTCAAGCTGTGCATTGATATCTGCTATACGCTCCTTATTTCGCCGCAAAGCCTGGTTCTCTTTCTTATTAAAATAGAGCGAGAGAAAACCGATGACCGGTAGAAACAAAAACACGGCAAGCGTTAGAGGAACATTGATAAAAAACAGAATTACAAAGGCTCCAACAAACCTTACAAAATATTTGACGTAATCTTCTGGACCATGGTGATAGAGTTCAGCAAGTAAAAATAAGTCGTTCGTTACCCGAGACATGAGTTGGCCCGTCTTTTCTTTATCGTAGAAGCTAAAAGAGAGTTTCTGCAGATGTTGAAACAACTCGCTGCGAATATCACTTTCCATTCGAGCCCCTACTTCATGGCCTTTATAATCGACAAAGTACGTTCCAAGATTCTGTATGACAACTAATACGAACATGATTGCGCCAATCAAGTACACCTTATGAAGAGCAACAGACAAGTCCCCTTCCAAAACTTCTTTGGTTATATACCGAACGAGCAGCGGAAGGACAAGTGTAATACCAGAAACAAAAAACGCAGTAGTTAATACAGATAAAAACAACGGCAAATACGGTTTATAATACGAGAAAAAACGTTTGATTGGAAAATGCATGATTTACCCCTTTTTGTGTTTTTTTACGAGGCACACATAAGGGGGCACACCGTCTTCTATAAGTTAAGAACGTGTTCCACCCTTATATGTTTTTACGGTTTGAGTAGTCATGTTTCTCATGTTAAATTCCTCCTTATTTATTGATACTTTTATTGTAAGTTATTTTTGAATATTCTGATATAACGATTTTGTAAGTCAATAAAAAAGACCCCTTGTCACCAAAAGGTCTCATGATTTCTGCTTCGGTGTTCCACCAACACCCCAGTGTTTATTGGGAACTTCTTGAATCAAAACGCGGACTTGTTCCATCTTTACATCCAAACTTTCTGCTGCAGCCACAGTTAACTTTTCCATCAGCTGGCTCAACTGTTCATCACTCCGCCCTTCGATCACGTGAACATGGATAATAGGCATCTAGCTCTCCACCTATTTCACATATCGGGATGACAACGTAACAGAGCCTAGTCCGTCAAACTGAGCAACGATCGTGTCATCCATATCAAAAGCAACTGCTTCAGACAACGCACCGCTTAACACGATATCTCCCTTTTTCAACCCTTCACCGCGCTTTGCAAGCTTTTGAACCGCCCAGGCAACTGCTTCTGCGGGATGTCCAAGAACAGCTGATCCTGCACCTGTTGTGACCATCTCTCCGTTTTTACTCATCACCATTCCGATGCTCGCCAAATCGAGTTCCTCAGGTCTTACCATCTTGCTTCCTAAAATCAGTTTGGCAGATGAACAGTTGTCTGCCACAACATCGGGAAGTGTAAAGCGAAAATCTTTGTAACGGCTGTCAATCACTTCAATCGCTGCTACAACGTACTTTGCAGCTTTCATAACATCGGCCGCTGTTACGTGTTCACCCATTAAATCCTCACCCATAATAAAAGCAATCTCTGGTTCTGCTTTCGGATGAATAAGACGGTGCTGCTGAAGCGGCTCCCATTCCAATGCAAGCATGTCACTCAGCAAATAGCCGTAGATCGCCTCATGAACGCCCATCATCTCTTGCTTCGCTTTACTCGTTAACCCTAATTTTATTCCTAAACGCTTTGTTTTCGTCTTCTCCATTCTTCTTTCAATCAGCTGTTTTTGAAGGTCATATGCCTCTTCAATCGATAGGTCAGGATATTGATCGGTTATTTTAACAACTTCTTTCACATCACTTTCAGCACGTAAAAGATAATCAACCACTTCTACTTTTGACTGGTCCGTAACCGTCATGCTCTACACCTCCAGTTTTTGTTGCTTTGCGAGTTCAGCCGCAACTTCCAAAATAAGATCTTCCTGCCCACCTACCGCTTTTCGTTTTCCTAATTCGATTAAAATATCTCTCGGATCCAAGCCAAACCGTTTACCTGCTCGTTCAGCATGCAGCAGGAAGCTTGAATAAACACCTGCAAACCCCATCGCTAAACTGCCTTTTCGAATTTCCTGCGATCCAGGAAGCATCGGTCCGATTACGTCTTCTGCCAAATCCATCATTTTATAAAGGTCTATTCCCGTATCTACTCCCATGCGGTCAAGAACGGCAAGCAATACCTCCGTTTGCGTATTCCCTGCTCCTGCACCTAAACAGCGTACACTTCCATCGATGCGTGTCGCTCCTTCTTCAATCGCAACAAGTGTATTGGCAACAGCTACCGATAAATTGTTATGTGCGTGAAATCCGACTTCAATATCAAGTGATCTCCGCAAAGCCGCAATGCGTTCTTTTACTTCGTAGGGCAATAATGCTCCGGCCGAATCCGTTACATACACTCCTTGTGCTCCATAAGACTCCATCAACTTCGCTTGTTCCACAAGCTTTTCAACAGGCGCAGAATGGGCCATCATCAAGAATCCCATTACTTCCATTCCAAGTTCACGGGCCATATGAATATGTTGAGCAGATACATCAGCTTCAGTCACATGTGTTGCCACACGGACAAGACTCGCTCCTAACCTTCGCGCTTGCTTAAGCTCCTGAACCGTTCCGATACCAGGCAACAAAAGAACGGCAACTTTCGCTTGCTTACACACTCCAACTGCTGTTTCAATCAGCTTCATCTCATCCACAAGCGATCTTCCATACTGAAGTGTAGAGCCACCTAAACCATCACCGTGACTGACTTCAATATAATGCATACCTGCTTCATCAAGTGCTTTTGCTGCATCATACACTTGCTTTTCTGTGAACTGATGAGCCATCACATGACTGCCGTCACGAAGACAAACTTCGGTAAACTTTAGCGGCAACGTGCTATTTCGTTTCATATGCTGTCACCGCCTTGTCCATTTTTTCCTGTCCTAAAAGATGCTTGGCAACCATTTCTCCAGCTTGTTTCGCGGCTGCTGTCATAATATCAAGATTACCGGCATATTTCGGAAAATAATCGCCTGCTCCCTCTACTTCGACAAAAACAGTGATACAGTTCCCATCAAATAGTGGTTCTTGTTTTAATCGGTATCCAGGGACATAACTTTTTACCTTTTTCTCCATATCTGAAATAGCCGCTCTAATTTTCTCTTCATCAACCTGTTTCACTTCACAATAAACCGTTGCTCTCATTAAAATCGGAGGATCAGCCGGATTTAAGATAATAATGGCTTTTCCAATATCCGCTCCTCCAACTTCCTCGATTCCACGCCGTGTTGTAATCGTAAATTCATCAATGTTCGCACGTGTACCAGGACCTGCACTTAAGGATGAGATCGTTGCTACAATTTCACCATAGGAAACGTCAGCAGCTTCATTTATTGCGTGAATCACCGGAATCGTAGCTTGTCCGCCACACGTAATCATATTGATGTTCTGAGATTGCATATGTTCACCTGAATTAACTGGCGGACATACGAAAGGTCCAACTGCAGCAGGGGTCAGATCGATCACTGTTTTTCCCATATCCTTTAAAATTTCAGCATGCCGCAAGTGAGCTTTAGCTGACGTTGCATCGAAAACGATGTCAGCTAACTCTGGACGCTCAATAAAGTCATCGATACCATTTGTAAATACTCTGTACCCTGCAGAATTCGCTCGTCTTAAACCGTCAGATTCAGAATCAATTCCAATCATTGCTGTTAGTTCTAAACATTCACTTTTTTGAAGCTTGTACATCAGATCCGTACCAATATTCCCCGAGCCAATTATTGCGGCTTTTATCTTTTTCAATGTATTAGGTCCTTTCTGCACAGTTTTTAATCTCGAAATGAGATGGTTACTGAACCTAGTTTTCCAAAATAGGCAGTCACTTCATCTCCTGAATCTACGTCGATCGCAGCAGACAGTGCACCTGGCAGAATCAACTCTCCCGCTTTTAATGAAATGTTGTAGTCTGCTAGTTTATTAGCAAGCCATGCTATGGCATGTGCTGGATGTCCAAGAGCTGCAGCTCCGGCACCTGTTGCGGTCACTTCACCATTCTTTAAAAGCGTCATGCTCAGTGTACGCAGATCAATCTGATCCATCTCGTAAAAAGGTTTCCCCACAACTGCTCTAGACGATGAACCGTTGTCAGCGACCGTATCCACAAGCTGAATCTTCCAATCTTCTATCCTGCTATCAATGACTTCAATTGCAGGTACAATCGCTTCTGTTGCCATCAGCACATCCACGTATGTCACATTCGGACCCCGTAAGTCTTCTTTTAAAATAAAGCCGATCTCCGCTTCTGCTTTTGGTTTAATAAAATCTTTTCTGTTTAGCACACAGCCAGAGTCAACCTTCATATGATCAAGCAGATGACCGTAATCAGGCTCATCTACACCAAGCATATTTTGCATCGCCTTACTCGTGAGCCCTACCTTTTTTCCAATCACTACACGACCTTCTTCAAGCTTTCTCTCAACCCACTCAAGCTGAATTTCATATGAATCCTTTACCGACAGTTCTGGGAAACGCTTGGATAATGGCTCTACCGGAGTCAGCTTCTCTTCTGCTTCTAAAAGTTCTTCAGTTAATCTTGAAATCACTTGTTTCTGCATTTTTACTTCCTCCCTTCTTTTTCAAAGAGCAAAACGCGACTGGAGTCCAATCACGTTTCACTAAAATATAACTTTCTTATGTTTCTTTAAAAGCTTTGCTGAATGTGATTTGATGCGTGCTAACCACTTGAATCCTTCTTTCAAGAGATGCGGCGAGAAAGGCTGTTAAAAACATTGCTTGTAGACGCAGGAGCATCTTTGCTCATCTCAAAAGTAGTGTTCTTTTGGTTATTATTCTCATCATATGCAAGTTGATTGGAGCGCAAGGTGCGAGACTCCTGCGGGACAGGCGGGCAGGTGAGACACTTATACGTGAAACGTACGAATGTGGCTCACCGCCTGCCCCGCGGAAAGCGAGTAGCTGGAGCGGAAATCAACTTCTTTCAAGACCATCTGGAGATTAACCACCCTCTAAAGCTTCATCGTTATCGTCTTCGCTTCTGAATAAAACTCAAAGCTGTGTCTTCCGCCTTCACGTCCGATTCCGCTTGCTTTTGAACCACCAAACGGCGTACGCAGATCTCGTATGTACCAGCAGTTGATCCAAAGCAGGCCAGAATCCACAGCAGCCGAAACACGTTGAGCGCGGCGTAAATCGTTCGTCCAAACGACTCCCGCCAACCCGTACTGTGAATCATTTGCAATAGCAATCGCCTCTTCTTCTGTTTTAAAAGGGATGACCACAAGCACCGGCCCGAAGATCTCCTCTTGTGCCACACGCCACTTGTTGTTCACGTCATATAAAACAGTAGGTTCATAGAAGTTTCCGTTTCCAAGACCTTCAACCCGTTTACCCCCGCAAGCGAGTTTGGCTCCTTCTTTAATTCCGATGTCCACATACGTTTCTACCGTCTCCAAGTGACTTTTTGACACGAGTGCACCCATGTCGGTATCTTCCTGAGTAGGGTCACCTACTTTAATCTTTTTCACAGCTTCTACAAACTTGTCCAGAAACTGATCATAGATACTTTCTTGTAAAAGTAGACGTGATCCGGCAAGGCAGATTTCCCCTTGATTTCGATAGATTGCATCAATTGATCCTTTTACTGCTTCATCAAGATCGGCGTCTTCAAAAACGATGTTTGCCGACTTTCCTCCCAACTCGAGTGAAACTGGAATCAAATTTTCAGCAGCGTTCTTCATAATTGTTTTCCCAGTGTTCGATTCACCTACAAACGAGATGCGGCGGACGTTAGGATCAGTCGTCATCGCTGCCCCCATCGTGCTTCCTGGTCCAGTGATAATGTTCAGTACACCTGGCGGAAGGCCTGCTTCATTAGCGATATCCCCAAACATGACAGCAGAAAGCGGTGTGTAAGATGCGGGCTTAACGACAACCGTGTTTCCTGCCGCTAGTGCTGCGGAAGCTTTCCATGTCATCTGCATGAACGGCAGATTCCAAGGGATGATTAGACTTGTAACCCCAGCTGGACTGTATTTGGCGTACGACATGATATTGTGTTTGTCATAATGCTCACTCACCATGTACTTGGACATCTCAGCAAAAAAACGGAAATTGGAGGCCGCTCGCGGAATATCAAACCCACGGCTCTCTTTGATCGGTTTTCCTACGTCGAGTGTCTCTACCATCGCAAGTTCATCCACGTTTTCCATAATAAGATCTGACATTTTACATAAAATATCGGATCGTTCTTCTACAGGCATTTTACTCCAGACGCCGCTATCATAAGCATTTTTGGCAGATTGGATCGCTCGTTTCGCATCTTGTTCACTGCCGTTTGCAATAAGCGCTAACCTCTCGTTTGTTGCTGGATTGATGGATTCAAAGGTTTCACCCGAAAGTGCATCGACATATTCTCCGTCAATGAACAATTTTGCGTTATTCACTTTTACTTGCTGCGCGAGGGTTTCTGCTTTCATGTGTTAGTCCCCCTTCTCTTCTTCCACTTCAACGACCATTTCAATTTCGATCGCCGTTCCACCTGGAAGCTGTGCCATTCCTACTGCTGATCTGGCATGCTTTCCTTTCTCGCCAAAAACATCAACCAAAAGATCTGACGCACCGTTGATCACTTTTGGCTGATCTGTAAAATCCTCCGTGCAATTCACGAATCCAAGAAGTTTTACAATGCGTTTTACTTTATTTAAACTTCCAAGCTCCTTTTGAACGACTGCCAACAAATTCAGCATGGATTGACGAGAAGCGGCATACCCGTCCTCTACGGATAAGTCTGCTCCTAGCTTTCCATGATACTGATCGACACCTTGTCCCGCTGTAAAAAGAAGATTACCCACTCTTACACATCCAACATAGTTCCCTACAGCTTTGCGCACTTCTGGCAGCACGATTCCTAACGCTTCAAGTTTATCCTCCGGTGTTTGAATGACTTGCAACGGCTGCACCCCGCTTTCTTTTACCAAGACTTAAAAATTCAGCAGCGTTTCCGCCAAACATCGCTTTACGCTGTTCATCCGTCAGCTCAAGCGTTTCATCCAGGACTTTTCCGGGATTCACTTCGCGAAGTAAAAACGGATAATCTGAACCCATGAAGATTTTATCTGAACCGAATCGCTCCATCATATAGCGGATGTTCATCGGATCGTAATTTAACGAATCAAAATAAAACTGCTTTGCATAATGACTTGGGGGATGTGTTGTCAGGCGAAGATGCGGCCACACCTGCCATCCTTGATCAAGGCGCGGAATTAAGTAAGGAAACGAACCACCGCCATGAGCAAAACAAATTTTCAGTTTAGGGAATTTTTCCATCATACCGCTCCAGATAAGTGAAGCTGCGGCTAATGCCGTTTCACTCGGCATCCCTATCGTGTACATAAAGTTATGGTTTGGCATACGCTCTTTCCCGAGCGTTTCCCACGGATGAATAAAAAGCGGCACTTCCCACTTTTCCGCCATCTCAAAAAACGGAAGAAAGTCAGGGTGATCCAGATTCTGTCCATTTATATTTGTTCCAATTTCGATTCCATGAAGTCCAAGGTCATTCATACAGCGTTCCATTTCACGGATCGCCGTTTCTGAATCCTGCATGGGAACCGTTCCTAGACCAGCAAAGCGGTCGGGATATTCATTCACGGTTTCGGCTATAAAGTCGTTCTGGATTCTTGCCATCATTTCCGCTTGTTCAGGTGGAGCCCAGTACGAGAATGTAACAGGGATCGGGGATAGCACTTGAATGTCTACCCCTTCACGGTCCATGTCCTGTATTCGTTTTTTCGGATCCCATACTTGGTCAGTTACATCTCTAAAATTTTTCCCGCCTACCATAATGGCTGCGCCGCAAGCACAAGTCCGGTTTAACACCGGCCACCTTTCTCCACCATATTTTTCGGCAAAGTCAGGAAACGACTCTGGAATGATATGTGTGTGAAAGTCAATTCTTAGCACTTCCATTCCTCCACGTTTTCAGGCATTTGATAACCGCAGTCTTTGCATAGACGAACTCGTTCATTCGAGTTAAAGCTGTGGATTGCTTCTTTAACTTGTTTCTCAATATCACTCAATTGCACGGTCACGCGATGCATCTCAGAATCACAACGGTCACAGAACCAAACGAAGTCTTCAAGCTCACCTTGTGCACGTTTTCGCTCGATCACGAGACCATAAGAATTCGCCACACGATGCGGCGAGTGCGGAACCATTGCTGGAAGCATGAACACGTCTCCTTCTTTTACTTCAACCACTTCACGCTTGCCGTGTTTATTAATGACCTCTACATAACAGCTGCCTTTGATCTGATAAAAAAACTCATCAGAAGGATCCACATGAAAATCACGTCTTTTGTTTGGACCGCCTAAGATCATTGCGATAAATTCGGAATCTTGCCAAATTACTTTGTTGTTGACCGGGGGCTTGAGCAAGTCTTTGTTTTCATCAATCCATTTTAATAGGTTAAAAGATTTCAAAGTCGTTGTACTCATTACAATTACCTCCCTTTATTTAGCCAGCTTAGGCTGGTCCTTCACAAATTCATTTGTTACGGATAGTGCTTCATCAACCATAGAGAATTTCGCTTTTCTTTTATAACCGTTATAAAAGATGGCTCGCTTACGGATTGGATCTCCCGTATAATAGCGCTCATATTGTACAAGACGCTGCCCGAAAGCTTCACCGCAAAGATCCCACGCAAGCTTGAACAACTTCACACGTTCAAGTGAGTCAACACCGTCACGGCCTAAATAGTACTTATCAATCTCACTTCGAATTTCCGGAGCGTTAAAGTCATTTCCTGTCGGTGACATGAGCAATCCGCCAGCACCGATAATTTGGATAACCTCGATCGCTCTAGGATACATCTTAGGAAGCATGCCTCGAATGGTCTCAAGCGCTGCCGCATTCGGCATCACTTCACCAGATGCTGTTGTTTCATACTCATATTCAGCTACTCGCAATAATGATCGGATTACTTCCACATTCTGTACGAGTTCACCCAAGTCGTTCTGTACATTCAGATATCCATCAACACCAATAGAGTCTGCTAGTTTACAAGCCACTTCTGTTGCAAAAGCAAGTTTTACATAACCTCTTACACCTGACTGATGAGCAGGCTGCTGTGCAATCCCTGTCTTCGGATACAAGAGGTTAGCTGCTTCAACGTTGTTATAGAGAAATACACGATCCCAAGGCACAAGTACATCGTTAAAGACGAGCAGTGCATCCATCTCTTCAAATCTTGAAGCGAGTGGATGATCAAACTGTGAACGCTTGCCGTCCTGCATCGGTTCACGGCAAATAAGCTTAAGTCCTGGCGTGTCCACAGGCACCGCAAACGCAAGCGCATAACGCTCATCACCAGGTGCGAATCCAGGGAACGAATAGATGATGACTTCATCTGTAATAGGTGCTAATGTTGCAAGCATCTTTGCTCCACGAACAATCAAACCTTCTGGTGTCTCCTCAACCGCTCCAAGATGAGTGAACATATCTTTTTGACCATGTGAGTTTTTGCTTCGGTCGTTCTGCGGGTTAATGATCGCATGTGTTAAAAACAGATCATTGTCTCTTATGTAGTTAAAGTAGTTTTTTATATTTACAGACCACTCAGGATTGTACTGATCAAGGAACCAGCCATTGTGCGCCATGCCTGTTACAACAACGTTTAGAAAATCAGGAGTACGGCCCATCAGTCCAAAAGTAGATTTTGCGTAGATCTCAAACAGCTGGCTGCGCGCCATCAATTCTTCATAGGTTGTCGGATGGAGAAAAGCATTGTTTACACGCTCACCCGTCTCTTTGCAAATATGTGTAATGGAATCTTGATATTGTGGATCGTGCTGCATGTCGTACAATTTAGCGATCTCTTGAATTGGCTGATTAAAAACAGGTTCGTTTACAACATCTGTTACTCTCCTGCCCTCTAACCAAATTTCTGGCGAACGAGATTTTAAAGCTTGTATATATTGAGCACCAGTTCTTATTCCCATACCATATACCTCCTCTATGAATCTTGTTTTAATTTGTTTCAACTATATAAGAAAGCGCTTACAAGTCTCAATGCTGTAATTTCACATTATGAAATTATCTGAAAATTTTATTCGCAGGTGCTATTGGGAGCAGTTGATCTGCGTTTCAGATTGCTCGCTTTCCGCGGGGCGTGCGGTGAGCCCTTTGCCGCTTTGCGCCTTTAAAGGTCTCACCTGACCGCTCGTCCCGCAGGAGTCTCGCATCTTTCACTGCAATCAACTTATCAATGAAGAGAAGGCCAAAAAATTGAGGCCTTAGCGATAAACTTCTAGGGAGAACTTTACAAAAATCCAAAAAAAATAGAGCCTTAATATTAGGCTCTATGATATTTAAAGACCGATCATTCTAGGAATCCAAAGGACCGCATCTTCTAAATATGTGATTAAGAACAAGATGGCGATTGCAATTGCCAAGAACGGCCCTGATGCTCTAACTAGCTTTTCGAAACGCACTTCAGCAATAGATGAAACGATAAACAGCCCTGTTCCAACAGGCGGTGTTAATAAACCAATCGTTAAGTTGATGCAAATGATTACACCAAAGTGTATTGGGTCGATCTCAAACGAGGTCACGAGCGGCATAAAAACGGGAACTAAGATAATTAAAGCTGCAATCCCGTCCAGCAGCATACCGACAAACAACAGCATGACATTGACCAACAGAAGAAAAACGAACGGATTTTCAGAGATGGACAACATGCTGTCTGCAAAAACTTGCGGAAGCTGTTCAAAAGCAATCAGCCATCCAAAAATATTAGCCATTGCGATCAAGAATGTAACCGTTGCAGTACTTACTACAGTGTTAATAAGGATTTGAGGAATCGACGTCCATCTTAGTTCTCGATAAAAGAAAACGCCTACTAAGAATGCGATCACGCAAGCTACCGCCGCAGATTCAGTTGCCGTAAATGCACCAGACAGGATACCAAAGATAATAACAAATGGAACCAAAAGTGCCGGCAATACCTTCACTGTGCTGTTCCACATTTCTTTTCCTGTCGCTCTTTTACTTTTAGGAAAATTGTATTTGTAGCCCATATAAGCAATAACACTTACAAACGCGACTCCGTAAATCAATCCTGGAACAATGCCTGCCATAAACAGTCCGCCGATGGATGTTCCTGACAGCGTCCCGTAAATGATAAAGATCATACTTGGTGGAATAATGGGTGCAATAATAGATGAAGCAAGTGTTAAAGATGATGAAAATTCCCTGGAGTAACCTTCCTTCTCCATCTCAGGAACCATAATTTTACTCATCATAGCAGCTTGTGCGTTTGCAGATCCTAAGATTGAGGCTAAGAACATGTTGGCAACTACAGTCACGTATGCTAATCCTCCACGCACATGACCTACGAACACTTTTGCAAACTTAACAAGACGAGTCGTGATTCCTCCGCCGTTCATCAGTTCTCCGGCAAGCATGAACAGTGGAATGGCAAGCAAACCGAAATTATCAAGACCTGAATACAGTCTCATTGGTGTGGAATCTAATAGAGCCGTGTTCCCGTTCAGAAAAAAATAAACGACTGTAATCATTCCTAAAACAAGTGAAATCGGAATTCCCATTAACAAAAACAGAATAAAAATCCCGATAATAAGAGCAGTTGTCATAGCTCTGCCCCCTTTGTTTTAACAACGTGAACCAATTGAGCCAGTACATGAACACATGCAAACGTTAAGCCGATCGGAACAGCACTATAAGGAATCCACATCGGAAGCAATATAGCTGTGGATTTTTGAAAAGCTACACCGTCTGACAATATCCACGTGTACGTGTACGATAGAATCAAAACTAAAAAGATAATAATGAAAACCTGACTGAACACCGCTATCCACATTTTTACTCGTTGCGGGTAATAATCAAGCAATAGTGTGACAGCAGCCTGGGACCTGTACTTCAACCCCAGACTACCACCGATAAAACTGATCCAAATCAATAGAAATACAGCAACTTCACCTGACCAAGATAATGGTGCGTTCAAAAAGTAGCGAAATGCCACCGAAACGGCGACAATAACTGCTAATGCGAACATGAGAATCGCAGCAAGAAATTTTTCTACCTGGCAAATTCCGTTGCTAAGGCTTTGTATTATGCCGCTTCCCCCATTTATTGGAGGCTTTACACTTTGATTGATATCCCTGTCGTAATTAATCTTCAATTAAACCACACCAATCTCTCAATCTACTTTCTTACTGAATCTATAAATTCTTGAATAAGAGGGTCAGTCGGTCCGTATTTTTTATCAAATTCTTCAATATATGGCTTGAATAGTTCTGGGTCAATATCATAGATTTTCATTCCGTTGTCAGCTAGTTCTTTTCTAAACTCTTCTTCTTGCCCTGAACGTGTTTCAACAGCATAATCTGCTGCAGCTTCTAAAGATTCGCGTACAATCTTCTGATCTTCTTCAGACATGCCTTCAAACGTTTTTTTGTTAACCATTGCGACTGCCGGCCAAACCATATGATTTGTAACCGCTCCATATTTTGCAACTTCATAGTACTTGTTTGTAATCGCTGCATCCAAGTCCATGTCCATTCCGTCGATTACTCCTGTCTGTACAGCTGAGTAAACCTCCGGCAGGGGTAGTCCTTCGGTTGATGCACCCGTAGATTTATAGAAGTCCTGCATTGGCGGACTTGGTGTTACACGAAGTTTTAACCCTTTCATATCTTCAGGTTTTTGAACATCCTTGTCTTTAAACAACATGACGCGCTGACCCGCAAAAAGATAATCCAATCCTGTAATTCCTTGCTCATCCAGTGTTGCTAGAATTTTTTTCGCTGGTTCAGACTGTCTAGCCTTATGTGCTGCTTCCAGGTTTTCAAAAGCATATGGAGCAAACCATGCTGCAAATGAAGGTGAACGAGAGCTTGTGTAAGCAGCTGTTATAAAACCAAAGTCAACAGAACCTGATTCGATTTGCTGCATCATATCCGCTTCACTTCCAAGCTGGGAGGATGGATAGATTTCGAGTTCAATCCTTCCATCTGAACGTTTAGATAACTCTTCTTTAAATTTCTCTGCAGCTTTATGCCACATGTGTGAAGGCGGTGTGATATGCGCTAGTTTGAACTTGTATGTCTTTCCATCAGAAGATGCATCCCCTGAACTTGCGGAATCTTTGGCTCCGCTGCTGCAGGATGTTAAAAGAATCAATGCCAGCAATACAGTCATTACGATTTTTAATTTCTTCATCCCTATCAACTCCCTTGTTTATGTAAGCGTTATCATAAAACACTAATATAACCGAGTTCTTTTGAGATTGACTCTGCTGTTTTAACGACATGATGAATCATTGAAGGCGTATCTTGCCCTAACATATACGAGACTGGTCCTACCATATTAAGTGCAGCGATGATTTGTCCTGTATAAGATTTAATAGGAGCAGCAATTCCATACAACCCCATTTCGTTTTCGTTATTGCTGATGGCATAGCCATTTGTTCGTATAACATCAAGTTCATTCTTTAATTTTTCAACACATGTAATGGTATTAGGAGCGCGGCGAAGCAATCCCCTTGATATGGTCGGCTTAATCATGGAGGGGTTAAAGGCTAGCAATACTTTTCCTGTACTTGTACAATAGGCAGGTTTTGTATCGCCTATAAAAGTGGGGACAGCTACTGAATTTGATGAAGCTACTCTTAGAACGAAGCGAACTTCACCACGATCGAGCATTCCGATATGTACGGTTGTGTTAAACCTTCTGACAAGACCTTCGCACAATGGTAGTGCTTCCGTATTGATGTCTTGCTGATACATGACGTGATTGCTCCATTCGAGCAATTTCCATCCTAATCTATATTTTTTCTGACTGTCTTGAATCAGTATGCCTTCTGAGCAAAGTGTGCGAACTAAGTGATGAACTGTGCTTGCGTTCATGTTAAGTTTTTCGGCAATCTGCAGGTTTCCTAGTGCTGGTTCATCTTTCGTAAAGCAATTTAATATCCTTGAAATTTTTTGAACAGATGAAATCACCAATTCTCCCCCTCAAACGGATACGATTTAGTTGAAGTCAGCTTAGCAACCACCCCTTTCAATATGCGTTCATCGTATTGAAAACGGTCGGCTTGTACAATATCAAAATTTCACAATATGAAATTACAAGAAATATATTTTGAATTATTAGAAAATTATAGAGGATTGTATTCACTCATAAAGAAGAAGTAAGGACTAGAGGTATATGTAAGTTTTCGTGGTCTTCTGTCGATTTACCTCCTATTTTCATAATTTCATGAAAAAAATGTAAACAGCATATGGCAATTCGTCTATATTTCAATTACTATATGTAGTATAAATACTTTTATATATCAAATGATTGATTCATTCTTTCCATGATTTTAATGTTGAAAGAGGTGCGAGAGTTGGACATTACTGAAAGTCTTATCACTTATATGGATGAAAACCTGCCTACCTACTTACAAGACTGGCATCAGAGAGTTGTCATTTCAAATCATGACATACATAAAGAAAAAGTAATTGAAAATGCCCTGCATATGATTGAGCTAGTCAAGTTATCCTTACGCGGACAACTATCCCCTCAAAAAATAATGCACCTCGCACATGAAGTAGCCGTCCAGCGGTTGGAAGCGAAAATCAACATAGGGGAATTTGTTTACAATGTAAATCTGGGCCGCAGTGAGATTGTGCGGTTTGTTACAGGCTCTGGCATATCTATCGAACAGCTTCAGCCTGTCATTGAAACAATTAATTCTCTTTTTGATGAATTTTTGTACCATGCCGTTAAGAAATATACACAGTTAAAAGATGCGGAGATTCAAGAAAAGACGCTGTTCATCGATCAGAGTCATAAAGAGCGTTTGACCATTTTAGGGCAAATGTCATCAAGCTTTGTACATGAATTTAGAAATCCTCTTACAGCTGTTATGGGGTTTGTGAAGCTCATGCAGCAAGAGAATCCGAACATGAAATACATAGATATTATCAGCCATGAATTAACACAGCTAAACTTTCGAATTTCTCAATTTCTTCATGCCTCCAAAAAAGGGGTTCAAGAACGTGAAGCAGAGGATTTTTCATTAGAGGATTTGTTTACTGATATTCTAGACTTTATGTATCCAAGCCTAGTGGATGCAGATGTTACAGTGATTCCGCGTATCGATCCCACGATTACGCTTAAGGCACACAAGGACGAGTTGAAACAAGTTCTGCTCAATCTCATCATGAATTCTATCGATGCGCTGCGACAAAAAAAGCAAAACCGGCGCATCATGATCTTTAGTAAAATGGAAAATGACTCAAATGTTCAGATTACCATTTCAAACAATGGACCTGCTATTCCATCTGAAACTATCAGTACGATCTTTGAGCCTTTTTTTACAACGAAAGAGTTAGGAACAGGTATTGGCCTTTTTGTGTGTAAAAAGATTATCGAGAAGCATAACGGTGCAATCAGCTGTTCGTCAGATGATAACATCACTACTTTTACGATCGTTCTTCCAATTCGCGGAGCTGTTATAGAAGAAGAAATCTCACACTTGGAAATATAAAAGGAACTTGGAATATCCAAGCTCCTTTTTTAATGCAAACTTTTAATGCATCTCTTCACGATACAAGGGCATCGAGCAGCATCTGAACGATCCGCCTGATTTAATGATTTCGGATATATCAACCTCAAGCACGTCAAACCCTCTTTCACGAAGTGCCGCATTTACTTTTTTATTGACGGGTAAGCTTAAGACTTTATTGTTGCCAATCGACAAAACATTTGTCCCCAATGTAAACTGTTCATCTTTCTCTACTTCAATTATATTAAATTTCGCTGCAAGAATTTGATATTCCTTATCATCAAAGGCATCTTTATAAATCAACGCATCTTTTTCAGATAAAATGTTAAATACACAGTCCAAATGTAAATACTTCGGATGAAAAGGTACGGAAACAACATTCATATGAGGCAATTGAGACTGAAGTTCCTTAATCGTCTCTTCAGAAGTTCTTCCGCTCACACCGATAAACACGGTATCTCCATGAACGATGACATCGCCACCTTCAATACGGTCACCTTCAATTAGAGAGAGATTGATCTGGTGTTCCAACAGCCAGTTTCGCAAGACTTTCTCTTCACCATCACGAATGTTGCTTCCCATTCGAGAAACGAACACCGTCTCACCAATGGTAAAACCAATATCACGAGTAAAAACTTGTTCCGGAAACCTTTCTATCGCAGGAAGCTTATAAACGTCAACTCCATTGTTTTTCATCGTCTCTACAAAGAGCTGATGCTGTTTCATCGCACGCTTCATGTTGATATTATCTTTAGCAAAATGCCTCTGAGTTTCATTAATAATTTCATCGATCTTCATGTATCTTGGTTCACATACGATTACCTTTTTCAAAACACCATATTCACTATCACAATTCACGTGTTTGTATTCTCCTTTTATTACGGTAGCCATTTATAATCCTCCATTACGCACATAAGGTATTTATAAGGCTCTTCCCTAAATCAATAGTCCCGTAAACGTTTTTTGCATCTTTCATTAGTTTATTTATATTTTTTCCAAAAATGGCTAAAAGTTATCTTCTTTTTGTTACATTCATGAAAAAACAAAGAACAGCTGACTCAAATTGTTGCGTTTCGCTGTCAGCTGTTCTTTAGTATGTGTATTTTGAAGGGTGTATTAGCTTGTTTGCGCGCAGGTGAGCCAAAGCTGCGCGGAAAAGAGCCTGGGCTGCGCGCAATACAGCGAAATGCGCGCGCAAAAGTGCCGGTACCGCGCGCAACGGACAACTTCCTGCGCGAATGTGTAAAAATTATAAAAACACGTACAGTAAAACCCTTATTTAAACAGGTTTTGATCATCCCGTCCTTACTACCTTACTTCCACCACGTGTCATGCATGCTCGCAGGAAGTTGCCGCTTATGTTCTGTCATGAGATAACGGTCCTCAATTTTCTTGGCTGCCTCTTCAGAAACTTTCTTACCTTCTAAATAATCGTCAAGTTCATCGTACGTAATTCCTAATTCCGTTTCATCCCCTTGCTGAGGTTTTTTATCTAATAGATCAGCAGTTGGCTGCTTTAAGTAAAGTCTCTCAGGTGCTCCTAATTCTTTTAATAACATTTTGCCTTGACGCTTCGTCAACCCTGACAACGGGAGAATATCTGCTCCGCCGTCTCCGTACTTGGTGAAGAAGCCCGTTACCGCTTCAGCAGCATGATCCGTGCCGATCACTAGCAAGTTCGCTTGGCCACCCACAGCATATTGAGTAATCATCCTTACTCTAGCTTTGACGTTACCCTTGTTAAAGTCGGAAAGCTGTCCTGACGTAAAGGTGTCATAGCTTCCTGCAAAAGCATCTACTGTTTTTTGAATATCAAATGTTATACGTTCGTCGGCATTGATAAAAGACATGGCGAGATCTGCATCTTCTGCATCTCTTTGTGTTCCATAAGGCAGGCGAATCGCAACGAACTTTACGATGTGACCTGATTCCCTCAGTTCTTCTATGGCCAACTGAGCTAATCGACCAGCAAGTGTGGAGTCCTGCCCACCGCTAATTCCTAGAACAAATCCCTTAGCTTTAGATTTTATTAAATATTCTTTTATGAACGTCACTCGGTGTTGTATTTCAAATTGCGGTTCAATTTCAGGCTTTGTATTCAGTTCACTTATGATTTTCTGCTGCAATGACATTGCTATCCCCTCCTATCACGTATACAATTCGTGTTTTTTAATATAGTCATAACAAGAGTCCGGCAAAAGGTATCTTGGTTCTCCGCCTTTAGAAAACTCGTCTCGAATATAGGAGCTGCTGATCTCCATAGATAGCCCTTTATCGATCAGGTGAAATTTGGTTCCATCGTCATGGTTTCTAAGGATTGGTGAACGAGAGATGGTCTTCACCATATTAATTTCATCCCTAGCCATCACAATGAATTTGTTGCTAGAGATCAATTCTTCGTCGTACTTCCATTTTCCGTCTGCAATATCTACTAGAAGATCGGCTCCCATAATAAAGTAAACCTCATCTTCTGGATATTTCTTTTTAAAATGTTCCATCGTGTAAAACGTGTATACTTCCCAGGCATCTTGAAGCATCTCATAATCATCTGCTACAAATTTGTCGTTATTATAAATCGCTAATTGCAACATACTCCACCGGTGTTCATCAGAAGTCTTCATGATTTTGTCTTTTCTTTTACTTGAACACGGAAGGAAGATAACTTTATCCAGTTTACAGCGATGTGCAACCGTGCTCGCAGTCCATAAATGAACATTTGTTATGGGGTCAAAAGATGAACCATAGATACCGATCTTAGCCATTTTACTTCCTCCTTATTTTTCACCAATCAACTGCATGACTTTTGTCTGTACATCTTGAATGTTCTTCATCTTGTTATCCCAGCATGCTTGGCTGAGGTCCACTGGATATTCTTCCGGATACATCGTGCGTTTGTACTCATCCCATAACACTTCCAGATTCTCTTTAGCATATTGCTGTATTTCTGTCAGACTAGGAGTTTCATAGACTAAGTTGCCACCTACAAAAATATCCTGATGAAGCTCTTTCGCTTCAAAGTTCGTGACGAATTTACTGATAAACGTGTGAACAGGGTGAAACATTTTTAGTTTCGATTCTTCCTGAGGTGTTTCGCTATCCATCGCGATATAATCACCTTCAGATTTGTTATTAAGTGTATTAATAATTCGATAAACTTTTTTCATACCAGGCGTCGTAACTTTCTCGGGATTGCCGCTGATCTTAATCGTGTCGACCATCTTTCCATGTTCGTCTTCAATCGATACGAGTTTGTAGACCGCACCTAAAGCAGGCTGGTCATACGCGGTAATTAATTTTGTTCCAATACCCCATGAATCTATTTTTGCGCCTTGTGATTTCAAGTTGATAATCGTATTCTCGTCTAAATCGTTTGACGCAATAATCTGGGTATCTGTGAAACCTGCTTCGTCCAGCATCTTTCTAGCTTCTTTAGAGAGGTAAGCCAAATCACCGCTATCTAAACGAATTCCTTTAAAGTTGATTTTATCGCCTAACTCTTGAGCCACTTTTATCGCTGTAGGTACACCAGATCGCAACGTATCATACGTATCTACTAAAAACACACAGTCTTTATGGCGGCGAGCATACTTATGAAAAGCGACATACTCATCACGGTACGTTTGTACAAGTGCATGGGCATGAGTGCCGGCAACTGGTATTCCAAAGAGTTTTCCTGCTCTTACGTTAGACGTTGCTTCAAATCCTCCGATAAAAGCCGCTCTCGTTCCCCAAATCGCTGCATCCATTTCTTGTGCTCTGCGTGTTCCAAATTCCATTGCTCGTTGCTCTCCAACGACTTGTTTGATGCGAGAGGCTTTTGTCGCCACAAGTGTTTGATAATTGACGATGTTCAAGATCGCCGTTTCAATAAGCTGTGCCTCAGCAAGTGGTGCTTCAATTCGTAAAATGGGTTCGTTTGCAAATACAAGCTCTCCCTCCACCATTGAACGCACTGTTCCAGTAAATTTCACTTGCTGCAAATAGTCCAAATAATCTTCTTCATACCCTAGTTCATTCCTTAAATAATCAATATCACTTGCAGTAAACTTAAAGTTTTGCAGATAATCTATGATTCTTTCTAAGCCAGCAAATATAGCATATCCGTTACCAAAAGGAAGCTTGCGGAAAAAAACTTCAAACACCGCTTTTTTATTGTACATATTGTCTTCCCAATACGTTTCTGCCATATTGATCTGGTAAAGGTCTGTGTGAAGCGTTAAGCTATCATCAGCATAATGTGTATTCATCGTTAGGTTACCTCCAAAAAATTAAAATTATAGAACTTTTGCGTTTAAACAACTTTTAAAGTGTCCTAAAGCCCATTCATGTCCAGCTTGGTTGAAGCTTGCCACACCTTTTTCATGTACAACAATTTGAAGTCCCGCATTGTAAGCATCAATTGCGGTGTGAAGACAGCAGATGTCTGTGCAGACGCCTACGATATGAATCTCTGTAATACCGCGTTCACGCAGCTTCATTAATAGGTCCGTTCCAGCAAAGGCGCTATATCGTGTTTTATCCATCCAATAAACGTTAGATTTATCTTTGTTGTTTTCGTAGACTTTTTGAAGGTTGCCATAAAGTTGTCGACCAGGAGTTCCTGCAATGTTATGTGGGGGAAAAAGCTTGTTTTCCGGATGGAATTCATCGTTAAGTTGATGCTGATCAATGGCAAAAACAACAAGGTCACCGTTCTTAAGAAATTGTTCTGTGATCGAGATGATTTCAGATTCAATGTCTTGAGCTGGTTTTCCACACGTTAGTGCACCTTCATCTGCTACAAAATCAAAGGTATAATCAATGTTTATTAAAGTCTTTTTCATCATAAATTCCTCCTACTGATTGTTTTTCCAACCTACAATAAACAACTTGTTAATTATAATTCATAAAAAAATTTAGAGTTAATATCGTGCTGTATAGATTGGCTTTACAACATCCATATCAATAAACGTGAAAAGCTTTGTTGCTCTTTTTGAAGTTCTAGTAGTTGTTTTTCCCTGTACTTCTTGAATAAAAGGAAGTGATTTTATTTTTCTTGAGAACGATTGATCGCTTAATATGGCTGGATCGTCTGTTACCGTTTTTAGTACGGCTTGCAGCTCAGAATAGGTAAAATGTTTTGGCAGGAAATTCTTAGCTACTGTCGTCTGCAATAAGTCGTTTGTAATGACTTTGATGGCATCCCCTATAATCTGTTTATGGTCGAAAGCAAGATCAAGATTGAGAACCTCTTTTACTGAAAAAAGCTCTATATTCGCTGCGTCGTCTTGCGCTTTTCTAAGCGATAAATACGTATCAGGTACGATGGCATAATGTGCATTTGAGATAATCCATCCTCTGGGATCCCGCCCCGGCTTGTCGTATACTCCAAATTGTTTAATGTGAATTCCTGAGATGTTCGTTTCTTCTTCTAGTTCACGTTTTGCCGCTTGGAAACCCGTTTCATCATCTTGCACAAAGCCACCTGGAATAGCCCATTTGTTTGCTTCAATGTTTGTATTACCCTCTGTATCAAGTCCTGCTCTTTTGATCAGCATGACCTTGAGGTCCATCGTTGGAGGTTTATACGCTTCGCTTTTTTCAGAAATGATAGTAAAGACACAAATATCGGAAGTATAACCATCTGGTGTACGATATTTTTTGATGTCGTATTGTTCAAGTGCTTGCTTATTAGACAATGGTGTCCCTCCTCTTTCAATTAACAAAATGTTTATTGTTAATTTATTTATATTCTATTTACCTCAAAATGTAAACACGTAAACCTATTATGAAACAAGATTATTTTTCAATGGGGCAACCATTTTTAAAACCATTCATGACTACTAAAACAGCCAAAACAAAAACCACCCGAGAAGACGAATCCACCCGGATGGCTATTTCTATTGTGTATGAATTTTTTTGTTTTTATACTCTTATTGTGTGATCAGATCATATTTTTGGGCCGCACAAAAGCCATTTTTTCTTTGTATGTATCTAAGAAAGGAAGATTTGGATAATGCTTCTCAACTAGTTGAAATACTTCTTCAATCAGCTGCTCTAATTTTTGTATACTTTCTTGAACATCACCAGTTAGAATAGCTGATAATCTCTGATTTAGATTTTCTGGTTTTGTCACAAAAATCTCACTGTATTTGTGCATCCACTTAAAAGAAGGATGGTGGATGTACAATTTATTTAATGCAAAAAGTGTTCCTAATAACTTCTTCTGTACACCGCTCATCAGATCATACAACATAATCCAATCTTTCCTGTCTAATAAGGCATAACGGTTGTTCCATCGATACCAAAGAGCTAGGTTTTCTTCAATCATGTTTTTCGCAAGATCATCTGGATAAATTTCAACCTTCTTTTTCAACTCGTTAATGACATGATCACCATATAAACTTTGTCCATAATAAACGGACGAAACCATGCATTGCTTGCCATAATCGATCTCATACTGCTCCACAACCTCAGCTATCCACTTTTCTGCAGTAGTTGTTAAAAAGCTGCTAATCTCGAGCTTAACATTCTGAGGTGTCAAATAACTCTCCGCCCATTCTTCCTCTTCATACGGGTGAAAATCAATGATAGAGCCATTTATTGCTATGATGGGATTCATCCGGTCTTCATCATGAGGTTTTTCCGACCAAAAAATATTAAGTTCAATGTCAGAATGCTTATCCTCCCATCCCCTTGAAACAGAGCCAGCCAATAATACTGCTTGTACTTTAGGGTTTTGTTGATAAATTGCGGCCAATTCTAACGCGATATCTTTTAATTTCATCTTATACTCTCCCGTAAAACACCTTGTTAGTTAGGCATGTATCCATAACTCTCATCACTTACGAACCTACTAACTTATGTAAATAATTGATACTATAAGATTAGCATATTTTCTTTTATAAGGAGCTTCTCCAGTTCGGCCTTGAAAAGTTACAGCTTCATCGCATTTTTGCGACATGCGTTCCAAGAAATAAAGCATCTGAAAAAGTATTATCTAAAATAGGCATGACGTTAGAAGGAAGAATGCGTGAATGCATCCTTCTTAAAGACGGCTGGCGTGATTCTATGTTGTTCAGCATGCTAGAGCATGAATGGAAACGCCTTAATGTTGATATTTTAGGGTAAGTTGTTGATATTTCATAAATTTTTGTTGATATTCAACAACTTTGTGTTGATTTAACAAAAAAAGGACTCGGCTAGAGTCCTTTTTTCCATTTATTTATGATGAAACGGACATTTTCCTGTTATCGGTTCAACGTCGTCTCCAATAAAATATTGCTTCCACTCACGATGTTCTGGATCACCGTAATGACTAATGTTCGGATGTTTCGGAAGATTATCCCACTTTTCTACCCGCTCCCGGACCTTTTCACGAGACATCGCGCCACCAGGTGACGTCCCCTCTAGCCCGTCAAAAATACGGCGTGGCTGAAAACCAAGAACTAAACTGTTGCCAAGATCTCTTGTTTTACGCTGCTTGTAGGCAGGTGCATTTCCAAATACAAAATACGGCTCGTTATCGAATGAGAACGCAAACAAGTGATGATCTGGATCTTTCGGAATGTGTTCAGGCCAAGGCTGATTATCGGTCTCGTGCAGAGACTGAAGCATCTTCCAGAAGTAATCCCGATAGTACGGAATGTCTTTTTCTTCTTTCTCAGGCTCCACAAACACAAACAATCCATGACGAATTAATTTTGGTGCATCAAAAAGCTTGTTAAACTCTCGGATTGCTTCTGGCAGATTCGACCAATCATCATGCGTCACATACGCATAGCGAAGCTCTCCCTTGTTCTCAGCTGCCATTCCAAAATAACAAGGAAACGTCTTGTTGGTTACGGTTTCGTGAAAGGTCTTATACTCCTCAATGACCCAAGCTGGAACTATTTCTGGATTTGTCATATCTTCTTTTTTCAGCAAGCACAATTGTTTCGTCTCCACTTAACCACTCCTCTAGTCTGTTAATGAGGAAGTTCCCTTATGCTACTTTGTTAAAACATAAAAGTTGCTGCTTCTTTTTTCCAGCCAAGCATTTTTTCTAACTCATCCAGATGTTGTGCTAACCATACCATCTCATGCTGAAATCGTTTCGGCGGCTCTCCCTCATGAAGTTCAACGCTGACCCACCAAGTGCTTTCCATGTACCAAACCAATTTTAACGATAATACTAACCTTTCAATTGATAATTTATTTGTATTACCGTATCCCTTTAGAAATGCATGCACAGCTTCGACATTAATTGTATCGTCGTGTAAGCATGTTGAGATGATGATTCTGCCAATATCCAACTCGATAAAATCATAGTCCAATCGGTCAAAATCCAGGATAGCGGTTATGTTTTCCCCCGAGAATAGCAGGTTATCTACCCAAAGATCACGGTGGCACCAACCAGGAGTAAGGTGTTCAAGTTGAAGTGTTCCCATGTTTATTGTTGCTTTTCTTTGAAGTTCGATTAGTGTTCTTAAATGATCTAAGTCTTGTTCTTCGCATTGAATCCCAACTGATCCCCAATAGTCTAGACGATCTTGAAGAGCAGGAATCTGAAAAACAGTCTTCGATTTTGCCGGCAATGTACCATCATTTAATAGTCGATGAAGCTTTCCAATCTCTTGGCCCAATGACTCCATCTGCTCTGGTGAAGCTTCTCCCGGTTTTATAAGACTACCTTTCATAAAACGCATGACGGTAAAAAGCTCACCACTTGAAGACTTATGTAAAAGGTTGCCTTCATTTGATAGAAGTTCCGGGCAAGGGATGTCAGCAAGAAATGAACGATTTTGAGTGCGAAGAGCTGTATGTATTGTTTTCAAGTCATATTTCTTAATACGCTCTTTATTGTATTGTTTTACTAAAAAAATACCTTGATCCGTCTCTATTTTCCATTTTTGATTCAAATAACCTCGATTAATTTGTGTGCTTTTCATTACTTGAAAACCAAAACGCGTCTGTACTTCTTCCTTTAAGTGCTCCCATAATAATTCTAATTCTCCATTCAGCTCTCTCACTTCTTTCTGTTACTTAAGCTCTTGCCAATTCGTCCAAAGTGATTCGTCTCTTTTTTTGTAATTACCATCTTCTCGATCCATATATCCATTTACGATAAACTCTCTTCGAATCGTACAAAAATCTTCATGATACTTTTTAATAAACTCGTTTATCTCCCTTTCTGTATATGTTTGGTTATCATCCAGCTGTTGAACGAGATATTCCAGCACCACTAACTTTTTCTTCTTTTGAGAAGGAATGTTTTTAAGACGTCCCTCTTTATTTAAAAATGCATTCAACACACTTTTTTGATAGTTTTCTAGACTTGCTGTCATATAGATCATTCTCCTTTTAGCTTAATTCTGATTGTCTATTCCGTTCAAATCCTAAATAACGAGTTCCTTGAAAATTCAGTATTCCTCTATCTCCTTCTACCAGCATACCGTATTCTTGTGAACCCACATGAAACTCCATACGATCACCGCTTTCCACTTCAAACGTTGCATAGTACCATGTAGAAGCTGACGTGTCATTTGCGCCTCCACTTACTTTCGTTCTCTTCGTAACTAACTCGGCAGTCACAGCTAATTTAGGCTGTTTATTATTGCTGCTCCACTCACCAATTCCTTTTATGATAACAAAAATGAAAATGCTGATTACGATTACAAAAAGAGCTCCTCCAAATAAAGGAAGAACATCAAACATCCAATCGCCGCTGCTACCAAAGCCTGGTTCTTCAAAATGATCAAAATCTGTTTCCTCAAAGTTCCCCATGGCTTAACCCCCTCCTACTCCCTTACCATAATATTACATACGAAGGAGAAAAAACAGAAGTTTCAGTTTATAAAAAAGCTTTTTACGATCCGTGTTCTTTTATGTATTAAACGTTCGCGGAATATAAAGTCTTTGACACGTGTTTGTGTATTTATTTCTCGCATAACAAAAAAAGCCGCCGAAGCGACTTTTTTCGATTAAAGAGATACTTTGTTCACCTTGAGTTCATGCAGTGCATTTCGCACTTTTCCGAACTCAGATGCATGAGGCCGATCTTCACCATCACCATAGCCGTAGTCTACCATTCGATTGCGGTTCAGACATAGCTTCGTCAATTCAGGTTTAAAGAAGTCAAACAGTTTAAAACGTTCTTCTAAATGTGAAAACCTCGTCTGATAGGCTTCAATACTATCCACTAAGTGTGACCAGAATGCTGTTTCTTCTATTAACTGATTGCGCACCATGACATTTGACATGTAGCGCAGGTGGCAAATGAACAACCCCGTGAAAATAAACTGAGTCAATCCTTCTGGCGGCTCGCTGCGCAGTACAGACCGCAATTCTTCCGTCACTCCCTCTAACTCAGGAAATGGCTGATCCGAGATATTCACGTCATCTACGTAATCTTTTACAGCTAATCTCTCAGGCTTATAGTCTTTTAAAATTAAAATCGTGTTCTGACCGTGCGGCGAGAAGACTGTTCCATATTGATAAAGAAAATGCAGCAGTGGCGGCATCACTACACCAAAGAATTTCTTCATCCATTCGTCAGCACTCAATCCAGACTTTTCAATCAAACTTTGGACATACGGCTTGCCATCTACATCGACATGATGGAGAGCTGCAAGCGTGATCGGCTGCTCACCATCTTTTAAATACGTATAGATACTTTCACGCCAAATGGTTCCGAGCATCTCCAGGTATTGATATGGAGCACCTTTCAAATTGCTGTAATGAGCGTGATCCACGTTGATGCTTGCTACTTCTCCAGGCAGCACGACTTCACATTCATCTCTTAAAAAGCTGTCACGGTCAAAGATTCCTTTGATGTGTTCTGTTACACGCGGTGCAATTACCGTTCGTTCTGATGGAAGACCTCGATACACGAGCGTATTTAAAATACTCATTGGAAGTTTCACATGTGATTTCAACGGATTACTTCGGTTTACAAACGTTCGCACTGACTGCTGCGGCAAATAGTGATCTGTTCCTTCTTCTAACGGAACGATCATACCGTTCGCCAAGTCTTCAGGGAAGTTTTGGATCAGCACATTTTTCCACTGCCATTCATGAACAGGCATAAAGTAATAATCGAGAGGCAGCTTTCCGTTCTCACGTAAAATTTCGTTAAAGCGCTGAATAAGAACACCATCAAGCTCTTTTATCAACAACTTCTCATAATGCAGTTCACTAACGGATTGAAACTGTGCGCGGTCACGGTGAACGGCAATCCAAAACAGTTTCGTTTCATTCTGGTTTTCAGGGGCATACTTGCTGTAATCATCAAAGCCGAAACCGATTCGCCCTTTGTTGTATGTGATCCACGGATGGCCTGACATTTCTCCCTCTAACTCCGCATAATCAAGATTCACCAACTCATCTGACGTTTTTTTATGGTGATTTAATAGATTGGCATCCGCAATTAGCGTATGGTTCAATTCCTTAATCAAATGACCTGCTGTTTCTGCTGACATACCGATCATCGGCTGAATATCCAATAAGAAACGAATTGCACTTGTTGCCGGCTTCCACTCTTCTCCCTCAAAAACTTCAATAGATTTCGGATCTACATCAAAGCTGTCAAACAAACGTTTTTCAGCGGTAAAACGATACTGACGATCCTCTGTAACAGTAAATACGTATCCCTCTTCTTTTTGCTCAGGAAAAATCATGTCTTCATACATATACTCAGCAAGCATCTTCGCGAGCAAATTTTTGTTTACCGTCTCCCACGTATCCTTCTTAAGAATCGATTCTGTTTCATTTATATAAAACATGTTTTTCCTCCTTATGTAAGTGAAGTTTCTCTCTGTTTTTTTCTCTCGTGAACGTACCCCATAGGAAAACAAGTATATGGAGAACGACGAACAAACTTGCATAAACAAAGATAGCTGATATCGATTGTTCGTTTACAATGGATGATGCTGCTACAGGTGCGAGCAAGAGTCCTACGTTTTGAATCGCAGAGATCTTGCTATAATCGCCATGCGTGTTCTGACTACACTTGAAAAGTAACACATCCAATTTAGCCAGACACCACGCTGCTCCAATTCCAAACATGCATCGGAACAGTACAAGACCCGCAATGCTTGTTTCGATACCTTGAAAAAATAATCCAACAACCATCATGCCTGTTGCCGCTATATAACCACTCCGTCCTAATTGATCACTGTATTTTCGGATGAGAGGCAAAGATACAATCGCCATCAGACTTGGTATTAAGTACAATAAACTGCTCATCAACGTACTCGTGTGATACACAGCCTCAGTGTACGTTGTGAAAAATGGCCGAACCATATTCACTGCCAAATGGAGGGTTAACACGACAATTCCGAAAAGAAAGAATTGCGGCAACAAGCTGCGTTGGTTTTCTTGTAGTGCTGCATCCATGACTCTGGTCTTGCTCACTTTTTTTAACATGAAATAACTGAACAACCCTACCAAACATTCCATGATCCCTATCACCCAGAAGATCAATAAAGGATTGTCCATCTGAATGACCCATCCTGACAATAAAGTTGCTATTACGATTGCTCCCTGCAAAACAGCATGATAACTAGCAGCAGCACTTGTTGTACTCTTCCGGTTCTCCTGCATCAAAATCGTGTAAAGCAGAAAATAACTGCTCTTAAAGATCAGCAACAGAACACTCGCTGCAACAAACATTTCAAAGGTCTGTGAAATCGCCATCAAAAAGCAGGATAGCCCTGTTCCCCATTGACCGATTATCAAAAGAAAAGAACTGTTTTTCCATTTGTTTGCCATAAGACCCCAGATTGGTGTGAAGATCACGACAACGAGCCGGCAGGTCATAATGTAAAACCCTGTAATGTTCGGATCTGTTATCCCATAAACCTTTTTAAAAAACTGCGGGTAAAAAGGCGATAACAGTACTTCTGTACAGATAAACAGAAAAACACAGCTCAACAGAAAAAGATTTAACGAACGGTTGTTGGATTCCATGAAGGTTCCGATCCAAAGTTCTGAAACACGTTTTTATGAGAAACAGAATAGATTTCTTTTTCAAAAAGTTTATTGATGATAACTGCGTTTCTGTGTGCACCAAGGCCAAGATCTGGAGCACCAACACCATGTGTGTGCAGCTCACCATTCTGAATAAAGATATGGTTGTTCTCAAGGTCCTTCATCTTCAATCGATAATCATGTGTAATCTGGTAACGGTTTTTGTAATCCCACTCGATACTCTCCTGCATGTTAATCAGGAAATGCGGGAATGACGGTGCATAACCTGTTCCTAAAATAACGACTTCAGATTCTAGTTCAAACACATCTCCCGTAACGTTTTGACGAAGTGAGAGCATGTGTGTATCAGCTTTCTTCTCTAGTGAAACAAGTTCGGTCATCGCCTGCAATTGAATCTCTGGCTTCTGTTGACCGACAGATTTTTCGTAAAGGAGGTCATAAATATCCGCGATGGTATCCATGCTTATTCCTTTATATAAGAGGTCTTGCTTTTTCAGAAGATCATCCTTCTTGGATGGTGGCAGCTGATAAAAGAAATTCGTGTAATCCGGTGAAAAATATTCAAGTCCAAGCTTTGAGTACTCCATCGGGAAAAATCCTTTTGAACGCGTGAACCAGTTTAACGAATACGCCTCATTATCCTGATGCTGTGCAAGATCATAGAATACCTCCGCTGCACTTTGCCCTGAACCAATCACCGTGATCGATCTCGCGTTCAGCAGCTCTTCTTTTCGATCTAAATATTGAGAAGAGTGGATGACTTTTGTGCCAAGGTTCTTCTCTAGGTGTGAAGGGACTGAAGGACTTGTACCAATGCCAACTGCTAGATGCTTTGTAAAATACGTTTCCGTTTTACCTGTCTTCAGAGACCGAACGATGACTTTGTATAATGGGACGTCCCCATCTTCAACAGGCAATATCTGCTCTACTCCCATTCCAAAACGGCAAGAGTTCAACTGACTTGCTGTCCAACGGCAATAGTGATTGTATTCCTTGCGGGGAATATGAAAGTTCTCCAGAAAATAAAAGTGGTACAATCGCTGGTGTTCTTGAAGATAGTTTAAGAACGTGTACTTGCTTTTCACATTCGCCATACTTACCAAATCAGCGAAGAAAGGGACTTGCAGGGTCGTACCATCGATCAGCATCCCTTTATGCCAGTTGAACTCTGTTTTCTTTTCAAAAAACAGTGCCTCTTTACCGCCTGTTTCATCAAGCATAGCCGCTAGTCCAAGGTTGAACGGACCGATGCCTACACCAATGATGTCATACACTTTTTCAAATTGCGGCTGTTTCAAAGACATCTTTCCATCTCCTCTCAAACGTTTCTCTATGGCAATACATGAGCATACCTGTCTTATCAGGCAGCTCGATCGGTTTCACTTTTTCAAAACCGCACTTTTCAAACACATGTATCATCTTCTCGTTTTGAATATCAGGCTCAGCAATGATCTTCTCCGTTCCTTGATTTAAAAACTGAAAATTCACGATCGCCCGTAATAAAGGGAGTGCGTATCCGTTACCTAGAAAAGCTTGTTCCCCGATTAATAGATGTATTCCTTGATCCTCAGGGTGCGGGTCGTAGCAATTCTCAACCACATCCCCCCTCACCCAATATGCTTCCCAATAGCTTATCGGGACGCCATCGATCAATCCCAAATACAGAGTTTGGTGTTCATCTTCTAAAAATTTCTCTAAATGCTTTTTATAGTCTTCAAACGAAATATCGAGCTTCCAGTAAGGAACCACGTAAGACTGCTGCTGCCATTTGTGTAAAAGTGCCACATCTCTCTCAAAATCTACTTTTGCAAATGATAATGTCTTTTCAATGGTGTAATCATAGAAACTAAACGCTGGCTGCATTTGAAGTCAACACCTTTTGTAATGGGTTCGGTATGTTCGTATAAACAGATTGTGTTTCAAGTGAGCCAACGAGCTCGTCCATATCATGAAAACGTGTTAGCAAGTTCGCTTTACAAGGAAGTTCTTTCGAGTCTAGTAAACTCCTTAACAACCCGGATTTTCCGTCTGTGAAAGTATCATGGTGCATCAAACGATTTCGGAGCATGTTCATAAGCTCTGCTTCATCGATTAAGTCTGCGGCTCCAAAACCGTTTATCAGACCAAACAGATGATTCATGAAAAAGTAATATCGGAACCGTTCGATTGCGACTTCATCACTGCAGATCGTGACACTCTTCCGATTAAGTTCAGGCAGCTGTTTCACTAGCAAATCTGCTTTCGATTCGCTGTAATAATAGCCTTGATTATCACGGTAATAAAAATGCTTTGGATAGCCGTTCTCCATCTGGACGATCGAATTCTGCTGATGGGCTTCAAGCGCTACGCCATATGTTTCATACAGCCATAGTATTGGATCTAGAGCGATCGACAAGTATTCACTAAACCAATCCTTGCTCACTTCTTCTGTCGATCTGTTCTCTTTTTGAGCTAAGTCTTGTATGATTGCTTCAATTCGTGATCGTCCGCCAAATCCATGATCCTGGCAAAGGCCAGCTACTAAACTCGCATTTTTATCATTTTCATAAAATGGGTTCTCTCTGATTACCACTTCAAATCCTGACATTTCTTTTCCCGTTGGGATGTTTAAGAATGCAGGATCCTGAATGATCTGGAACGATGGAAAGATCTCCTTCAGCTCTTGTCCGATTCTCGATTTCATGAGTCTGGAAACTTCTACTCCTCTATGAAGCTCCTTTTCCAGATTAACCCTTAATGAGTTCGTAATTTTAACAGGTACAGAGAATTTATACATGTATTTATAATTTCGGCTGTATACAGAACGCATGGAAGACGTCGCTGAGAACGGTTCACCGAAAGGTCCTATGTATGTTAACTTTTCGTCTTTAATTAATGTTTGAACAGAGAGATCATTTAATAGAACAGGCACTTGTAATGGATGCACAGGGATATAGACGGATTGTTCATCACGTTCTATTTGTTCCATAAAATTCTCATCCTTCTGAAGCAGCTGCAATGTAATCTCTTCAGCTGTCACCTTGTCAGCGGAATCCTGATCGACAATCGACCGGTCAGCTTGAAAGAAATGCAGCTGAAACGTTCCCTTAAGTTCCGGAGAATAGAGAGACTCCTGCTCGGTACTCATGCCTTGCTTGCTTTTCGGTGTCGGGTGAAGAAGGTGCCCAAAAAGAAGAGACTGCTCTGCTTCAATAAACGTGAACTCACTGTTCTCTAGAGCATCACTGTCACTTTTCCGTTCTTCTAAATAGCGCTGTATGTTCTTTTTGCTAAGAATCGTACGAAGCATTAACTCGTCTTCTGCATCTTCACGATTCTGCTCCAGCAATAATTCCTTCGAAAGAACCGATACAAGCGTAACGTAATCGAGTGGGATTATTTTTTCATTCGTTTGATGAAGTATAGGAAAATGAAACAGATGCCTTCCTGTTAAAGACCAATGCTTTACCGCTGCAAAAATCGCAGAATCCTGATTGGCTAGTGAAACTTTCAACCATCTTTCTGGTGTTTCACCGTTCCAGCCTATCTGCTCCATGTCACCTTCAATCTCTATTAAATTAC
Organism: Fictibacillus sp. UD; assembly: GCF_043558025.1. Classification (NCBI taxonomy): domain Bacteria; kingdom Bacillati; phylum Bacillota; class Bacilli; order Caryophanales; family Fictibacillaceae; genus Fictibacillus; species Fictibacillus sp. UD. The sequence continues at coordinate 80,206 of NZ_JARUHH010000008.1, forward strand.
GAGTTTCTCTCAGGTAACAGTTCAAGAAACTCTGCATGCTTGCATTTTCTGCTCGTTGTTTATAATTTGTCATTGGGTGATCCCCCTGTTTTCGTACTCTGCTGCAAATTGAGAAATGCTATGAAGAACGTCTTCAATATCGACGATTGTCGTTCTCGGATTCAACAATGTAAATTTCAAAAATACTTGACCCTTTACTTTTGTTTTGGCGATCAAAGCTGTTCCTGTTTGTAGAATCTTTTTATAGATAAACATGTTCAGCTCATTCAGCTTTTCTATAATTCCACCTCTATAGCGGAAAACAATCGCGTTGATTTCAGGATTTCTGTTACAAACTTCGATATCTTCGTTATGTTCCATCACACCAGCTGCCTGACTTGCTAGATGAAGCGTGTAGTCGATCATGTTGGCAAAGTTCTTTTCACCAACGATACGAAGAGACATGAATAGCTTCAACGCATCAAATCGTCTAGTCGTTTGAACAGATTTGCTTACCAAATGAACAAGTCCGTCCTCTTCATCGTTCTCTGGGTTCAAATAGTCTGCATGATGTGCAAGATAACGAAAGCTCTCCTTATTTTTCACAAAAAATGCTCCACAGCTGATCGGCTGATAAAATTGCTTATGAAAATCGATTGTAATGGAATCTGCTTGCTCAATCCCTGCTAATTTATGAAAATGCTTTTGACTTAGCATTAACGCTCCGCCATAAGCGGCGTCAACATGAAGCCAAAGCCCATGGTTTTCAGCAATTTCCGCAATTTCTGGAATGGGATCAATGCTGCCAAAATCTGTTGTTCCAGCCGTTGCAACTACACACATTGGTATGAGACCTCCAGTTTTTAACCGTTCGATCTCTTCCGTTAACTTAGCTGTGTTTATTTTTTTATTGCTGTCTGTTGGAACTGTAACTACGGCTTGTTCTCCTAGTCCTAATTGAAACGCAGACTTTTTGACAGTGAAATGAGCACTTTCTGAACAAAGTATGCGGAGCTTATGGAATTCGGTTGGCAAGCCTTGTATCTTAACGTTCCAATTCCATCTCTTATCACAAAACCAATCTCGCGCTAACAATAAACCCATATAGTTGGATTGCGTACCGCCACTCGTGAACGTACCATCAGACATTGGAGGAAGGGTAAGCTTTTCACTCACCCATTTGATAAGGCGTTCCTCCAGATAAGTAGCCGTTGAACTTTGATCCCAAGAATCCATGGATTGATTAAGTGCACCGATGATCAGCTCGGCTGCAATCGCAGGAATCAGAGGCGGACAATGAAGGTGCCCCATGCTCGTTTGATGAGACACATGGATGCTGTTGTTCACGATTTTTTTCAAAACATCTTCCAGTACGGTAATCGGGTTATCTCCGTCTTTGGAAGTTAACGAAAGTTTCTGTATTTCTTTTTCAATTTCTTTCGGAGCTGATCCGTTAAAGGCATTGGTATTGCTTTTATAGAAATTACTCAACAGATGTTGTGCTTCCAAGACAATATGATTGAAACTCTGTATTCCCGTTTCACTATCATTAAGAAAAAAACGGTCAAAATCGGTCGTGTTCATGTAGCACCTCTATTTAAGTGCGGCTCTTACCGCGTCTGTGAAGATTGCGATTACTTCGTTCATTTGTTTCTCTGTAATGATAAGCGGCGGCAAGAATCGAACAACACTTCCATGTCGTCCGCCTACTTCTAGGATCAAGCCTCTGTTAAAGCACTCTCTTTGAATACGGCTCGCAAGCTCTGGATTCGCTGCATACGTTCCTTTTAAACCAGATGGGATACGTGGATTCACAATCTCTGCTCCTACCATTAATCCACGGCCGCGAACATCCCCAATTTCAGGAATCTCATTTTGGAGGATGGAAAGTTCGAGCATAAGCTTCTCTCCCATCTCAGCTGCATGCTGTGATAAATTATGTTCTTTAATGTAGCGAAGTGTTGCTGTTCCAGCAGCCATAGCCATTTGGTTACCTCGGAACGTCCCAATATGTGCTCCAGGTCCCCATTTATCAAGTTCACGATCATAAATCACAACAGATAACGGCAAGCTTCCGCCGATTGCTTTGGACAGAACCACTACATCAGGCACGATTCCCGCATGTTGAAACGCAAAGAGTTCACCAGTTCGTCCGATGCCTGTTTGCACTTCATCAATGATTAATGGGATGTTGCGCTCTTTCGTAATGCGGCGAATTTCTCGCAGCCACTCAACCGGCGCTGGAATTGATCCGCCTTCACCTTGAACAACCTCTAAAATCATCGCTGCTGGAGGTAAGATCCCGCTTTCTGGATCATATAAAAGGTTCTCAATATATTTAGCGCTGATTCTCCCTGTGTCGTCCCCACCCATTCCAAACGGACAGCGGTATTCATATGGATACGGCATAAAGTGAACATCTGGCATTAAGCCTTGCACGTTTTGTTTTGGTCCTAAGTTACCTGATAACGCCATCGTTCCATGTGTTGCTCCGTGGTAACCGCCTTGGAACGAAAGGATGCTTCTTCTTCCTGTAGCCGTTTTTACAAGTTTGATCGCGGCTTCAATTGCATCTCCGCCAGTCGGTCCGCAGAATTGTATCTTCGCGCGCTTTGCAAATTCTTCTGGCAAACTATCAAACACTTCACTCACAAATTCTTCTTTTACTGGCGTCGTTAAATCCAGTGTATGTAATGGGCGCTTGTCATGAAGCACTTTCTCAATTGCTTCTATAACAACCGGATGATTATGTCCAAGCGCAAGAGTTCCTGCTCCTGCTAGACAATCAATAAACTTCCTTCCGTCTGCATCTTTTACATAGATTCCATCCGCTTCTTCAATCGCAATCGGAATGCGTCTTGGATATGATCTTGCGTTGGATTCTCTCTTCTCCTGTTGTTTCAGATAAAGTTCGTTCATTTCTAAATGTAAAGTGCTCATATTTAATCCTCCTAAAGGTTAAGTTCCGTTACTGAAAATGATTCTCATTATTGATTACATGTATAACCTTAAATGATAATGATTATCATCGTCAATGATAGTTTATCCCTAACTTGTTTCCATATATTTTTATTGCTGTAATTGGCATACGGGTCTAAAGTCCTTATATTCAAAGGACATTTTTGGTATTTCTCACTAGGGTTTGAAATACTTTTTTTTGAATTCTCTATAAAAAAAAGCCGCTAATCAGCGACTTTTTTATCACATCTCATTTATTAAAATAATAGTAAAACGATGATTTTCTTCCTCTTACTTCACATCCCGATTTCTCAAAAACACGCTGCATTGCGATATTTGATTCGTGCGTTGAACCAACGTAATAACTCGCTCCCATTTCTTTCAAAAGATATAGTGATCGTTTATGTAATTTTCCTGCGTAACCTTTTCCTCTTTCTTCCGGTAATACACCAAAATAAAACAATCGTCCCTCATTCCTCGTCCCAGGCTCAATGTGAGGTATACACACGGCCACAGGTCGTTTACTCAAATAGAAAACACCACAACTCCGCTTCTACTCTCCACCTAATTCATGTTTCACTGATTGTAACTGCTCATCCATAGAAAGAGTGGATACTGCATTGCCTGACCCTTGCATCACTCTCTTCCATAAATCTTTAAATTTCTGTTCTGTAAGAATTGAATCTTCCAAGGTAAAATATGAGAAATGCGCTTCTTCTTCGTTTTCTTCAAATAATTCTTTGTAATATTCTACTGAACTAGTAAACATTTCGAATCCGTGTTGTTCTAAATAAGAAGCATGTTTTTCATAGTTATCACTGCTCTTTTGCAGATGAACACTTACTCGGCTTAGTTTGTTGTTTTCTCCAACAGCTAGAAGCTCAGCGACCAACTGAGAAAATATTTCTAATACGACAGCTTCTTTCTGCTCCAACCCCACATAAGAAGGCATTCCATTTAGTATTGAAAATGAGTTGTTAGATTTTGTTCCTAATTCATTCATACGTTCACTCAACTTTCTTTAGTCCTCAAATGTAATATATCACCAATTTATAAAACTACTTACAATCTCAAAGATTCTACATTGAACGATATATTCCTTATTACCCTATAAACTCTGCCAATTCTTTGTTTACATTTTCCCATTCTTCCCAAAATAGACCATGACCGCTATTTTTTAAAGGGAGGAGCTTTGAGTTTTGGATTCCCTGATTCATGGCAATAGCCAAAGGAAACGGACAGACTTGGTCATGCACGCCATGAAGGATTAGAGTGGGCACTTGTATTTTTCCAAGATCTGAAAACAACTCCTCATCACGCAAAGAGCCTAAAACGGCAGCAGTGGAATAACCAGCTGCTTCTAGTCCCAATTGAAAAAACCAGTCTGAAAAAGGAGATGTCACATACTTAAAAAAGAAGAGATCACCAAATCCAGACAGCATTTTCGGCCTGTCTTTGTATGTGTCCTGAATGAATGTGTTTACTTGTTCTACCGTATTGCCATAAGGAAAATTAGGTCTTTTGGTGAAACTTGGAGCTGCAGCACCTAATAAAGCAAGCTTTGACACACCGTAATTGTTATGCCTAGCCATATAACGAATGGAAATCGCACCTCCAACAGAATGACCGACAAGTGTGAAGTTTTCTAATTTTAGCGTTTGAACGACAGCATAAATATCATCTGAGAGACGATCATAAGAATAGCCGGTGTAAGGTTTATCTGAGTTCCCAAATCCTCTTAAATCAATTCCAATACATCTAAATCCTTGTGACGGAAGCTGATTAAACTGATACTCAAACAACTTATGGTTAGCTGGCCATCCATGTACGAATAGGATTGCTTTTTGACCGTTTGGATTAACATCTTCTACATAGATTCTAACATCGGGTTCAACTCTAACATAATATCCCACTGTCATTCCTCCAATAGCATTATGTATAACATACTCAAGAAGGTGACAATAGGTGATTGCCTAATGAAGACCCATATGCTGCCCGATACATTTTATACTTTCTGAAAGTAAAAAAAAAAAACGACAAGCCGAAGCCAGTCGTTTTAGGAATTTATTTATTGTTTGTCTAAAACATCAATCATACGAAGTGCAACACTTCTGCTTGATTGAGGATTCTGTCCAGTAACAAGATTTCCATCTGTTACTGCAAAGTCTTCCCACTTTCCGGCACGCTGGAATTCTGCTCCGAGCTCACGAAGCTTTGTTTCCAATAAGAACGGCACTTCTTTTGTCAGCTTCATTTCTTCTTCCTCTTCATCCGTAAAAGCAGTAACCGTCTTTCCTTTTACAATGGATGAACCATCTTTAAGCGTTGCTGTTGTTAGTCCAGCTGGACCATGACAAACGCTGCCGATCACTTTGTTCGTTTGTGCCATCTGACTTACAACTTCCTTTAGAGCCTCACTTTTTGGAAAGTCAAAAACGGTTCCATGACCTCCTGGCAAGTAGATCGCATCATAGCTTACAGCATCTTCTGGACTTAGTGCCGCTGTATTCTCAAGCATAGACAAAGCTTCTTTATACGTATCCTTTTCCACACCTTCTAAACTGTTAGGATCTAAAGGAACGCTGCCGCCTTTGATACTCTTTACCGTAATGTCATATCCTTTGTCTCGGAACTCATTGAAAGGAACTGCAAACTCCTCTAACCAGAGACCCGTTTTATTGTTACCAATGTTTTGATGATTTGTTACGACGATTAGAATTCGTTTTGACATCCTTACACTCCCTTTCATTTCTGTACGCTTATCATTTTTCCCGATTTTACTTATTTAAAACAAAATGCAATGGCCTTGTTTCTAAGGAAGCAGTAAAATCTTTCCTAACTTTCCTTTATTCTTAAAATAGACTTGAGCTTCTTTTGCTTCTTCCAAAGGAAAAGTTTTATCAATAACTGGTTTGATTTTGCCTTCTGAAATCGCATTAAGCATTTCTTTAAACTCTGCTCGAGTCCCCAAGACGGATCCATACATTGTAATATGTTTTAGATACAACTTCCTAAAATCAAGATTTGTCTTCTGGCCGCCTGCAGATCCAGAGATACAGAACTTCCCACCATTTTTTAGAACCTCTAGAGACGTTGAAAACAATGCATCGCCCACTACATCTAGCACGGAGTCGATGGGTCCCCCGTTCACTTCTAAAATCTCTTTTGATAGAGAATCGGATTTATAGGATAGTACATGTGTTGCTCCTAATTCCCTCATTTTTGCTTCACTATCTAAATTACCGAGGATTGCGATAACTTTCGCACCAAAGACTTTTGATGCAATCTGAACATTGAGTGATCCTACCCCACCATTAGCCCCAGTTACCATAATCGTCTCACCAGGTTGAACTTGTATTTGTTTAACCATATGCCAAGCCGTTAACCCGCTAACCGAAAAAACGGCACTCTCTGAATAACTGGGAAGAGGCATATCAAAGCAGAGCTCAGCTGGCCACACCACATATTCAGCGTAACCACCGTCATATTCTGAACCAATAAAAGACATATCCAAAGAAATATGTTCTGATCCTTTTTCACCACTCGAAGTAAAAGGAAATAAAACTACATCTTTCCCTAAAAGAGAATCATCGACTAACTTTCCAACTTTCACTATTTTTCCCGTTATATCAGAGCCAGGTGTACGTGGAAATTGTACGCCTTCAGGTCGCCATCCCGATTTAGAATCGGTTCCATATGCGCCTTCTCTCATCCAGATTTCAGTGTTATTAATCGCACAAGCCTCTACTTTTACAAGAACTTCATTTTCTCTTGGTTCAGGTACAGGGATATCCACTACTTTTAACTTATCAACATCCCCATATCCCGTTACTTGCACAGCTTTCATCAAGTTATTCCTCTTCTCTTATTTGAATGAAATTTTATAATTAACAGTATGGTTAGACTATCTATTTCCCTATTATGGACAAAGCTTTTGTTTTGCATAATACAGGATTATTTTCAACAAAAAAGCTAGATAAAAAACAAATTGTCCTGTAGCCATATACAGGACAATTTATATTTTATTTTTATTCAAACTGTTTATAAAACTCCGGATCATCTGGATCTGCACCGTTCCGTTTATCTTGATTAAGTGCTGAAATGCGTGTCATGTCCTCATTCGTCAGCTCAAAATCAAAGATATCAATGTTTTCTTGAATTCTGTGTTCTGTTACTGATTTAGGAATTGTCACAACACCGTTTTGAAGATCCCAGCGCAAAATGATTTGTGCAACTGATTTATTGTACTTATCCGCTAGCTCCACTAAGGTCGGCTCTTTAAAGATTTCTCCTTTTAAAAGAGGTCTCCAAGCTTCTAGTTGTATGCCCTGCTCTTTACAATACGATAAAAGATCTTCCTGAGACAAACGCGGATGGTACTCCACCTGGTTTACCATAGGTTTAATTTCAGCTTCTGCCATCAAATCTTCAAGATGATGCTGTTTAAAGTTACTAACACCAATCGCTTTTGCACGGCCTTCATTGTAAATTTTTTCAAGGGCTTTCCACGTTTCTTTATACTTTCCTGGTACCGGCCAGTGAACAAGGTAAAGGTCTACATAATCAAGACCCAGTCTTTCTAAACTTGCATCAAAGGCCGCAAGTGTTTTTTCATACCCTTGATCGGTGTTCCAAACTTTCGTAGTAATAAACAGTTCTTCTCTTGGAACGTTAGATTCTGCAATTGCCTGTCCAACACCAGCTTCATTTTCGTACAAACTTGCTGTGTCAATGCTGCGATATCCTGCATCAATCGCCCATTTGATGGACTGAATCACTTCATCACCATCTTCAGCTTTATAGACTCCTAAGCCGATCCATGGCATTTGAACACCATTATGCAGAACGGCACGATCATGAATACTGCTTGTCATAAAGAATCACTCCTTGTTCACATTGTGGCACACTTTTTTCTGTAGTTAAAAAGATTAGACTCACCGAAGCTTGTCTGCGGTTTCAGCTAACCGTTGATCGGCATCATCTTTTATTAGAGACTCACTCCACGTAAACCCATCATTTTCATACCGCGGAATAACATGCATATGAAAATGCGTTAAGTCACTAAATTTTCCCCCGTTTTGGTTAATCGTAATCCCATCGGGTTTTAAACACATGTTTAATTTCTCAGATATGTACTTTGCCGCTTCCATGACAGCCAATGTTTCTTCATCTGTCAATTCTGTTAGTTCCTTCACATGTCGTTTTGGAAGGATCAGCGTATGACCTTCATTAAAAGGGTCAATATCAAGAAAACAATTTATGAGCTCATTTTCGCAAATCGTATGTACAGGTAATTTCGCGTTTGCAAGATCACAGCCTAAACAGCTCATCTAGATCAATCCTTTCAATCTCGCTAGCAACAACCCATGTGCCATTTCGCTGTCTTTCCAGATGCCTTGTTCAATATTATGAAATGCCCGTTCTACAGGAATATGAAACGCTTGAATTGTGGCTTCCTTTTTTTCAAGTCTTTGAGATTTATATTCTATGATTTCCTTTGTAAAAAAAACATGTGTAATGACGTTGCTTAAGCACGCACTCGGCTGAATACTACCTAAAAATACAGCCTCCCCACACACGATCCCGGTTTCCTCAAGCAGCTCTCGTTTTGCAGCTTTCATAGGGTCTTCCTTTTCCTTCATTCCTCCGCCTGGCAATTGGATTATGATTTCTTCCACTGCTGGCCGATATTGGCTGATTAAGATTAATGAGTCGTTTTCCAATGCAACCATAACCGCAGCTTCATGTGGCATCTCTTTTAGTGTTATACTTCCAAATTCATCTTCGAACACTTCTATCTCTTTATCTCTGCTCTGATATACAAGTTCCTTTTTCAAGAATCCCCCACTCCTTACACCAGTTTACTTTTAACATTATCCAAACTTGGAAACATTTTCAACTAGCAGCTTATTGGAAATATAGACCAATTAATTATTTGATGGTTGTTTTTAAATGTGTTGTGGTGAGGGAACTTTTAGTAATACTCTTACGTATTACAGTTAATTAATTGCGGAGGAGTATAACATGAAAAAGAAAATCGGAATTATTTTTATTGTCCTCTCATTTGTGTTGTGGATCTTAATACCCGTCATCCCCTTTTTATCGTTTAGTGCTGGGCTTAAAACAGCGATCGTAAGTGGGTTGTTCATCGGCGGAGAAGTTTTCTTTTGGCTAGGAGCGCTGTTAGCAGGAAAAGACATTGTGAAGAAGTTCATTCAGAAGTACTGGCGCAAAAAAGAAAAAAATGATGATGTAACTTGAGAGACTCCATTAATAGAGATGATTTAATAGAATGCTGATCCAATCAAATAGGTGATTAATATGGAAGATATAATTATTGGATTTATCTATACTTTTTTAATCGTTATTACGTTCGAGACTATTTTTAGTAGAATTTCAGGGAATGGTTATAAACACCCCGTAAAAAAATAGGCGTTCTCGCTATACAGTGTCTTGTCATCACTTTGCTCTTATTTAAAATGTATAACTAAAGCCTGTCAGCTTATGGCTGCACAGGCTTTTCATTATTGGCATAATATTTTAATGGAGATGCTTTCATGAGGATTACAGCTGAACCCATGTAAAGGAATGAGGCGATATAAAACAAACTTCCAATCGTCAGGAAATCTACTAAATAGCCTGTTGCCATGACTGCTATTGCTCCCCACACACTTGTCCAAAGATGATAGTTTCCGATTTTTTCACCTGTTTGGGAACCTTGAGTTTGCCTCACGAGCGCTGTTTTCTCCGTTGTCTTTTGTACAGCACCTAAAATACCCATTGCAATCTGCAGCATGTATAGAGCAGCAACCGTTTTAATGATAGGCACAACAAGCATCATTCCGGCCATGCCCCATGTGTAAAATAGAATCAAGGAACGATCTCCCACTTTATCAGAAAGTCTTCCGATAACCGGATGAACCAGCGCTCCAGTAAGTGCAAAAAGACCGTAAGCCAATCCGAATTGTGAGTAGCTGTCTCCAATGTTGCGAATGAGCAGCAGATAAAAAGGAAATACCATAGAACTCGCTGTCATTAATAGGCTTTGGGCTGTTACGAATGTGCGATAATTCATTGTCCATACCTCTCATAAAAAAGATTTTTGAAACGCTCTTCTGGATCGAGCTGTCGTTTCACATTAAAAAACTCATCAATGTGAGGATACGCTTTTTTCAGTTGTGCATTCGTCGGATAGGAATAATAAGGTAAGTAATAACTGCCGTCATGCTCTATCGTCACATCAATCATCTTCTGGATAACATCCTCTGTTCTTTGAATCTCTTTTTTTGATCGCCCTTGGTTGATTAATAGCACGAGAGCAAACATATCGTCCTTGGCATATGACAGGACAGCATCCTCATCATGCTCAACATAGCGTATCGTGATATTTAATACATTTAATTCTTCTTTTTCCAATACACCTCGTAAATCATCGATATAATCTGTGAACTGATCTACAGGAACAAAATATTCTTGCAACACTTCTGTCTGGTTTGGATTTTCATATTCCATAAACGCACTATCCGATCTCATCACGTTGTTCCTAGTTTCATACTTGCCATCGCTTTTCACAAAGTACTTTTTCTGAATATCCCAAAACACGTCTTTTCCCCAGCCGCTGTAACGTGACATGCCCAGCATAAATTTAGGCAGTGCTACCATTTTTTCCTCTTTTAATGTTGAAAACTTTTTTAGCTCATTTTGATCCTCCACCAGCACATAATCGGTTACATACATTTCTTTTAAAAAAGAGTTCGGCGCAACAGATAATCGAGCTACGTGCATTTTCACATCTTTATCATTCTTCACGTACTGATTAAAGTAACTTTCATATTCCTGATAATCCATCGTTGCAATACGGTGCTTGTAAAGTTCATCCTCTGCCAATTGAAGGGTTACATCTAAAATAATTCCGAAAAGACCGTAGCCCCCGATTACATAAGGAAAGTAATCATTATTCTCTGTTCTACTCACATTGATTATTTCACCGTTCGATTTGAGCAGCCGGAAGGAATCAACCGTATCTATCAATGAACCGTAACGTATATCACGCCCATGAACGTTTACACTTAATGACCCGCCTACCGTAAATATGTTTTGCGACTGCATCATTTTAATAGACAACCCATAAGGATTAATTTTTTCTTGAATGTCTGCCCAAGTTGCTCCGCTTTGAACTGTAATTTTTTTATCTTTAGGATTAAAGTTTAGAATCTCATTGTAGCTCTTCATATCTAGGAGCGTTCCGTTCGGATACAGGGTATGGCCACCTTGACTGTGCTGCATGCCTGCAATTGATATTGTTTCTTCTTCTTTAACCCATTTTTGGAGATCACGAGTTGAGCCCGAGCTTTTGACCACCTTCATTTTTGTAGGCATCAATCGTCCAGCATCTTCAACAATAATCGTTTTTTGCTGTTGTGAGTATGCAGAAACACTGAAAAAGAGAGCCAAGCCATATAAAGAAATTCCGAACACAATAAATTTTCGTTTCATTTACAGCACTCCCACCTAAACGAATAGTGTAATATTACACTATTATTATAAAATGAATCTTTATTAGGTGACAAGTGATTTTTCCAAATAAGTTAAATTACAGTTTAATGCTCCTTTCATTTCGTGGGCCTTACCTCGAAAGAAAACCATTACTGCGGATAAAAAATGGATTACCGTTGATATAAATTGAATTACCGCGGATAAAATTTGGATTACCTTGGATAAAAGTTAGATTACCTTGGATATATTTATCTTGTACGTTCGAGGCGAACAGATTGAACTTTTGTACACTGTTAAAAAACAAAAAAAGAGGCACCGACACATTTGGGTCGATTAGCCTCATTTCTCACACTACTAAACTAGAGGGATGTTGATTTCACGCTCATTCCTAGATCGTCCTCAAAGCAGATTCCCTAGCTTCCTATTTTGTTAACTCTACTTTTTTCTCGGCATTTTGTTTTAAATACGTAAGTGTTGCAGCACCTAGCAGGTTGGCAGCTATCAGTAAAGCATCTTCGTTAATCTTGAACTTTGGATGGTGGTGCGGGTATGTCTCCTCCCACGCTGTGTCTTCAGCTCCCGTAAAGAAGAAGGTGCCAGGGATTTTTTCCAAATAATATGCGTAATCTTCTCCTCCCATCTGCGGCTCGATTTCCTCTAATTCCACTATACCTGGAACCCTTTTCGCTACATCTACAACGAATTCTGTGTCTTCTTTATGGTTAACAACGGCAGGATAACCACGTTTAAATACATATTCATAGGATGCATCAGAAGCAAGGCTAGTACCTTTTGCGATACGGTCGATCTCCTCTTCAATCGCTACACGAACTTCTTCCTTAAACGTCCGGACCGTTCCTGTTAGCTTTGCCGTATCTGCAATCACGTTAAATGCATTTTTTGCCTCAAAAGCACCAACAGATACAACCGCTGCGTCCAATGGATTAACTCGACGGCTCACGATCTGCTGCAGGTTTGAAACAAGCTGCGCCCCAATCACGATGCTGTCTTTTGTTTTATGCGGCTGCGCACCATGTCCGCCTTTACCTTGAACTTTTATAGTGAAGGAATCTGCGGCTGCCATTACTGGACCGGTACGGTAACCGATCGTTCCTGTTGGCATCGTTGCCCAAAGGTGTGTGCCGTAAATCACATCAACTCCGTCTAGACATCCGTCTTCAATCATCGCAATGGCTCCGCCCGGCGCAAGTTCTTCAGCGTGCTGGTGAATAAATACGACATTTCCTTCGAGACCATCCTTCATTTCTGTTAAAACTTTGGCCAATACAAGCAATGTTGCCGTATGACCGTCATGACCGCAAGCATGCATGACACCTGGCACTTTCGATTTGTATGGAGAATCATTTTCCTCTTGAATCGGTAGTGCATCAAAATCAGCTCTTAGGGCAACAGTCTTACCTGGCTTACCGCCTCTTAACGTTGCAACAACCCCCCTGCCGCCGACTTCTGTACGAACTTCTAGCCCTAACTTTTCATGATACGCAGCAATAAAGGCGGGTGTCTCGACTTCTTCAAATGAAAGTTCAGGGTTTTGATGAAGGTGTCTGCGAATCTCAACCATTTCGTTTTCATAATTAGCCAATCGGCTGAATAACTGTTCCAAACCTGCTCACTCCTTCTATAAAATCTACATGTTTATATATTCGCCAGGTCCTAATGGAAGTCCTAGCACGTACCAGATGGTAAATAAGATGCACCAAAAGATTGTGTATGCGATTGAGTATGGAAGTAAAGCAGATATGAGCGTTCCCATCCCCATGTTTTTATCGAACTTTTTAGCAAACGTAAGCAAAATTGCAAAATAGGCAAGCATCGGTGTAATCGTATTTGTGATGGAATCTCCAATTCTATATGCCATTTGTGTGAAGGCGGGACTGTAGTTTAAAGCCATGAACATCGGAACGAAAACCGGCCCTAATATCGCCCACTTAGCAGATGAGCTGGCAATCAGAAAGTTCACGAGTGCTGTAAAAAGGATAAAGGCGAGAAGCAGTGGCAGACCGGTAAACCCTGATTCTTTTAAAAAGTCAGCTCCGGTAATTGCGATGATTGATCCTAAATTGCTCCAGCTAAAATAAGCGATCATTTGAGCCGCAATAAAGGCAAGCACGATATAGTATCCCATGCCGCTCATTGCCTTTGTTAAATGTTCGGCAACATCTTTGTCATTTCTTAACACTCTTGATCCAAACCCGTAAGCCATTGCAGGGATTAAGAAGAACAGAAGCATGATGGGAACGAGTGAATCCATAAATGGTGAATCGATCAGCTCACCCGTTTTAGCATGACGAAGCATCGCACCTTTTGGGACTGTTACAAGCAAAATGATGATAGTGTAGATTAGTAGAGAAATCGTAGCCCACTTCAGTCCTCTTTTTTCTTCAGAAGATAAAGCTTGTTTCTTCACTTCAAGATCATCCGGGACTTGATATTCACCAAGCCTTGGTTCAACGATCTTTGTCGTTACCCATACCGCGACTGGTAAAAGAACGAATGTTGAGGCAAGCATGAAGTAATAGTTCATCGCTGGGTTTGCCTTATAGTTTTTATCTTGAAGATGTGCCGCTGACTCTGTAAATCCGGCGAGCATCACATCAAGCATGCTGATAATAATGTTGGCACTAAATCCGCCGGCTACTGCTGCATAAGCCGCTGCAAGTCCTGCGATCGGATGACGTCCAAGTGTGAGGAATACCATTGCAGCTACTGGCGGAAGCACGATTAGTGCGGCATCAGCGGCTGCATTTCCTACGACTCCAATAAAAACGATAATTGGCAGGATAAGCGCTTTTGGTGAGGCTAGTACAACTTTGCGCATGAAGGCTGAGATCAAGCCTGTTGACTCAGCTAGTCCTACCCCAAGCATGACAACGAGAACAAGTCCAAGCGGCGGGAAATTCACAAAGTTGCTGACGAGTTCTGTGAGCATCCTCTTAATGCCTTCTTCGTTTAATAGATTTACCGCTGTAATTTTTTCGTTATTAGCAGGATTTACCGCACTCCAGCCAGTCACTCCAGCAACAAACGAACCTAACAGAATAATCGCTGTAATGATTACAAACAAAGTGAGAACATCCGGAAGCTTATTTCCGTTTTTCTCTACCCAGTCCAATAGCCGATTAAATATGTTTTTATTGTTGTTCTCAGGCTGTGACGGTTTTGGTGAAGGTACTGCTTTTATTGCTGAACGTGCCATGGTTATCCTCCCTCTTTCGTTTGATTTTTCTGAAATTTAAATTTCTTAACATTCTACAGGCAGTTATCCCCTGTTTCAAGGGGTCATTCAGAACACAACTATTTTACTAGTTACTAGATACAGCAATGGATTAAGAGGATGTAAGGGCTTTCCTTTGCAGAATATTCTTTCATTTTAAAATTTACCAGTTCGACATCTTCCGCTATAATGATTACATTGTTTTGCTTTTGAAGATGATTTTCAGGTAAAGATAAAGGAGAGAACTTCATGGATCTTTTGTTAAAGGAAAGTCTGAAAGCAAGCTACAACGAACAAGCCGATTTACGCAATAAAGTAGAAATAGAGAGTTGGAAGGTTAGTGAGCTGAATTCTTTTATTTCAGCTCTTACTAATGAAAGCAGCCAAACTGTTCTTGATATTGGAGCAGGATCTGGTCAGCATGGTAAATACTTATCAGATCACAGCTTAGATGTAACGTGCATCGACCTCTCACCAAACATGGTAGAAACATGCCGTGCAAAAGGTTTAAAAGCAGAAGTGATGGATTATTACACATTAAACTTTGATGCTGAATCTTTTGATGCAGTATGGGCGATGAATACGCTGCTTCATGTTCCAAAAGTAAGTCTGCCTGCGGTACTTAAGAACATTCATACTGTCTTAGCAGAGGATGGTTTGTTCTACATGGGCGTATACGGCGGAAAGGATTCTGAGGGCGTATGGCAAGAAGATTCGTATATTCCAAAGCGGTTCTTTTCGTTTTATACAGATGACGATCTAGTAGAGGTGGTTTCTCCTCTTTTTGAGGTGCTAGACTTTCACATCGTTTCAGTAGCTGGCGGAAGTATGGACTTTCAATCGTTGCTTTTGCGGAAGAAAGGGATAGAGGGTTAATTTAAAGACTGCTCTAAAAAATGCTTTGTTTACTATCTTCTTTGACAAGTTGATTGGAGCATAAGGTGCGAGACTCCTGCGGGACAGGTGGGCAGGTGAGACACTTATACGTGAAACGTACGAATGTGGCTCACCGCCTGCCCCGCGGAAAGCGAAGCACCTGGAGCGGAAATTAACTACTTTCAATGCAATAATAGTCAAGCAAAAAAAGCTCCTCCATTAAGGGGCTTTTTATATTTCTCGCATGTATCGAATAGATATGTATTTATCGCTGCCTTCGCTAACCTTTTCTGATTGTTTAACAAATCCTTTTGCTTCATAAAATGGAATGCCTTTTTCGTTATCTTTCTGAGCAGATAGCCACTGTTTCTTTATCCCTAAACTTTTTTGATAGTCTGTGTAGTAGTTTAACAGCTGACTTCCTATTCCGAGGTTTCTTTTGTTTGGATCCATGTAAAACACAAAGATCTCTCCTGTTTCTTCTCCTGTCGTTCCCCCGCCGATCGCTCCCACCACATGTCCATCCTCTTTCGCCACAAAGTAACCGTGCCAATAATCGCTGAACTCCGTCACTTCTTTTAAGATACGATCCTCGTTATAGTACTCTTCTATCACTCGGTTTACATACGCTTCGTCTTCTAAATAGCCGTACGTTGCTCTCCATCCTTCTCGGCATACTCTGGCAATTCCTGAAACATCTTCAGAACCTGCTTTTTTTAACGTAATATCCTCTGTTTTTGTCAATTTCCTCACCTCTTTTTTTAGTCTGAACACCTCTATTATAATCTATTTTTTGGTAAAATAGAGGTATGCTATCCAGTCAGTCAGATCGCTATTTTTTAATAGAAAGGCGGAAGATGTTTTGACAGATTTGATCACAAAAAATGAACATATTTACGACATGCTAGACTCTCTCTTGCGTGATGAAGGCACCTTCTGGAACTCTTTTTATGAAGATCGAAATAAAAAGATTCCTTTTTTTGTGGAAGCACCTGATGAAAATCTAGTGAACTATGTGGAGCGTGGATGGATTCAGCCTGGCCGCGTATTAGAACTCGGCTGCGGACCCGGACGCAATGCAATCTTTCTTGCGCAGCTGGGATTTGAAGTAGATGCGGTAGATCTCTCTAGTGAAGGTCTAGATTGGGCTCGTGAACGCACCTCTGAAAAAGGAGTGGATGTGAACTTTATACAAGGTAACATCTTTAAGCTGGATCTGCCTCTTCATGATTATGACTTAATCTATGATTCAGGCTGCTTTCACCACGTTCCCCCTCATAGACGTGTTAGCTATTTGAATCTATTAAACAACTGTTTAAAAGATGGCGGACATTTTGCCATTACTTGCTTTGACGCGGTTGGAATGGGGTTGGATATCCCTGACAAGGATGTTTATAGGGATCGCTCGATGCAAGGAGGTCTTGGCTACACGTTTGAACGGATGCGGGAAGTTTTTTCTGAGTTTACAGAGATCGAATTGCGGAAGATGAAAGAAATTACACAGCCTGCTGATACATTTGGAGTGCCTTTTTTAAATGCAGGGCTGTTTAAACGATAAAAAGAAACACTTGGAGCGGGTCTCCAAGTGTTTTTATGTATAAACCCATTTTCTAGGCTGACGATAAACTGTTGGAAATCTTTTATAGGCCCTTGTTATGAATTTTTAGTCCTTCAAAATTTTTCATGGGCCTTTAAATTATTTTATAGTCCTTCAAATTTATTTATAGGCCCTCAAATTATTTTATAGGCTTTTCGACAATTCCACCTAACTAATTATCTATCCAACACCACAAAATCACGCCATTCCTCTGGCAGCATCTCCATATACTTCCTCGTCAGAAACCGGTCATCAACGAGAACGAGCGTCCCCCGGTCCTCTTCTGATCGGATTACGCGTCCACCAGCTTGAAGTACTTTGTTCATTCCAGGATACACATACGCAAAATCATAACCGTTCTTGCCCGCACTCTGGAAATAATTCTTCATCGTATCACGTTCTAATCCAACTTGCGGCAGTCCAACCCCTACAATCACTGCACCGGTGAGCTTGTCCCCTTTTAAGTCAATTCCTTCTGAGAAGATCCCACCCATGACAGCGAATCCCACAAGAGATTTCTCCTCTACAGAATCAAAATGAGCTAAAAACGTTTCTCGTTCTTCCTCTGTCATACCTGGATGCTGAACAATAGGATGAAATGGCGGATCCTTTTCTAACAACCGTTCATAGACATCCGTCATGTATCTGTATGATGGGAAAAAGACAAGGTAGTTACCTGGCCGTTTATCTGATAAATCCATAAGCATTTCTGCAATAGGCTCTATGGATTGTTCACGATCTTTATAACGTGTGGAAAGTGGCTGAACGAAAACATCAAGCTGATCCATTTCGTAAGGAGAAGGCATCCGAATTACATAATCTTCTTCCTCTCCTCCAAGCATTTCACGAAAATAAGAAAGCGGTGAGAG
This sequence comes from Fictibacillus sp. UD, assembly GCF_043558025.1. NCBI lineage: Bacteria > Bacillati > Bacillota > Bacilli > Caryophanales > Fictibacillaceae > Fictibacillus > Fictibacillus sp. UD. Next base: position 98,216 of record NZ_JARUHH010000008.1, read on the forward strand.
CGTTGCCGAGAAAAAGACACGTGAACCGTACTTCTTACCTGTTTGAAAAAGCAGCTTTGATGGATCCATACAGAACAAACGAATGCTCACTTCACTCTTGAAAACGGAGATGAACGTAACAAATCGTTCATCATAAAATTGAGAGATCTTCACCCATTGAAGTGCTTCAAAAAAGGTTTCCAACAAACGCTCGTCACTATCCCCGCTGGCTAGCAGCTGTTCAGCTTGGACCATAAATGCCTCGAGACATCCCACTAGCTCTTCTGGCATATCAGGCACAGCGGCTTCTTTTTCTCCATGTTCTTTTTTCAATTTCAAAAATTCATCATTTACTGCTTTAGCTGTTCTCCAAACTCCATCATGCTTTCCTTTAAAATCACGGGAAAGCTGCAAAAAAGAAGATTTTATAATCTCGGCTGAATACATGCCGCGCGCCCTATCCACTAAGTTATGAGCTTCGTCCATCAAGAGTACGGTACGCTTTTTCTGTTCTTCAAACAAGCGTTTAAAAGAGACACGAGGATCGAAAACGTAGTTATAATCACAGATCACAGCGTCTGCAGCATAGGCAAGATCAATAGAAAACTCGAATGGACACACTTTATGCTTTTGGGCATAGTCCGAAATAACGGTGCGATCCATAACCGTCTCGTTCTTCAAGATATCAAGCACAGCGCCGTTGATTCTGTCATAATATCCATCAGCAAACTCACAATACGCCGATTCACAGCGCGTTTCCTCTTTGAAGCACACCTTATCTTTTGCGGTGATGGTCGTACTTTGCAGAAACAATCCTTTCTTCTTCATTAACACTAGCGCTTCCTCAGCATTCTTACGATTGAGCGTTTTAGCTGTTAAATAAAAGATTTTCTCTGCTTTTTCCTCTCCAAGGGCTTTAACTGCAGGAAAAAGTGTCGAAATCGTCTTGCCGGTGCCTGTTGGTGCATTCGCAAAAAGTGTCTTTTTATCAGCGATCGTTTTATAGACAGCACCAGCAAAGTTACGCTGTCCGTTTCGGTATGCAGCGAAGGGAAAAGCTACATCCCGAATACTGTCATTTCTTTTTTGCAGATTATGCAGTCTTAGCTTCGCATATGGAGCATAGCTTTTCACAAGCTGAAGCATAAAATCCTCAAGCTCCTGAAAGGTTACATCTTCCTGAAACCTCTTTTGTTCGCCCGAATCGACCTGAACATATGTGAGCTGTACGGTTACTTTGTCTTTGTCTTCTCTTTCCATGTATATGTAGGCATAGACTTTCGCTTGAGCCCAGTGAACAGGATAGGATTCTCTCGTAATCTCGTTTAAATTCCGAGCGGTTGATTTGATTTCATCGATTGTAACGGATTCATCACGCAATAGAAGACCGTCACAGCGTCCCTCTATCATGTATTCCATATCCTCATGTAGATAGCTAGTTTGCAGAAACACCTCTGCTGCATCCGCTTCTTCATATGTTTTTTGTATCGTTTGATGGGCTTTAGTCCCTTCAATTAAAGAGGAGGTCGACTTAAATCCAGATTCAATACTCCCTGATCGAAAAACATATTCAACTAGCGATCGAACAGAGAGTTTCACAGAATAAGTCATACTTTCACCCTCCAATTCCGATTAAAATAATAGCTTCATTGTAGCATATAAGCTAAATGATTCCGCCTTCCACTTCCAATATCTTTCATTTTCATCATACTTTAGATAAGCATTAGTACTATTCCTATAAATAGTTATTGTCACAGAAAACTTTTATGATAAAATGTAAAGAGTTTGAAAGCGATTACATAAAAGTCTAGGAGGCTATACAATATGTCTACTTTATCTGCTTCACTCGTAAAAACACTGAACTTAAAAAACTTTACACATGGTACATCCCATCAGCGAAAAGAATTTGCTGTTCAATTTGAAGCAGGTTTAAAAGAAACGGGCTTCATCATTTTAGAAGGCCATGGTGTGAATACACATCTGATTGAAAAGAACTATGAACTATGGGAAAAGTTCTTTACTCTTGATACAGCTATTAAAGCGAAGTATGAGGGTGTTGAAGGCGGTGCACGTGGATACACTGGTTTTGGGAAAGAGCATGCGAAGAATCGTAAAGTTGGAGACTTAAAAGAGTTTTTCCATGTGGGTCAAGAGCTTCCTGTCGGCCACCCGCTTTCCAGTGATTATGCTGCAAATGTATGGCCTGAGGAAGTTGCTGAACTTCGCCAGTACGCGTTGAACTTCTATCGTGAACTTGAGCGTGTTGCTCGCAACATGCTTGAAGCACTAGCGATTCAAATGGATCTGCGACCACGATTTTTCGCAGACATGATCCAAGACGGCAACAGCATCCTTCGTGCCATTCACTACCCGCCGCTTGATGATTCTATGGATAAAGGTGCCATTCGTGCAGGTGAACACGAAGACATCAACTTGATCACACTTTTAGTAGAATCAACAGCTTCTGGTCTTGAGCTTCTTACACGCGAAGGAGAATGGGTACCGGTTAAAGCTGAAAAAGGACAGATCATCGTTGACGCTGGTGACATGCTTTCACGCATTACGAATGAAGTGATTCCTGCAACAACACACCGAGTGGTAAACCCTGAAGGCGAGAATACATCTCGTTACTCTATGCCTTTCTTCGTGCACCCTTACCCGAACTCGTTGCTCGAAACCATTCCATCATGTATTTCTGCAGACAACCCAGAGAAATACCCACCGATTACAGCTGGTGACTTCTTATACGAGCGTCTCGTTGAAATTGGACTTATCAAAAAATAGACGAATAAAAAAGCTGATCCCACTGGATTAGCTTTTTTATTGTACAACATGCCCGCTATACGGTTTTTCCCAGTCTTTTTCTTGAAAGGATTGAAGCATGCCTACCTGCCACTTATTCTTTTTATTAAAAGAAATGTATACGTTCGGATAGTGCTTCTCTTTTCCTTTTTCCATCATAACAATGTCAACAGTTCCATTAGGCCAGCCGTCATCCATTCGTATACTTAAATGATCGTATGATTTCAGGTAAGTCCCTTCGATAAACAGTTTTTTATTACGGCTTACCCAGCTGCGTCTTGCGCTGTTCTCTTCAATCGTTACGTCTTCATCATAAGCTCCATTAAAAAAATAAACGTGATCAAACGCTTTTTCAAAATCTTGATTTGCAGCATACTTTAAAAACTGTGTTGCTTGCTGACTCGCTTGGTATTTTACCAATAGATCTGGCCCCAAAAGTAAAGAGAATACAACTAAAAATAGTCCTGTCAATATCCACGTAACTTTTCGAAAATTCCCCATACAAACTACCTCTATTCTTTTTCCTTAAAAATAACCATTTATTGTAATTATGTCTATGGTAAAAACATGATAGATTTGTGATTTAATTGAAAACAAAAACAGCCCTCTTACTCAGAGGACTGTTTCAGAACGGCATCATCGTTTAAATCTGCTGTACAGTTTTGGCATTTCACTGCTCTCAATGGGATTGTGGATAAGCAATACTTGCATTCTTTTGTATCCGGTTCTTTCACTTCTTCCTTTTTCTTAAGGCGGTTGATTTGCTTCACCACAAGAAATATAACAAGTGCAATAATCAGAAAGTTGATAAGCGTATTGATAAAAAGGCCATAGTTTAGTGTGGCAGCCCCAGCTTTTTGAGCATCAGCTAATGAGGAATAATCCCCTTTTCCCAAGTTTATGTAGAGATTGCTAAAATCCACTTTTCCTAGCAGCAAACCAATTGGCGGCATGATAACATCATCCACGAGTGAAGTGACGATTTTACTGAAGGCTGCTCCAATAATGACTCCGATGGCAAGATCAATCACGTTGCCGCGCATAATAAATGTTTTAAATTCTTTCCACATCTACCTTAATTCCTTTCTGTTTCGCTATTATATGTATAACCATACTGTATTCACTTTCAAACATCATCCGATATCAAATCATATCCCTTATTCAGATTTACCGTCAATATATCTTTTACACTCGTACAAACATCTGCTTCATACTGAAGTTTAATTAATGCGATGCTGTCAAGTGTGGCATGAAAAGGCTGCAGGTTTCGTGCCGAATAGTCAAACGCCTTTACTAAATCTTCATGTGATAAGTCCATTACAATCGTACAATGAGGAACCCAATTAGAAGGAGCATACAAAGATTTAGGGTCTACATAGTTCTTAAACTGTTCGTGATATCGCTGATGAAAATCTGTCAGAACCTTATTTTTAGTAGGTGCGGCATATAATGTTCCACTGTTCAAAAATATACTTAACGATGGAAAAAATAAAGGCAAAGCTGACGTATGTTCAAAGTAATTTTTCATATCACGTTTAAACGTTTCGATCTCTACCTCTGGATGTGTAGCGAGAGTAACGTGCGGTCTCATGCCATGACCTACAATCCCCAGGCTCTTCATCCCTTCCCTTAAATCACATAGTTTCTTTTCTGATTCAAAATCTAGATATCCGATTATAGCGTACATGTAAAGTTGCCTCCCCTTTTAGAGTAATTATACAGAAATTATTAATTTGGTAAATACATCCATAGTTAAAATGCCCTATCCGCTCTTGTCCCGAAAAAATGGGCTAATTTCGCCCAAACCTTTAACTTGTACCGCTAATATTCTGTCATTGTAAAGAAGGAGGTGGGTTAAATGGGATATAAGTACGGAAACAGTTTCGCTCTAATCGTTGTGCTATTTATCTTGTTAATCATCGTTGGGTGCTGTTGGTGCGGTGGTTACGGCGGCGGACACGGCTGGTGCTAATCAGTTCATTTCCTGAGTGGAAATAAAAGCGCTGATCTATCCATGTAATCAATTGCGTTAAAACCTTTTGCTTTAACAACCCCTCGTATGATAACAGAGAGAGAAACTAGAGAGAGAAAAAAGGCCTGCACTCTATTGAGGGCAGGTCTTTATAGTTTATTTGCTCGTTCGCGGGGTTTTTGCGCGCTCACGAACTTTCATGCTCGCTCACGACGAAACCTACACAAAAAAAACATCGCAGGAGCCACTCTGCAATGTTCGTATAATCCACTTGATGAAACTGCTTCTATCAACCTATAAATTTATTACTTTTTTCAACAGCAGATCCTTCTGCACAGCCCTTCCCTCTGCCTTCTTCACCTTTCCTGCGACTTCATAAACAACAAGGTCCGGATTTTCTTCTAACAAAGAAGCTGTATTCACTTGACATTTAATCAGCAAATATACGGTATCACCTTTTACTTCTTGTTTTAAGATCTCTACTTCATCTGTTCCATGAAATCCTACAGAAGAGCCTATGACAACATATTCTCCAACTAACGTAGAGTCTGCATTCTCACTGCTTACGGCTGCTGCAATAGAGGCTGATTTTTTCTTTTTAACGAATGAAGAACTAGATTGAAGCACATAGGTCAAGTCTTCCACCATGGCGCTTGCCGTTGGAAGTTTTCCTGCCCCTGCTCCTTGAACCGTTACTTTACCCGCAAGACTTGTTTCAACCATGATCGCATTTTGAACATCTTCTACCCCATACAAAGGGTGAGCTGCATCAACCAATACAGGTTTGACAGAAGAAATGAATTGGTCGCGGTCACGTCGGATCCGCGCCAAATGCTTTACCTTATAGCCCCAGTCCTTAAATACAGCGATCTGCTCTGAGGTTACTTCTGTTATTCCTTTACGTTCAACGTCCTCCCATTCTGGCGACTCACCAAACGACAACTCGCTAAGGATCATTAACTTATAAAAAGCATCATAACCTTCTACATCACTTGCAGGGTCAGCTTCTGCATACCCGAGCTTCTGTGCAGAGTTCAAGACATCATGGAATGCTAATCCCTTTTCCCTCATATTTGTTAAAATATAGTTGGAGGTGCCATTAAGGATAGCTTCAACGGAATGAATTTCATTTACTTGCAGCAGCTGTGCGATGCTGCGGATAATTGGTGTCCCACCAGCCGTTGTTGCCTCAAAACCAACGAAGCGTTCTAGCTGTTCCGCCTTATCCAGCAATGTCCTTCCATATCTCGCAAACATCACTTTGTTCGCTGTGATAACATGGCACCCTTTTTCAAGGGCACGGCTCAAGTAAGTAAAGCCAGGCTCTTCTCCTACAATCGCTTCAAACACGATCTGCAGTCCCTCAATTGCCAGGATCTCTTCAAAGTCTGTTGTTACTGTAACATGTTCATCCACATCACGTTTTTTTGATCCGTCTTTTACAAGGATTCCTTCAATCACAACCTCTTCACCCAAAACTGCCTTAAGCTGTTCACTATGTGTTTTCAGTGCTTCATATACACCTTGGCCGACGGTTCCAAACCCGAGCAACGCCGCTTTAATAGGTGCCATATTGCAGCCTCCTTTCTTGTCTCAATGCTTCCTTCACATAAGGTCCCCATTTTTCAAATTCAACTAAAAATCCATCATGACCAAAGTCTGTTTGAATCGAATAATACGTTCCAAATCTCGTATGTTTTACAAAATCCTCAATCGCTTCTGGAGGATATAGCAGATCACCTTCATAACCAAACGCATGCACTTCAGCTTGAATTTGCGAAGCTGCACGCTCCCATCCTCCAAGTCTATCCCCAATATCATGAGCGTTCATTGCGTATAGAAGAGTAACATAGCTGTCGATATTAAACCGTTTGGTCAGCTTCTCTCCCTGATACGTAAGGTAGGAATCCACTTGGAAAAACGGCTTTCCTTCATCATCCGTATCCTTCACTTCCCGATTAAAACGATCGTTGAATAGTTTAGGCTGGCGATACGTCAATAACCCTGCCATTCTTGCAATCTCCAAGCCTTTTAACCTGTCGCTACCATCGTAATTACCGCTTTTATATACTGGATCACTCTCAATCGCGTGAAGTGCAAGTCTATTAAAGGCCACACCATAATCACTTAAATACGGGGTAGCAGCAAAAACAAATACTTTTTCTAAAAAATACGGAAACTGAACAGCCCATTCTAAAGCCTGCATCCCGCCTAACGATCCACCCATCACGGCTAGAAGCCTAGGAATCCCTAAAATCCCGAGTGCTTGTCGCTGTGCTCGCACCATGTCTCTAACCGTTACAAAAGGAAACACCTTCCCGTAAGGTTCTCCCGTTTCAGAGTTGGTCTTTGTTGGACCTGTTGAACCGCTGCATCCTCCTAAAACATTAAAAGTAATGACTTGAAATTGATTGGTATCGATGTATTGATCGGAACCAATCAATCCTCTCCACCAGCCTGGATCTTCTTCTGATCCAAACGCGTATTGATTTCCAGTCAAAGCGTGACAAAGCAGGATGACAGGCCCGCTTGTGTTCCCTGTTTTTTCATAAGCGAGTTCCGCATCTCGAATAACTTTGCCTGACTCTAAAGCAAATTCGCCGATCCTCACCTTACCTATTTTTCTCGTGGTTTCAAGCAAGTTTTTGTAACTCACGGGCTTTCAGCTCTCTTCGCAAAATTTTTCCGCTGATCTTTGTTTTTGGCAGTTCTTCTACCACTTCAATCTCCCGAGGAGCAGCATGTGCCGCAAGCTCACCTCTGACAAAGATACGGATTTCTTCCAAAAGCTCACTGCTTGGTGTGTATCCCTCTTTTAAAACAATAAAAGCTTTCACGATCTCACCGCGGATGGGATCTGGTTTTCCTATGACTCCTGCTTCTGCTACAGCTTTATGTTCAATTAATTTACTTTCCACTTCAAACGGCCCGATTCTTTCTCCTGAAGAATTGATCATGTCATCTGATCGTCCTTGGAAAAAGATATATCCATCTTCGTCCTGATAGGCAAGATCTCCTGAAACATACCATTCACCCCAGCTAAAGTAGGAGTTATACTTTTCAGGATTTTGCCAAACCTCTCTCATAATGGCTGGCCATGGTGCTTTAATCGCTAAGTGACCGACTGAATAAGGAGGCAATTCTTTCCCGTCTTCATCCAATACCGAAACTGAAATGCCCGGAAATGCTTTACCCATTGAACCCGGTTTGATCGGTTCGGTCGGCAGGTTGACGATCAGCTGTGCACCCGTTTCAGTCATCCACCACGTATCATGAATTCTTTTTCCAAGTATATTCTTTCCCCAATAAATTACTTCAGGATTCAACGGCTCTCCCACACTCAAGATGTGACGGAGATTTGATAAATCGTATTCCTCAGGCAGCTGATTTCCTTTTGCCATCATCATCCGAAAAGCTGTAGGCGCGCTATACCATACGGTCACTCCTGTTTTTTGCAGTGTTTCATACCACGTTTCCGCTTTAAATCTGCCACCGTGAACGACAATCGTTGCTCCGTTCAACAGTGGAGCGAACACACCATAAACGGTTCCTGTTACCCATCCAGGATGTGCCGTGCACCAATAAACATCATCTTCTGTAATATCTAAGACCCAGCGACCTGTTAAGTATTGCTGTCCCATGGCACGATGAGCATGAATAATCCCTTTAGGTTTCCCAGTTGAACCTGACGTATAGTGGATGTTCAACCCATGTTCCGGGTCTACCCATTCAATCAGACAATCTGTGTTATCAACGTTCTTTAGCTCATCTAGTAATGAGATTTCTCCATTTTCACCTTCTCCATCTGTTAAAAACACAGTGTGAAGACTTGGCAGTTCTTGACGCGGTACTCGCTTATAAAGATCACGATCCGTAATTAAAAACGTTCCTTCACAATCTGCGATACGATCTCTTACTGCATCTGACATAAATGCTTCAAATAAAGGTCCAACAATGGCTCCTAGCTTAATTGCTGCAAGCATCGCAATGTGACAATGAGGGTGTTTAGGCAGGAATACGAATACAAAATCCCCTTTCTTCACACCATGCTTTTTTAGAACCGCTGCCCATTCGTCCGTTGATTCCTTGAGCTCTTCGTAACTAATTCGGTATTCTTCAGAATCATCTATATAATGGAGAGCCGTCTTTTCTCCTCTGCCCTCTTCGACATGACGGTCCACACATTCGTAAGCCATGTTTGTTTTTCCGTCTAGTCTTCTGTTGAATTTGTCTTTTACGAAGTCCCATGAGAAAGGAACATCGACTCTATCTGTATCAATATTGTGTGTTCCAGCGACTGGCTGTATGGTGGCTAGTCTTGTCATTGCGGATCACCTGCAGCTTTCTTTTCGACGTTTAGTAGATTTAAGATGTGCGCTTTTTGTTTGGATAGATACGCATCTCCACGTGTTCTAGGCTTTGGTTTCTCGACCAGGACTTCAGCGTAAACCTCGCCTGGCTGACCTTTTAAAATGAGTATTCGATCACATAGATAGAGCGCTTCGTCAATGTCATGCGTGACGAGGAGCATCGTTGTTTTCTTTTTTTGCCAGATCGATAATAGAAGATCTTGCAGCTGCATTTTTGTAAAAGCATCTAGAGCACTGAACGGTTCATCTAAAAGGAGAACTTCTGGTTCTGTAATGAGCGCTCTGGCAATCGCAGTCCGCTGCGCCATTCCGCCAGATAAGTCTTTCGGATAATGATTTTCAAAACCCTTAAGGCCAACAAGGTCTAAATAGGTTTGATATTTATTAGAAGTTCTTTCTTCTTTTTTTAAGCCGAATGAAATGTTTTTGCTTACTGAGAGCCACGGCAGAAGGCGAGGTTCCTGAAACATCATACCGACTCCATTGCTTTCTTCATTACTTGATATCTTGCCTTCATAATGTGGATCAAGCCCCGATAACACTCGTAGCAACGTGCTCTTACCGCATCCGCTCGTACCTAAAATACCAATGATTTCTCCCTTATCTACAGAGAAGTTGATGTTTTGAAACCCCGCTTGATCGTTATTAAACGTTCGTTTTAATCGTTTTACATTCAGCATCCTTTTCCCCTCCTTCTACACCTGATTGTTTATGCTGTCTTGCCATTTTAACGAGCGATATTCAATCCATTTCAATAACGCATCTGTACCTTTTCCGAGTATGGCAAACAGCAGTATGCTCGCAATAACCGTGTCCGGTGAATACGTGTTCTGTCCGACAACAAGCAGATAGCCTAACCCTTCACTAGCTCCCATCAGTTCTGCTGCTACTACAAACATCCAGCCAAGTCCCAGTCCGCTTCGCATACCTGTGATGAACGATGGCAATGCAGCTGGCAAGATAATGCGCTTCGTTAACTGAAAGGGTGTGAGTTGATAAATTCTTCCTACTTCGATCAGCTTACGGTCAACGCCTTGAATGCCTGCCACGATATTCAAATACACCGGGAAGAACACGCCCACTGCTATCAATGAAATCTTTGAAGGTTCTCCAATCCCCATCCAAAGAATAAAAAGCGGTACCCAAGCAAGAGAAGGAATAGAACGGAACGCTTGAAATAATGGATCTAAGACCTGTTCAGCCGTTTTGGCGTAACCAACGATCGCCCCAATCACAACTGCTGCTATTGTACCGATTGCGAAACCTAGAAAGACACGAGTCAAAGTGATGGACACGTGACCAAAAAGAGAACCGTCTCTATACATACTCGTTATTTTCTCTAAAATAACGCTTGGTGCCGGAAGCAGGTGTGGAGCAAGAAGTCCTGCTCTAGCGGCAATCTCCCAGGCTATGAGAAGGATGACAGGCAGAATGGACCCTAAAACAAATCCTCTGCCAATCTGAAATAATCCTTTTGAAGTAGAGAGCTTTTGAGGGGAAGCTCTCTGTCCCAATTTCCATTTTTGTGTTTCAGATATCATCGACACTTCCTCCTCTCACTCTTTATTTTTTGACTACTTTCTCTGCGTATTTTGGATTGATCAGTTCACTTACAAGCTTTTGGACGTCAGTATCTTTTTTGACAATCTCTTCTGCCTGGAGAACTTCGCCTGCAGCCGATATAGCTTTTTCGTGCTGTGATCCTGGAACAGGTTCCGAGAAGTTATTTCGTTGGAGTTGTTTTTTTGCGACATCTTCTTTAATCCCCGCCTCTTCAGATAAAAGTTTTGCTGCTTCTTCAGGATTTTCCAGTGTCCATTTTCTTGCTTTTTCGTATAGCTCAATCACTTGTTCCACCTGCTTCGGGTGGTTTTTTGCAAACTCAGATCGTACGTTTAACGTTCCATACGTATTAAAATCAGGGTTACGGTAGATGTACTGTGCACCGGATTCTACTTCTGTTCTGGCCATATGCGGATCTAAGCCGGCCCAAGCATCCACTTGCCCTTTTAGTAAGGCGTTGGCACCGTCTGCGTGCTGCAGATTTACGATTTGTACGTCTTTTGCAGAAAGGCCAGCATCAGCAAGAGCTCGAAGTAAGAAGATGTGCGGATCCGTTCCGAAAGTTGCCGCTACCTTTTTACCTTTAAGGTCTTTCACATCCTTAATCGGTGAACCATTCTTAGCAACAAGTGCTGTCCATTCAGGCTGTGAATAGATGTAAACCGATTCAATTGGTGCTCCTTTGTCTTTTGCGATAAGTGCAGCAGCACCAGCAGTAGATCCGAAATCAACACTATCTGAATTCAAGAACTCAAGTGCTTTGTTGCTTCCCTGGCTCTGAACCCATTCCACTTCAATGCCTTCTTTTTTAAACGTTTCTTCTGCCCAGCCAAATTTTTTAAGTGCTAAGCTTGTTGGCGAATAAAATGCGTAATCCAATCTGATTTTCTCAGGTTTTTCTCCTTCTTTTGCAGAGCTTGAACAGCCTGCTAAAACCAATGCGCCAGCGATGCTTACCACCAGCGATATTTTCTGCCAAATTTTCATAATGTGTTTCCCTCCACTTTTATCTCTTTGTCTTTGAGCTGTTTCTAATGTTCCTTCTGGAAGTGGTTGATTTCCTTTCTAGAATGTTCGCTTTCCACGGGGCGTGCGGTGAGCCACATAGTTGCTTTGCACTTGATGTGTCTCACCTGTCCCGCTGCTCCTTGTAGGAGTCTCGCATCTTGCACTCCAATCAACTTGCAAAGAAGATCGTACAAAAATCACCTTTAATCAATAACATTTATAATTCACAAGCGTATGTTGCAATCGTTCCTCTTAAACGCTGAGCTTCTTTGTACGTACATCTGTTATGAACAACATCAATCCCTGCATCTTTTGCAATCCTTGCTGCTTCTGGTGAAATAACGCCTTCTTGCAGCCAGAACACTTTCGGCTGAGTAATAGCCGCTTCTTTCGCCAGTTCAACCGCTGCTTCAGGACTTCTAAACACTTGAACAACGTCAATTGGAAACGGGATGGACTTCAGATCTGGATAGGCTTCTTCATCAAGCACTTCGGTTTCTCTTGGGTTAACCGGAACAACCTTATATCCGAGGCGCTGCATTTTTCTTGCAAGTCTGTGACTTGGTCTTGCTGGATTTGAACTTAAGCCCACTATAGCAAGTGTCTTTGGCCGTTGAATTTCTTGGCCGTTCTCTGTTGATCTGTATATTGATGATTGCAGCGCCCAGCGAATGACCCCTTCATCATTGATTGTGATTTCTGTTTTATCAGATCCAATGCCAGTTGCGACTTGAATGGCGCGATCAAGATCATTCGTTAAATCTTTCACCGATTCAAGTCCGATCGATAAGCGAATGAGCTCTTCTGTAACACCTGTTGCTAGCAACTCTTCACCGCTTAGCTGCTGATGTGTTGTTGAAGCAGGATGGATAATTAATGATTTCGCATCTCCCACGTTTGCAACATGTGACCATAGTGAAATGTTGTTAATTACTTTGCGGCCTGCATCGTGTCCCCCTTTAATTCCAAAGTTTACGATTGAACCGAAGCCGTTGCTTAAGTACTTTTTAGCCAGTTCATGACTTCGGTGAGATGTTAGCCCAGGGTAGGACACCCAATCGACTGCTGGATGTTTTTCAAGATACTCCGCAACTTCCTGCGCATTTTTTGCATGTTTTTCTACTCTTAAGTGCAGCGTCTCTAAACCTTGTAAAAGAAGAAACGCATTATGCGGGCTTAAGCAAGCTCCAAAATCTCGTAATAACTGGACACGCAGTTTCGTTGCAAATGCCAACGTTCCAAAATCATTTGCATATCGAAGTCCGTTATAGCTTCTATCAGGCTCCGTGAATCCCGGGTACTTTTCTGAGTTCCAATTAAAACGTCCTCCGTCAACCACCACTCCTCCAATTGCTGTTCCGTGACCGCCGATCCATTTTGTAGCCGAATGGATGACGATATCAGCTCCCCAGCTTAAAGGCTTTGTTACATATGGTGTCGCGAACGTGTTATCAATGAGCAGCGGCACTCCATTTTCATGCGCGATGTCCGCTACTGCTTCAATATCTAGAACATTCAGGCTCGGGTTTCCGATTGTTTCAGCGAAAAAAGCCTTCGTATTTGGTGTAACCGCCTTTCGGAAATTCTCTGGATCTTCAGCATCAACGAATTTTACGTTGATTCCGTATTTCGGTAGAGTAGTAGAAAATAAGTTGTACGTTCCGCCATACAGATTTGTAGCAGCAACGATCTCATCACCAGCATGTGCGATATTAAGAATGGCTAGGGCGATGGCTGACATGCCTGATGAAGTAGCTACCGCTGCAACACCGTCTTCTAAGAGAGCTACTCTTTTTTCAAACACATCCACTGTCGGGTTTCCAATTCGGCTGTAAATGTTTCCAGGCTCATCAAGTGCGAATAGACTTTGTGCGTGATCGGTATCTGAAAAAACATAGGAAGTAGTTTGATAGACTGGCACTGCTCGCGAACCTGTCGTTGGATCGGGCGCTTGCCCTCCGTGTAAAAGCAATGTCTCAATGTCGTATCCGTCAAAAGATTTTGTCATGTTAATCTCTCCTTGTATTTTGTGAATTTAAGTTAATAAAATCTATAGGAAAACTAGGGATAAAGGTTAGTACTTTTCCCTTGTCTCATATGCAATTTTTAAAATGAAAATGGATTACGGTGTGAAGTTTTATGTTGAAGAAAAATAAGGGGAAAAAGAAAAACCCCCTTCCTAAGAAGAGGGTTTTGGTCCTCCTCTTATCTTTCAGATCAAAAACGATCTGTAGGAATTGGCACCTTTCCAAACCAAATGTGGTTTGTTGGTTGCCGGGCTTCATCGGGCCTAGTCCCTCCGCCTCTCTGGATAAGAGATAATTAAATTATGTTTAACACATTACCGTGCTGATGTTTGTTTTGTTCTTGAATAGGATTATAGAGGAAGACGTTTTAGAAAGTCAACCGTTTTTTGAAAAATCATAAAAGTTATACAAAATACTTAGTGTTCAACTGTCAGCTTTGAATTAAGATTATGCCCATGCTATGCCAGTTATGCTAACTTTGTTCCACTTTTTTCATCAGTCCACTGAAATTCTTCAATCCTTTTCACAAGTACCGGTATTCGGTTGGCGATTGCCTCCCTTTCTCCGTAACGAATTTTTTGTTCAGACGTTAATTCATCAGACTGGAGCAGTTCCCAATGCGATGCAGCTAAACTTGTCAACTGAATGAACTCTTCTTGTTTCACTCTCTGTTTTACAATAAGGTCGCCATTAGAGTATCCTTCTAAAAATCCATCTGCCATTCTGTGCAATCTGTCTTCAAAACGATCAAATTCATGTTTTGCGTATCGTGGCGCGTTATAAAATGTCGGAAACAGTGTTCGGTAGTTATTGAGAAAGTTTCCTGCTAATGAATCCCCGCTGTATAAAATTGGTACAGGATCAATTAAACTTACTCTTCCGTCAAGGTGAATCAATACATTTTCCGGGGACGTATCTTGATTTGCAAATGTAATATTATGCTCATCAATCTCTCTATTCTTCATACATTCTTGAAGCTGAATAAGAGCTGCTGGATGTATAGAGCTATTATAAGTATTCATAAATTTTTTAAAATCAGAGATATACTCTTCGTTCTCTTCTTTCATAAATGCAGAAGCACTTGATTTGATCTGACCTTCAATTTTATTCCCGTTCCATTGCAGATAACCAAAGCCTTTTAACCCATGTTTTGCGGTATTCATATTTCTGAAGAACTCGCCTAATTCCGCGCCGACTTGGAACGCCTCTACATATGTAAAATGTTCTAGTTTTATGGCTTTACCTGCATACGACTCGACCGTAAACGTTTTGTCTTTTTCTACATGGTAGTAAAAGAATTCTGGGCATATTCCAGGCTTAACGGAATTAGCTAGCTCATAGTAGGCTTTTGTACCGGCATATTCGGCATAAGAAGCCGCTTCATCAAACTCAATTTTTCTGCCGTATGCTTCTGCTTTAGGGAATCGAACGACCACTGGGTCACCTATGCGCAGCTGAACGAGATATGCATAATGCCAAGCTCCTTCGCCTAAGTATTGGACTTGCGTTGGATCTTTAAGCTCTTCAAGTCCACTTTTTTGCAAAGCATAGTCAATCAAGTCAAATGTCTCTTTCATAAGATGTTCCTCTTTCTTTTATGAAAATACGATTTATGAAACATATATTCGGTAACTGTCGAAAAAAATCCTTTTTTTATTGAAAATTTGTAGGTCTGAAGTCATAGTTCAGGTCCGTATTCTCATTTTGCGCTCGTAAATCTCATTTTGCGCTCGTAAATCTCATTTTGCGCTCGTAAATCTCATTTTGCGCTCGT
>NZ_JARUHH010000055.1:0-506 GCF_043558025.1 Fictibacillus sp. UD
TAGAACGCGCCCTTCGGGGCGATGCAGGACACGTCCGGCAGGCCGTTCAGGCCGTCCACCACGATCGCCCGGCGCCGGTCGAACTCGGCGACCATCTCGGCCACGCAATCCTGCGGGCCGTCGAGCGCGGCGATCCCGGCCCACTGCGTCGCCGCGTTCACGCAGGAATGCGCGTTGACCGCAAGCTTGCGCGCGGCGTCGTAGAGCGGCTTCGGCCAGACCGACCAGCCGAGCCGCCAGCCGGTCATCGCGTAGGTCTTGGCAACGCCGTTGAGGATGACGGCCTGGTCGGCCAGCTCCGGCACGAGCTTGACGATGTGCGCGCTTCGGGCATCCTCGTACAGCAGGTGCTCGTAGATCTCGTCGGAGATCACCCAGATGCCGTGCTCGAGGGCCCACCGCCCGATCGCGGTCAGCTCCTCGGGTGTGTAGACGCTTCCCGTCGGGTTGGACGGCGAGCACACCAGCAGGACCTTGGTGCGCGGCGTGCGCGCGGCCTCAAGCTG
>NZ_JARUHH010000056.1:0-505 GCF_043558025.1 Fictibacillus sp. UD
TGAGCACGAAGTTGGCGTCGGTCTCGGCCGCCGAATCCTCGGCGTAGTCGAGGTCGAGGACCGGCGTACCCTTGTACAGGCCGCAGGACACGGCGGCGACGTGGTCGCGCAGCGGATCGACCGAGATGATCGAGCGCGCCCGCATCCAGGCGAAGCAATCGTGCAGCGCCACCCAGGCGCCGGTGATGGCGGCGGTCCGGGTGCCGCCATCGGCCTGGATCACGTCGCAATCGACCGTAACCTGCCGCTCGCCGAGGGCCGGCAGGTTGGTCACGGCGCGCAGGGAGCGGCCGATCAGGCGCTGGATCTCCTGCGTCCGGCCCGACGGCTTGCCGGAACCGACCTCGCGGCGGGTGCGTTCGTGCGTCGCACGCGGGAGCATGGCGTATTCGGCCGTGACCCAACCCTTGCCCGAGCCGCGCAGCCACGGGGGCCCACGCTCCTCCAGCGAGGCGGTGCAGAGCACCCGGGTGTTGCCGAAGCTGACGAGGCAGGAGCCCTCGGC
>NZ_JARUHH010000057.1:0-505 GCF_043558025.1 Fictibacillus sp. UD
GTCGGCGGGACGCCGGGCGACCTGCCCGTGCCATCCGATGCGACGCAGGAGTTCCGCGTCCTCGTCTTTGCTCCGGCCGGCCCCGAGCCGGCGGCCTCCGCCCCCCTGAGCTTTCGCATCGCCGACGCCGCGACCGGTGAGACGGCCCGCGCGCAGGACACCTTCAAGGCCCCATGACCATGCCGACCATCGCCCCACCGCGTCCATCGCGCGCTCCCGGCCGACTGACAGGCCGTAAGGTGCTCATGATCTTCGTCGCGTTCTTCGGCACAGTCGCCAGCGCGGACGCCTTCCTGGTCACGTCCGCCTTCCGAACCTGGTCCGGCCTTGACGAGCCATCCCCCTACCAGGCCAGCCAACGCTACAACGCCGAGCTGAGGCGCGCGGCCGAGCAGGACGCCCTCGGATGGCGCCTCGACGCGACCGCCGTCCGCCATCCCGCCGCGGTCGCGACGGTCAACGTCACCCTGGCCGATGACGGAGGAAGGCCGGTCCGAGGCCAGTC
>NZ_JARUHH010000058.1:0-505 GCF_043558025.1 Fictibacillus sp. UD
CTTAATTATACTTTTCGAAAGTCCGAATTAGGTGCGCCAGCAGCGTGCGACTTGGCGAGTCATACCAGAGTGGGTCATCGTCGTGCATGGCGCTGCCCGGGCGCGCGTCTATCGGCTCCCGCGTTGAGCGAGGACGGCGGGGACGGTGCGCAGCATGATGGTGAGATCCCGGCGCAGGCTCCAGCGGATGGCGTAGTCGAGATCCAGCGCCACGCGCTCGGCATAGGTCGTGTCGGACCGGCCCGAGACCTGCCACAAACCCGTCACGCCCGGCGGCACGGCAAAGCAGGTGGCAAACGCGTGGCCGTAGCGGGCCACCTCGGCGGCCACGATCGGGCGCGGGCCGACCAGGCTCATCTCGCCGCGCAGCACGTTCCAGAGCTGGGGCAGCTCGTCCAGCGAGGTCTTGCGCAGCACGTGACCGATCGCGGTGATGCGCGGGTCGTCGCTGAGCTTGTGGGTGGCCGCCCACTCGGCTCGGGCCTGCGGGCTGGCAGCCAAGTGC
>NZ_JARUHH010000009.1:0-103143 GCF_043558025.1 Fictibacillus sp. UD
CAGCTTGCAGCTTCAATAATTCATGTCGAACACCATGCATCGTCGTTCGCTCATAGTCTTCGGTCAAAGTCGTGAGCGGGGAATCGATCTCCCATTTTCCTGATGTTTGCAATCTATGCAGAGCTAAAATGGAATCTTTTCCTCCACTAAAAGATACAACAATTCTTTTCCTCATCCTTTTCCTCCAACCTCATCCTTATTTAGGAGGCAGTATAAACTGATAGCCCTCTTTTTTAAGTTCATATATTAAGTCATCCATTATCATAAGAGTTTGCTTTAGCTCGTGAAGCAAAATTACTGACCCATCTTCTGCATGATTCACGATGTTATGAACAATTTGATTCGGGTTGTTCTTAAGTTCCCAATCCAGTCCAGCTACCTCCCATAAAAAAGGAACCACATCTAATTCTTTTAGAACGTGCAATGTATCTTCGTTAAACTGGCCGAATGGCGGACGAAAGTATTTTATCTTTTGTCCGGTCAGGCTCTCTAAATGTTTTATATTGTTTTGAATATCTTGATGCTGGTCATAACGGCTAAGTCTCGTAAGGTCTCGATGACGCAGTGAATGGCCGCCTATCATATGCCCTTCTTCTAACACCCGTTTGCATGGCCGGTTTTTGTGCAGCAACCGTGACTGCCAAAAGAACAACGCCTGAACATCGTGTTTCTTTAATATATCTAGCAAAGGAACGAGTACCGAAGACGGTCCATCATCAAAGGTTAGGATAATAGACTTTGAACGCTGCTTGTCCCATTTATGTTTATTCGTCCATATCTCTTTATGCTCCCAGTCGTACACGACCGTAGAAGAAGTTACTCAAGGACACTTTTTCATGGTGTCTCCTCCCTTTTGTGAATCTGTTTGTTTAGTAAACCACTTAACATTGCTATAATGATAGCAAGCTTTTCCTTGAAAGGATATGAAAAAGGATGCTCGATAAGTTAAAGAAACATTACAGAAATTCTATAACAACGGACACCTCTCAGCAGTCAGGCTTTCTCTGGTTCATTACAGATGATGGAGCACCATTTGGCATTTCTCAATCTGCCATTTCCGATTCAGAGAGCCGTTTACTTCGGTCCATGTTTAATATATATGAAAATGATACAATACCTGCTTATTCTTCTGCACAGTTAAAATGGGAATCTATCTTACTCGGAAACGAATCAACTGATGAAGAAAGTTTCTACCGTTTTGTGCACTTTTTTAGCAAGCAGCCTATAACCGATTTCATTTCTTTTTCAGAAGCGGTTAACGGACTTTTTCCTGAAGATGCCGTCCTGCTGTTAAATAAAGACCACAAAGGCGGAGTCATTATTGAAACGTCCAAGCAGGAGTTTACCGACACGCCTTATGAAGCGCTTAAAGACATGCTTTCAACTGACTTTTATATCGATATTTCCGTATACATAGGTTCCTATCATCACCAGTTAGCTCATGCGAAAGAATCCTTCGAGCGTGAACAGCAGCAATTTATAGAAGTAAAAAATCAGCTGCTTCCAAAATCGGTGTATACGATAGCGGATGTGGTCCCTCAATTGCTTCTTCAATCCGCAAACCCCGTAGCAGAGAAAACCTTACATGCTTTATTAGCAGAGTGGGATGAGGAAGATCAAGAAACATTAAAAAGCATTAAAGTGTTTGCAGAATGCAACATGAATGTTTCGTTAGCAGCGAAAAAGCTATATATTCACAGGAATAGTTTACAATACCGAGTGGACAAGTTTTATGAAAAAACAGGAATTGATGTTAAACAGTTTAAAAATGCACTGACTGTTTATATGGCGATATTGTCTTATGAACACCATAGAAATTTATAACTTCTCTAAAGATTGTTGCTTTTAGTGGCATTCTGTTTCAATACCTTCTATGAAATTTGATTGGAGCGCAAGGTGCGAGACTCCTGCGGGATGAGTGGGACAGGTGAGACTCCTAATAGCGCAAAGCGCTAGGAGGCTCACCGCACACCCCGCGGAAAGCGAGCACCCTGGAGCGGAAATCAACACTTCCAAACCCTCTTTGTGCACATTGCATAAAGAGGTGTTTTTATTTTAGGCATGTCGTCCATTTACGATTGTGGTTATGAAAGCGTAAACTTAAAACATTAAGAAAACGTTTACATCGGAAGGGGATTTTACAATGGCAGAAATTAAATTAAATAACATCGTAAAACGATATGATAACAAAGTAACAGCTGTACATGATTTCAACCTTGATATTTCGGATAAAGAATTTATCGTATTCGTAGGTCCATCAGGTTGCGGTAAATCTACGACTCTTCGTATGATCGCGGGTCTTGAAGAAATCTCTGAAGGCGAACTTGTAATCGACGACCGTGTTGTAAACGATGTTGCTCCAAAAGATCGCGACATCGCAATGGTTTTCCAAAACTATGCACTTTACCCTCACATGAACGTATATGACAACATGGCGTTCGGACTTAAGCTTCGTAAATTCAGCAAAGAAGAAATTGATAAGCGTGTGAAAGAGGCTGCTCGTATTCTTGGCCTTGAGCAATACTTAGACCGTAAACCAAAAGCTCTTTCAGGTGGTCAGCGTCAGCGTGTTGCACTAGGACGTGCGATCGTTCGTGATGCAAAAGTATTCTTGATGGATGAGCCGTTATCCAACCTTGATGCAAAACTTCGTGTTCAAATGCGTGCAGAGATTACAAAGCTTCACCAACGTCTGCAAACGACTACAATCTACGTAACGCATGACCAAACAGAAGCGATGACAATGGCAACTCGTATCGTTGTTATGAAAGACGGACATATCCAGCAAGTAGGATCTCCAAAAGAAGTATACGACACTCCAGAAAACATTTTCGTTGGTGGATTTATCGGAAGCCCAGCAATGAACTTCTTGAACGGAACGCTTGAAGATGGCTTCTTTAAAGTGGGAGACACGAAGATTGCAGTTCCTGGTGGAAAAATGAAGATTTTACAAGAAAAAGGCTATAACAACAAAGAAGTTGTTCTTGGTATCCGTCCTGAAGACATCCATGATGAGCCTCTATTCTTAGAGTCTTCTTCTAACACGAAGATCCAAGCGAAAATTGACGTTGCTGAATTGATGGGTGCTGAAACGTTCCTATACTCTACAGTGAGCGGACAAGATTTCATCGCACGTGTTGATTCTCGTACTGATATTCAAAACGGACAAAGCATCTCTCTTGCTTTTGACATGAACAAATCACATTTCTTCGACAAAGAAACTGAAATTCGCATTCGCTAATTTTTATGTTAAGCTCTGCCCTAATAGGCAGAGCTTTTTTTATGTGATACATTGATATTTTTATGTGATAACTCGTGATTTTTATATGATAATGCTTCAAAATTATGTGATCATCCCCCTTTTTTATGTGATCGTGTATACACACCTAAAAATCCCCTGTTAATTTTTACTTTATCGGGAAAAATGTTAAATGATTGACGAAACAGCAACTGGTTTATACAATTAATTCTATAAAAATTGTCGGGATTATCTCGATTAGGAGGACTTCATTTGAAAAAGACATTTAAATTTCTGTCAGCACTCGCCCTATCGGCTGTTCTGCTATCAGCTTGCGGAACATCTGATCAATCTCAAGATACAGGTTCAGATGCAGATAAAAAAGAACTAACAATCGGTACGGAAGCTACATATCCCCCATTCTCATACCGTGATAAAAAAACAAATGAAATCACGGGTTATGACGTAGAAGTTGCGAAAGAAGTAGCGAAACGTCTTGATATGAAACCTAAGTTCGTAGCTACCGAATGGAAAAACATGTTTACTTCACTTGATTCTAAACGCTTTGATCTTGTAGCAAACCAAGTAACCGTTACAGATGAAAGAAAACAAAAGTACGATTTTTCAACACCTTACACCGTTTCTGGCGGACAAGTAATCGTTAATAAAGACAACAAAGACATAAAAGGTATTGAAGACCTTAAAGGCAAAGTTGTTGGTACAACACAAGGAAGCAACTATGCGGCCGAAGCTGAAAAAGCCGGTGCAAAAACAAAGTTCTATAAAGGGGCTGCACAAGTTTTAACAGACCTTGATGTGAACCGCGTTGATGCTGCTATGAACGATCAGCTTTTTATTCTTACTGAGTTAAAGAAAACAGACTACAACGTTAAAGCAGTTGGCGAACCTTTCAACGAAAACGAAATGGCATTCGCATTCCGAAAAGATGATAAGAAACTTAGAGAAGACGTAGACAAAGCGCTTGAAGAAATGAAAAAAGACGGCACGTTGAAAAAACTCTCTGAAAAATACTTTGGAGAAGATGTAAGTGAATAACTTATCAGAAATACTGATCAACTCCCTCCCCTATCTTTTGGAGGGAGCTGTTTTTACTGTTGTTATCAGCCTTGTTTCTATATTAGGAGCGCTTATTTTCGGATTAGTTATCGCGTTATGCAGAATGTCATCGAATAAATTTTTATCGGGGTTTGCAAAGGGGTATATATCTTTCTTTAGAGGTACGCCATTATTAATTCAATTATTGATCCTTTATAACGGTTTTACTTTTATTTATGTACCAGAAGGATGGCAGGCAGCTCTCGCTGGACTCATTCTTCATTTTAGCGCTTATATCGCAGAATCTTATCGAGGAGCTATTCAATCGATTGAAAAAGGACAATGGGAAGCTGCTTTTTCTTTAGGAATGAACAAGTATCTTACGTATAAAGAAGTAATCCTTCCTCAAGCATGGAGAATTTCGATTCCATCTGTTTGGAACTCACTGATCGATATTGTAAAAGCATCATCATTAGCTTCTGTCATTACCGTACCAGAACTGACATTGATGGCCGACCAGATAAGTGCCTCACAGCTGATCGTCCTACCCGTGTTATTAGAAGCTGCAGTCCTGTACTGGATTTTAACCTCTTTACTTGACGGTCTTAGGGTATTAATTGAAAAACGAATCAGAGTAAGCCAATAAACTTCATGTCCTGCCACAAGGATATGAAGTTTTTTATTCCCATTCACCAATAAAGAAAAGCACCTCTTGATGACACGAATCACAATAAAAGACATGCGGGCACTGACTATCTTTAAAATCTGTAGGATATCCATCTTCCAGTTTAAGTTCATCTACTTCCATATATGGGCTATAATCATCAAAAAAATCACTTACTTTTCCTTGATCTTGAACAGCCCTCCCGCATTCGGGACATCGAACGTTTATCGTTTGAAAGTTATTGCATATCGGACACATCGCCATCATTTATCAGCTCCTAAAATCTTTAAAAAGGAGTGGATTCCTCCACCCCTTTAACCATCTTTTGACTTGGTTTAGCGATTTCCGCCGCTTAATTGCTGCTGTCCCATCGCTACCAAACGTTTTGTCATTTCCCCGCCAACCGAGCCATTCGCACGTGCAGTCGTATCTGGGCCAAGTGTAACACCGAACTCAGATGCGATCTCATATTTCATTTGATCGATTGCCTGCTGCGCTCCTGGGACTACTAATTTGTTTCTTCTTGCCATGTGTTTCACCCCCTTATACCTATTTTGTATCTCAGAGGTTTCTATATGCGCTTTGAATCCTGGCAATTTATAGCGTTGTTCCCACTCAAAATTTAAAAATGATTGGACCAATAGTTTATACTGATTTATAGTAAAGAAAATAAAACGGATGATATTGAAGAAGTTGGTGAAATGATGTCAAACGAATATGCCGTAGAAATGTTTAGAAAAACGATCCCTTTGTTTCAAGCACTAGGTGACCCTGTCCGGCAAGATCTTGTTTTGCTGTTAGCTGAAACAGATAAAATGAATGTCACAGACATAGCTAGTCAATCTCCTATGTCCCGCCCAACAGTTTCCCACCATCTAAAAATTTTGCGTGAAGCAGGACTTGTTGGAACTGAAAAAAAGGAAAAGAGATCTTTTATTTTTTAACGCTTGACCAAACCGTTGTACAGCTTAAACAGTTGATCAGCATTATTGAAGATGAATGTATTCTTTAATGGAATAAGAAGTTATTTTACAGGTATAAATTCCTATTTATAAAATGCTCTTCTCTAAAAAATGCTTGCTTTTGGTTTATCCTTTATCTCTTCCTTGGTAAGTTGATTGTAGTGCAAGGTGCGAGACTCCTGGGGGATTAGCGGGACAGGTGAGACACCTATGGGCGCAAAGCGGCGAGGTGGCTCACCGCACGCCCCCCGGAAAGCGAGCATCCTGAAACGGAAATCAGCTACTCACAAGAGCATCTTAGATCTGCTTTAAAATATAAGCGATTCAGCATGAGCTGAACCGCTTTTATTTTTTCCGAAGCTGCTTTATACCTGAACGCATAAGGGCAGCTAACTGTTTTTTATTTGAAAAGTATGCTTTAATTAGCGTTCTTACTTTCCCGTATTTATGCTCATACGGATACCAATTGATTTCTCGCTGCTTAATTCCTGTATCCTTCATCACTGACATTTGACGCGAAAATGTGTAAAGCCCTTCATCTCCATGATATCTGCCTGTTCCACTGCTTTTCACCCCGCCAAACGGCAAGTGTGGATTTGCAACAGATACTAATACATCATTGATGACCGCACTGCCTGTAACCAGTTTTGATGTTACGCGATTAGCTTTTGCTGAATCCTTCGTCCAAACACTCGCATTCAAACCAAACTCTGTGGAGTTCGCTTTTTCAATTACCTCTTCTTCTTTTAAGAATGTGATCACTGGCATAACAGGGCCAAAGGTTTCTTCAGTCACAACCTTCATATCGTCAGTGATATTCGTTAGAATCATTGGCTCGATATACATACTATCTCCCCAATGATCAGGATGCTTCCCGGTTAGCAATAGAGCACCTTTTTCAAGCGCATCTAACACATGATATCTGATGATCTCTTTTTGATGCGGAAAGGTTAAAGAACCTATGTCTTCACCCATTTTGAGTTTTTTCGTTTCTTCAACAAGTCTGTCAATAAATTCTCCGGAAATGCTTTGCTCCACATATACCCGTTCAATAGACATACAAACCTGCCCAGCATTCGTAAACGCACCCCAAACTGCGCCGTTTACCGCCCGTTTTATCGCGGCATCTTCAAATACGATCATCGGGTCCTTGCCGCCAAGTTCAAGCGTATGCGGAATAAACCGCTTGCTCGCTTCTACTCCGATCTTACGCCCTGTCTCAACAGATCCTGTAAAGAATATGCTGTCAGGTGTCCCTGAAACAAGTGCCTGTCCCAGCTCTTTTCCACCATGGGCCACCTGCAGAACATTCTTAGGAAGATTAACTTCCCTCGCAATTTTTTCAATTAAAAGCCCTATTGTCGGCGTTATTTCAGAGGGCTTTAAAATGACCGAGTTACCCGCGATTAAAGCTGAGATAACAGGTGTCATCGAAAGCTGAAATGGGTAGTTCCATGGGGAGATGACTAACACCGTTCCTAAAGGAAAATAATCCACATAAGAAGATTTCCCGACAAACAGAAGCGGTGTTGACACTCTTTTACGCTTTAATATTTTTGGTGCGCGCTTCTCATAATGCTGGATGATATCAATAACGGGCATTAAATCAGCAGTTAGAGCTTCTGTCTTAACCTTACCTGTCGCAGAACATATTTCATCCACGATTTCGTCCATGTTTTCTAAAAGGTGTTGCTTAATTTTCTTTAAAAAAGACATTCGTGTTTCCAATGAGCGAGTGGACCAAAATTGAAAGGCCGCTGACGATTTTTCGTACATTTCCGGGACCTGCATTTCTTCTGTCTCCAGCCACTGATCGATCGTTTCACCTGTTGCTGGATGCTTGGCCACTAATACATTTTTCATGGTGCGCACCTCCTTTTTCTAAATATTCATATATCTTTCATCATACCTTTTTTTACGCAAGTGTTGTTTATTTATTTTTTTGGATGTGTTATCATGTTGATATTCTTAAACATATAAACACGAAATATGAAGGGACGTTTTCCTTATGATAAATAACAATTCAGCTTTAAAAACAGCACTAATCACTGGAGCTTCAAGCGGAATAGGATTAGAGTTTGCGAACCTGCTCGCAAAAGATGGTTATCATGTCGTACTGACGGCAAGAAATGAGAAAAGACTTAGTGAGATTGCCAACGAGCTAAAAGCGAAACATGGTGTTGACGTAACGGTTTTAGCAAAAGATTTAAGTCTGACTGATGCTGCCGAAGAACTGACTGCAGAAATTTTGGCAAAGGGTTTAGAAGTCGATATTTTAATCAACAATGCAGGGTTCGCAGCATACGGACCCTTTGACGAAACATCATGGAAAGACGAAAAAGATATGATTCAAGTGAACATTACAGCCTTAACCACTTTAACAAAACACCTTCTGCCAGGCATGATTAGGCGCAACAGAGGTAAGATTTTAAACGTTGCCTCTACAGCTGCTTTTCAGCCAGGTCCGTTAATGGCCGTCTATTATGCAACGAAAGCATACGTGCTCTCTTTCTCAGAGGCGATTGATTACGAACTTCGCCATACAAACGTCAGCGTAACAGCGCTCTGCCCTGGAGCAACAGCGACTAATTTTGAAAAAAGAGCAAGCCTTGAGTCATCTCGATTGTTTCAATCAGGTGCAATGAATGCCCATGATGTAGCCTTATCCGGTTATAACGCACTATTGAAAGAAAAAGCTGTAGACGTTCCTGGATTTAAAAACAAAGCACTAGCTAACATCGTTCGTTTCTTGCCTCGAAAGACCGTCTTGAAAGTCGTACACTATGTACAAGATAAAAAATAAAATAGAAAATTTTAGGGAACAGCTCTATACAAGCTGTTCCTTTTTTCTATAACAAAAGGTTCGAATAAAATATTCATTTTATTTCTTGATATAGAAAATAACAGAGTGTAATATTACACTTAAAGAGAATATGATTAAAAGGACCTGTTTTTCATTAACCATACATATACATGAAATGAGGTGGGATAAAATGAACAAAAAATGGATGAGAAGCGAAGGACAAAAGTGGGTTGAAGACAATATCATCACGGATGATCAGCTTAATTTAATTGTTGCACGTTATCCTGATACAAATGACAAACGAAGAATAACAGGCATCTTACCCGTTTTAGCTAGTATTTTGATTGGAATTGGCATCTTATCTTTCATTGCATCAAACTGGGGTGAAATTCCCCCTCTTGCCAGACTGTCATTGCTCATCGTAATTATGCTCGGTTTTTACTACACAGGTGATCGCAGCTTAAAAGCCGGCAACGAAACTTTGGGGACTTCTCTTAACATTCTCGGTATCATCTCTTTTGGTTCCAGCATCATTTTACTTGGCCAGACGTTTCATCTAAATGCCGTTGATGCCCGTTTATTTGTTTTTTGGAGCTTACCTGCCGTATATTATTTGTTTAGAGATCGCAACAAATTATATTTCTTCCTCCTTTCTGTATTAACAGTCGGTGGACAGCTTTATGGCTTAAGTGAATTCCAAAGCTTTAGTTTTCTATTATTTGTGATTTTCCTAATTGGTGTTGGCGGTTTTGTTTTCCTTTATCCTACTAATAAAAAGTCGTGGATTTTCACTATCGGACTAAGTATTCAAGCTCTAATATTTATTATGGTTGAGGAGATCAACTTCCTCTGGTTCTTTCTATTCGGGTTCACGTTATTTACAGCCGGATTATGGGTCGAAAAGAGAGTGTTTAAACAGCCGTTTAATCGTATAGGGACACTGATTGGTTTTGGTTTTGCTTACGGATTGTATTTCATGCTAACAAATGACTTCTCATCTGATTTTGAACTGCCCGCTCCTTATGTGTTTCTTCCGTTATTGATTGTGATACTAGCCCTTTCAATTATAGGTAAACGCAAGGAGAACCTTTACATGCACGCATGGGAACTACTAATTTTCGTTCCATTTTTCTATCTTGTAAAAGTAGCGGATCCACTAGTGGTAGGTCTCGTTTATTTGATTGTTATGTTTGTCTATTCCGGTTTCAAGCTGGCTGAAGGTTATCGAAACGAGAACAGATCACAGATCAATTTTGGAATTGTACTGTTCTTGCTTGTTTGTCTAATGGGATACTTTAACCTAGCCTGGTCATTCATGCCAAAATCCGTTTTCTTCTTACTCGGTGGAATTCTGTTATTTATTCTTAATGCGTTTCTTCAGCGTAAGAAAATGCAGATTTTGGAGAACGGAGGACCGCATCATGACTAAAAGACGAGGCTGGATGATTGCTGCCCTTCTACAAGTTTTGTTTCTTGTGTTTATTGCTGGGAGTTATTACAGCATTGATTATTTTGGAAAAGATATAAAAATTAAAACTGTACCTGTCGATCCAAGAGATATTTTATATGGAGATTATGTAACGCTCCGCTTTGAAATCAGCAGGGTTCCCCTCTCAAGCTATAAGGGTGATTTAACTGAACTTGACCGTGGAGAACGGCATGCATATGTTGTACTTCAACCTGATAAAGAAGGATATTATGCTGTAAAGAAAGTGTATCCAGAAAAACCTGAAGTAAAGGATAACGAGGTTATCTTAACAGCAAAAGCTGAAAAGATCTGGGGTGAAAATTCCTTTGATCAGATTGAGCTTACTTATGGATTTGAGCGCTATTATGTTCAAGAAAATACCGGTAAGGAACTTGAAAAGCAAGCCAATGATATGGATGTTATTATAAGTGTTGCCCCTTGGGGAGCTCATAAGATAGTGGAATTAAACCCATAAAATGAGGAGACTCACAAAGTACTGAAAAGTCTTTGTGAGTCTTTTTTTGGAGTTCTGGGATGAGAATGTTGAATTATGTCGAAAATCGGATAAATAATTTTATACACGGAATTATCGTGGATTACCTCGTATAAAAGGATGATTACCTCGTAAAAAACTATGATTACCTCGTATAAATATTTTCGTGCACCACCCATATGGACAATGTAAAAAAACGTCTTTTCCAAATGCACATCCTCCCTTCTAAAGATTAAGGAAGCGACTTTCAAGATCAACAATGAATAAGAAAACAGCCATTATTAAAGAGCAATCATTTTTCCTCGGTTTAAGTTTACCGATTACGGGAAGATTGATAATGAGGTGAAAACTATGTCTGACACAAAAATTATCGATCTAAAAGATGTACTCAACGGGTGGACTGGCAGCCAGATCTCCATTCGCAAAGAAGAAACAGGCGATATTGATCAAATCAGAATCTCACTTACAGAAGCAACCTTTGAACAAAGAGACGCACACGATGACTATCTAGGAGATCACATATTATTTTTGCACGGAACAGCCTATGCAGCTGAAGATGGCGCCCAAGTCGAACTTCCTACAGTTACGTATGAGATTCCGATCGAGGGCATTAAAGACATTCGAACAGATGATGATATTGTTTCCTTTGAAACAAGCAGAGCTCAATATGTAATTAATAAATAAAAGAACTGATCCACTTGGATCAGTTCCTTTTTATTGCTGCATGCTTTTCGTCACGTCGGTAAGTGAATCAGCTGATACCGCAATCTGACCTACGGCATGACTCAATTCTTCAATTACTTCAGCCATCACTTCTACTTCTTTTTCCAGCTTACCGCTTCTGTCCGTACTCTCATCCATTTTCGAAAGAATGGCAACAAAGAAATCCGAAATTTCAGTTGCCTCTGATACACTATCGTTAATGTAGTGATGAATACTTTCAACAGATTGTGAAACGGCCTCTATTCTCTTATGTGTGTTCTTTACAAGTTCCGAAACGCCTGAAACAGACGTCTTCGTTTGATCCGCTAACTTTCGAACTTCATGAGCAACGACTGAGAATCCCTTCCCTGCTTCACCAGCTCTAGCCGCTTCAATTGCCGCATTAAGAGACAAAAGGTTTGTTTGTTCAGCAATTGCCGTTACGATATCTACCACATCATTAATCTTCACAGTGGCTTGTTCCAAGTTAATTAACTCTGCAGAGATTTGCTGTGATTGCTCTTTTACTTTTAGTATCATATTCTGATGGCCATCCAGTTTGCTCTTACCTGCTAAAGAGTTTTTGGAAACATCCGCTGCTGACTCTGCTGTATCTTTTGCAAAAACGACTACTTCATCTGCTTTAGACGTTAATTCTTGGAGTGCAGCACTCGTTTGTTCTGAGATGCTTGCCAATTCTTCTACTGAATCGCCAACAGATAAAGCAATCTGCTGTTTTTGTTCTTCATGTTTAGCTCTTTCTTTGATCTGCTCGAACTCGAATGCTTCAAGCACGATCTGCTGCTCAAAATTCAATAGCTTCGTTACTGCTTTAACAGCTAGCTGATAGTCATTTCGGTTTTCAATATGTTGATCCAATATAGACAAAAATGAAAGCAGCATGTCCTGAAACGAGCAAATATACCATTTAGGCTGTAAACCAATTTTAAAATGGATATGCGCAATCACTCTTCTTTGTTCAATGTATTCCAAATCAATGACTCCATCGAACATTTCTTGTATATGTTTGATTAACGTAACTTGCAGACGCTTAACCGAGCTGTGCTTCTGGATGATATCCATCAACCCTGGTACATGTTCAATGTTTCTATAAAATTGATTTACGATATTCGCTATGTTTTCAGAGATCAACGGCTTTAAAGAACGAATAATTGCCAAATCATCCGTCGTTAATGAAATCATATCCAGCTGTTTCTGCCACTCACTATCTGGTGACAATAAAATCTTAACCTCATCTTTATACCGGTCTGCTGAATTCTGAACAGCAGTTGCATTACTCTTTTTCGTAAGAATACTTAAAATCGAAGCCATGGTGGTTTCCTTCTCCCTGTTTTTCACTTGTTTTCATCCAAAATGAAGCAATTACATGCGACTTTACTCACATTTTGCATACTCATATGTTTTATCGACGTTATTAAGGGAATCTTTCACTAAACCAAAATAAATTCAAAAAAAATGATACGAGGAGTGGTTCACATGTGGAAAAAGAGATGGGCAGCTGGAACATTAGCAGCAATGTTAACATTAGGTGGATTAACTGCTTGCGGTGACGGCGTAGACCAAGACAACGGCGTTGATGACGGTCAACAAAATGACGAAATGGATGAGAAAAATAAAGAAGAAGGTTAAGATTAAAACACCCGTCTATCCAGTAAAGCTGGATAGCTCAGACTGAAATACAACTAATGAAAAAAGGAGCCAATCGGCTCCTTTTCTTCGTTTAGCTTACTGCTCGTGTTTCGGTCTTTCCTTGTTGAAGCTGATACATCTGGAAGTAACGTCCTTTTGTCTCCATTAATTCGTCGTGACTTCCACGTTCAACGATCACACCGCGATCAAGTACGAGAATCTGATCCGCACTCTTAATCGTAGAAAGTCTGTGCGCGATAATGAAAGTAGTTCTTCCGCGTTTCAATACATCCAGTGCGTCTTGAATCACTGCTTCTGTTTCTGTATCGATACTCGCCGTTGCTTCGTCTAGAATCAGGATTGCTGGGTTATAAGCAAGCGCTCTTGCAAAAGAAATCAATTGTCGCTGGCCGGATGAAAGTGTGCTTCCTTTTTCAATAACCGGTTCATCCAATCCTTTTGGCAAGTTATTAATAAAAGGCATGGCTCCTACATCTGTAAGTGCCTTTTCAACTTGTTCTCTCGTGATCTCAGGATTATCTAGGCTAACATTGGATGCGATCGTTCCTGAAAACAAGAATGGATCTTGCAGAACGATTCCCATATGCTGACGCAATTCCTGTTTAGAAAGTTCCATAATATCTTTTCCGTCAATGACGATCTTGCCTTGCTTAATATCATAGAAACGGAATAGCAAGTTCATGATTGAGCTTTTCCCGGAACCCGTATGTCCGACAAGGGCCACTGTTTCTCCTTGGTTCGCTTCAAATGAAATATTCTTTAACACAGGCTCTCCTTCTACGTAGCTGAAGGTAACATCCTGAAACTCTACATTTCCTTTGTAACGGTCGATCTCCGTTTCCGTAACTTTCTGTCCTTGCTCATCCATCAGCACGAATACTCTTTCAGCTGATACGAGTGCCTGTTCAAGCTGTGCAAGCTGGTTGACCATACCTGTTACAGGGTGGAACATACGGTTCAAATAATCAACAAAGGCATAAAGAACACCAATAGAAATGACAGAACCTACTCCCAGTGCCTGACCTCCAAAGTGCCAGATGAATGCCATAAATGCGAGGTTTTTCAAAAACAGTACAAGGTTGTGCCCTGTCATCGCATTTAAACTTAATAGCTTATTTTGAAAGGTAAAGTATTCTTTGTTCATCGTTTCAAATTCTTCAGTTGTTTCTTTTTGTCTCTTGAATGCTTGAATAATCGTCATACCGTTAATCGATTCGTTGATCATTCCATTTATATCACTTAAAGTGGAACGAATTTTATGATTGTATTTGGATGCAAACTTACGATATACGATGATCCATACAACAAGGATCGGTACAAGAATGAGACAGATCGTCGCCAGCTTTACATCAAGCAAGAACAACGCAATAAAAATACCCGTCAAATAGATGATTCCTGTAAAGAAGTTTGCTAGTACGTTGATAAAGAGCTCCTTAATCGCTTCTGTATCGTTCGTAATACGAGAAACGATCTTACCTGCTGGCTGATTATCAAAATAGGTGATGGCTACACGCTGTACGTGCGCGAACACATCTTGACGAATTTTTTTAATGACTAGATTAGAAGAACGCTGCAGCATATAGCGCTGTCCGTATTGAAAGAATGATGCAAATACCAGCAGTCCTAAATAAATCATTGTCAGCTTCATAATTCCTGCAATTTCAGGTTTATAAAAAGCAAATGTCTCGTTTGTACTTAATTCATCTGCTGGATACGTTTCTGATTTCCCTTTAAACGAAATCGTTACTTCTCCGTTTTTCGCTGTTCGTTCCCCGTCAAATGAAATTGGCTGTGGAACAACGTAATAATCGCGTTTTACTTGAATGACTCTTATTTCTTTTCCTTTATTTTCTCCTGAATCAAAATGATCGCTTCGTTTATACCAGTTCCCATCGTAATTCACTGCTGTTTTTTCTTCTTTATCCACTTGGTACCACGGTCTTTCAATCCCAAGAATATGGTCATCGATCATGGTCTTTGCGATAAATGGTCCTGTCAGCTCCGCTCCGATTGCAACGGTCAGCATCAGAAGTCCTAGAATAAAGTTCTTTTTAAAGTGAAGTGCGTATTGAAACAGGCGCTTTCCAACGTTCATGGCTACACCGCCTTATTATCATTTAAGTTTTGTTCGATTTGCTGGCGTTCGTGCTGCTCTTTATACCAGCCATCTCTTGCTATTAAGTCCTCATGTCTTCCTTCGTCTACAATCGCTCCATCATCAATAACGATGATCCAGTCTGCGTGTTCAACAGCTGACAATCGGTGTGTTGTAATAAATGTCGTCTTTCCGGCACGTTCTTTACGAATATTTCCGATAATCGCCGTCTCCGTTTTCGCATCAACAGCAGAAAGCGCATCGTCTAAAATTAAGATTTCAGGGTCTACGCACAGCGCTCGTGCAATGGATACACGCTGCTTCTGTCCGCCTGATAATGCCACACCTTTTTCACCAACAAGTGTGTTCAATCCTTCTGGCAGATATTGAACGTCTTTTCTAAAAGAAGCCATCTCCATCACATGGTTCAGTTTATCCTCATCTGCTAAACTATTGCCGAAAAGAATGTTTTCTTGAACCGTTTTGGAAAATAGAATAGCGTCCTGCGGCACATAGCCAATCCATCCTTGTAGATTTTCTAGCGCAATGTCTTCAATTCCAACACCTGAGAACGAGATCTTACCTTCTCCAGCTGGATACTCCCTTAGAAGCTGCTTGAGCAAAGTCGTTTTCCCGCTTCCCGTACGTCCTACAATTCCCAGGGTTCCCCCTTTTTTGACCGTAACATTGATGTTCTTTAAGTTATCAACTTCTGAAGACGGATATCGGAACGTTACATTTTCAAATGCAATCGTGCCTGGATCTTTTAGCGGAACAAGATCTTCTGCATTCTTAACGTCTGGTTCATATGACAGCGTCTCGTTTACTCGATCGAGTGACGCACTTCCGCGTTCCATAATATTGATTAGTTCCCCAATTGCAATCATCGGCCAAATCAGCATCCCGAGATACACGTTAAACGTTACAAGTTCACCGAGTGTAATCGTTTTGTGAAACACCATGTAAGCACCGTAACCTAAACCAATCAAGTAACTCATTCCTACTAGGACCTTTATAGTCGGTTCAAAAAGTGCGTCTATTCTGGAAACAGCCAAGTTCTTTTCAAATACATCATCTGTCACTTTATTGAAACGCTCTACATCTGCTTCTTCCTGTACATAAGCACGGATTACACGCACACCTTGAACGCTTTCTAAGACAGAATCGTTCATCTCACCAAAGGCATCTTGTGCAACGGTAAAACGCTGATGTACTTTTTTACCGTACTTTTTAATGATAAACGCGATAACTGGCAGTGGAATAAGTGCTGCAAACGTCAATTTCCAGCTGATCATGAACCCCATAACGAAC
Organism: Fictibacillus sp. UD; assembly: GCF_043558025.1. Lineage (NCBI taxonomy): Bacteria > Bacillati > Bacillota > Bacilli > Caryophanales > Fictibacillaceae > Fictibacillus > Fictibacillus sp. UD. The sequence goes on from NZ_JARUHH010000009.1 coordinate 16,464, forward strand.
AATATCGTCAGCATGAACAAACTTGAATCAACGAGCGTTAATATTCCGAATCCTGCAGTCATTGAGATCGCCTTCAGATCATTCGTTGCTCGAGCCATCAAATCTCCTGTTCTATTTTTTTCAAAAAAAGTAGGAGTCATCTTTAACAAGTGACGCATGAAGCTAGAACGCATCGTACGTTCAATAATAAAAGCGCCTCCAAAAAGCTGGTACATCCAGATATACATCGTGACGTACATCGAAATTAGAACTGCAACAAAGATTCCGAGCGTCTTCATCATATCTTCTCTTGTGATCGTACCCATATGAATGGAATCAATGATATTCCCAATAAGCTTTGGAGGGATGATCTCGATGATTCCTACTCCAGTGAGCAGCACCACGGCAATTGTGTACCGAATCCAATGCTTCTTAAAAAACCAAGCTAACTTACCTAAAACTGAAAACATAAATGTCTCTCCTCTCAATCTCTGTTACTTTTAAACAATCGTTTAACTGAGCTACCCAAAAAGTGTATGATCCTTGCGTTCTAACCACACGTTTAGCACTTCTTTTTTCATCTGTTTTCCTCCTAATTGTTAGTGATCTATTGCAAAAGAAGAGTGATTCTTCTAAGCAAACAAAAATAAAAAAGCATACCACTCGAAAGGCGATATGCTTTAATAACCATAAAAAAACACACGTCACGACTGGGGTGACCTGCGTACGAATATGTATGTAGATACGAAAAATGAATAGAAAGGAATCTTACATCTCTTCCGGCAGGCCATGATATGAAGTTGTAGAGTTGTTATCTAATACAATAGAGACCGCAATTTGAGTAACAATCATTACTTTCACCATGACACAACCATCCTTTCCATAATTTTGTAGTTTGTAACTTTGGTAATCTTAACACTATTCTAATAACTATGTCAATTGCTTTTCGATATGCATAAAAAAATTTAATTTGCTGTTTAATATATGCCTTTTGATGAAGAGTGGTGTGTCCAAATTTTTGAGTCAAGCTAATCACTAAAAAAGCAGCCATCACTAGACGGCTGCTGTAGTCTACAAAACCTTTCCATCACTCATTTTTATTATATGATCAACATAACAAAGCATTTCCTCGTCATGGGTAACCATTAGGGTAGTAATGTTCAATCTTTTTGTTAAATCTCGTATTAACGACATAACCTCTTTTGACTTTTTTGAATCTAAACTTGCAGTTGGTTCATCTGCAAAGAGAACTTTAGGTTTATGAATGATTGCACGAGCAATTGCAACCCTTTGTTTTTCCCCACCAGACAATGAAGAAGGATAAGCATTTTTACGATGTTGTAATCCAACTAACTTTAGAATGTTGTCAATTTCTTGTTGTTGTTCATGTTTCTTAATTTTAGATTCAGCAACATCCAGCATTAGTATTAGTTGTTCTACTACTGTGAGAAAAGGAACAAGATGTGCAGATTGAAAAACAAAACCAAACATTTTTGCTCGTATATTCCGCACTTGTTCAGAACTCATAGTAGTTATGTTTTTGCCTTCAAATATGACGTGTCCATCTGTTGCAGATTGAAGTCCTGCAGCTATTGTAAGAAGTGTACTCTTACCCGATCCTGATGGACCTACTAAAGCTGTTATCTCTCCTTCTTTAAGAGAGAGGTTGATTCCTTTTAATATTTCTTCCTTCACGTCACCATTAGTAAATGTTTTTCTAACGTTATCAATTGTAAACATTCCCCTATTAAACCTCCCCTTGTTGAATCGCTTGTAATGGTTCTACTCTTTTTATTTGTAAACCAGATAGTGTAGCTCCAATGAATCCAATGATTAGGAAGACAATAGACAATTGCACGGTGGTATCAGTCGTTAAACGAAAAGGCATGTCCTTAGGTGCAACCCTATTAAAGAATTGGCTAATAGTAACAGATAGAGAAAGTGCAATAAGTGTAATAAACAACATTTGAGTCCACATCATTTTATACAAATCACTTGTTTTTACCCCTATAGCTTTTAAAATTCCAAATAGCCCTATTTTTTGAACGTTCATCATATAGAAAAAGATACCGAACAGCATTCCACTAATTACAACTAAAAACCATACAATCAGATTTAAAGACGTTTGTTCTGCACTGTAGCTAGGAATTGTTTTAAGAAAATCACTATTCGAAAAAGATTGTAGACCATAAAATTGTTGAGAAGATTCTCCTCCTGGTATAAAGACTAGCTGCATTTCTTCAGAAGGGTAAATCTCTTTATAATTCTCCATACTTAGATAAGCTACAGGTGCATGGCTAAATTTCTTTTGATCCACGAAACCTTTTACAGTAAACTTTTCACTAGATTGATTATGAGTTAAGAGATCTCCAACTTTGATGCCATCATTCTCTAATGAACGGTCAAGTACAATTTCCCCGCTGTTTACATTTTCAAATAATTTTGAGTCGGTAGATGTAACAAAAGCCACGCTTCGTTGTTTCCCACTCTCATCGTTTAAAAAGCCCATCTGTATGGATAGTGCAACAGCATCTTTTTGTTGGTTTATTATTTTTTCTTGCATACCGTTGTCTATTCTCGATAAATTATAGGTTTCTTCTGCTTCTTGATTCATATAAAATTGGCCGCTGGGCAAGTCTTTTATTAATGCAGCATTATCTTGTGATAATCCATTTGCCAAACCTGAAATGATAAAAGTTAATAAACTAACTAGAAAAATGATTGAACCTAATATTGTGAACCGAACTTTATTTTTTAATATCTCTTTCCAAGCAACGCTCATAACATCTCCTCCATCTCTTGTTATATTCTTAGTCTATAGGTCGAATATGAACAGACGATGAATAACAAGTTACAAATCATTTGGAGGAAAGAATGCCACAAAAAAATGTCATTCATCACCAATGGATACCATGGGCAATGCCTGACACTTTTAATAGTATTTTTCTAACCAATAGGTAATTCAACAACAAAGGTAGTCCCTTGATTTTCTTTACTATTCACATCCGTATGACCACCATGCAATTCAACAATGGTAGCAACGATTGATAGACCCAGTCCGGTCCCTTCCACAGTTCTCGACCGTGCGATATCTGCACGATAAAAGCGATCAAAAATCCTTTCTAATTCCTTATTATTCATTCCTATTCCTGTATCTTCAAAGGTGATAAATAACGATTTTTCTCTTTCTTCAATCGATATTTCAATACTGCCATTAGGTTTGTTATATTTAATCGCATTCGTTAACAGATTATCCCAGACGGTATTCAATAAAGAAGGGTCACCGATATATTCTGTATCCGGAAGGGAATAGCGTAGCATAATCCCTTTCTCATTTATGAGCCATTGATAATTTCGGACCAGTTCTTTAATTTGCTGTGCAATATTGAATGGTTTTTTCTTTAAAACTTCTTCATCGCGATCTAGTGAGGCAAGAAGTAATAATTGTTTAGTTAGAGTAGAGAGCCTACTAATTTCACCGTTTATTATAGATATATAATGTGTTTTTTCTTTTGAATTCAGTGATTCTTTTTCCAACAGATTAGTGTATCCTTTTATATTTGATAAGGGTGATTGAATGTCATGAGAGATGTTGGATATAAATTCTTTTCTCATCTCATCCGATTGTTCTAACTTTCGCGACATATGTAAAAAGCTATGAGATAACTCCCCTAATTCATCACCACGGTTAATATCAAGTTCAACGTTAAAGTTCCCTTTAGAGAGTGATTTTGTGGCAACCGTTAACTTAGAGATTGGCTTCACTAAATATTTAGCACTGACCACTACCATCACAATACTTAACGTGATCATTAAGGCAAACAGCCAACCGAAAAGAATATGCATTTCATTAAAAAGCAACTTGATATCAGGCCTAATAAAAAGAGCATAGCTTTTTTCATCATGCTTCAACGGCACACCGATTGTGTTCTTTAATTCATTTGCAAAAAAGCCTGTCACAAATGTTTCTTTCGGAAAATGAAGAATACCATGATAAACATTACCGTTTAATACGTGTTCTTTAGTTGAAGCAGGTAGCATTTTATTACGAAAAGATGCTCCGAAATAGGATTCATCTCCAGAATTCTCTAATAAGTATATTTGATAGCCAATGGCTGAAAGGTTTTCAAAGTACTCCTTTAGATTGATACTTGGGTGTTCTTCAACAAAAGACACCATTTCTAGTGCGATTTTTGTGTTTTTTTGATTATTATAGGGTTTTAATTTTTGCTGATAGTATGTATTGGAGATAACAAAAGCTAATATACCACTCAAAATCATGATCCCTATAGTAATAACTACAAATTTTACGTAAAGAGACCTCATCATTTTGCCTCCTCCAGTAAATACCCGACACCACGTACTGTTTTAATTTGAAAATCATCTGTCAATTTAGAAAAACGTTCCCTTAATCTCTTTACATGAACATCTACAGTTCTTTCATCTCCTTCATAATCCAGACCCCAAATCTGTTCAATTAAGTGGTCTCGAGTAAACACTTGCATAGGGTTTGAAAGGAAAAAATACAACAATTCAAATTCCTTTAAAGGTAAAAGTATAGTTAAATCACCAATGTGAACTTCATAGCTCTTTTTGTTAATTACCGTTCGTCCTAAACAAACAACGGATTCATCTAATTGTCTATCGTAACGTCGTAATAAGGCTTTAATTCGAAAGAGTAATTCTTTCGGTTCAAAAGGTTTAACCAGATAGTCATCTGTTCCAGATAGAAAGCCCTTTTCCTTATCCTCAATTTGATTTTTCGCTGTTAATAAGACAATAGGAATGTCATAATTTTTTCGTATCTCTCTTGTTAATAGATAACCGTCCATATAAGGCATCATCACGTCCACAACTGCCAAATCACAATTCTTATTACGAAGGATGTTTAAAGCTTCTAAACCGTCTTGTGCTTGAAACACTTTATATCCTGCTTCAGTTAAATGAACATCTACAAGCTTTAAAATATTGATATCATCATCGACAATTAGAATATTAGTCATTATTAAATACTCCTATACTTTATCCGTTTAATTACCTATTACATATATTATGGATTATTCAACCATTAGTTGTAAGCACCATTAGTCTATACGATTTAAAATTTAATCACAAATCCTAGGAGTAAGCTGCCGATAGAAAATTCTACTAACCTTATTCACTCGGAATAAGTAGATTTCTTTTAAACAGAGATGTGCAGCATTTCCTACTAATAAAGCGCATTGTTTGTGCTAGCGGGATGTGCACAACCTAATAATTCTATAAATTTCCCACTTATTCCGGCGAGTTTCGCCTATATTACGGCGAGTTCTGCAATAATCCGGCGAATTTCCATCATATAGCGGCGAATCGACAATTATCGACGCTTGTCATCCTATCCCTCGCTTCCCATCCACAACAAAAACCCGCCACAAAAAGTGACGGGCTTCCACACACTAGCTTATTTATCCTAACTGACGAGTCAGATTTGCCATCTCAATCGCAGATACTGCTGCTTCCCAGCCTTTGTTTCCTGCTTTTGTTCCAGCACGCTCAATCGCTTGCTCGATAGAATCTACTGTTAGCACCCCAAAGATTACTGGAACGCCGCTTGTCATTGATGCTTGCGCAACTCCTTTAGCAGCTTCATTACAAACGTAATCAAAGTGCGGAGTGGATCCCCGGATAACCGCTCCTAACGTAATCACAGCGTCATAGTTCCCGCTGTCTGCCATCTTTTTAGCGATTAATGGAATCTCAAATGCACCTGGAACCCATGCGATATCTACATCATCTTCGGAAATTCCGTGTCTTTTAAATGCATCCTGTGCCCCAGATACTAACTTATCCGAAATAAAATCATTAAAACGCCCTGCAACGATTCCTACTTTTAATCCTGTACCAACTAAATGTCCTTCAAATAATTTTGCCATTTAACGTTCCTCCTGTATTAGAAATGAAGCATGTGCCCCAATTTGCTCTTTTTTGTTTTTAAATACTCTTCGTTGTTTTCGTTATGAGGCATCTGAAGTGCCACACGGTCTGTTACTTCCAAGTCATAGCCTTTTAATCCCGCGATCTTTCTTGGGTTATTGGTTAAAAGTTTCATTTTGCTGATGCCAAGCTCTTTAAGAATTTGAGCACCTATACCGTAATCACGCAAATCTGGTGCGAATCCTAGCTGCTCATTGGCTTCAACTGTATCGAGTCCTTCTTCTTGAAGCTTATAAGCTTTCATTTTATTAATAAGACCGATGCCGCGTCCTTCTTGTCTCATGTACAATAAAACACCAGAGCCTTCTTTTTCAATCTGAGAAAGAGCGGCATGAAGCTGTGGACCGCAATCACAGCGAGCTGATCCAAACACGTCACCTGTCAAACATTCAGAGTGAACACGAACCAGCACAGGTTCTTCACTGTTGATTTCACCTTTTACAAGGGCCACATGTTCTTTCTCATCCAGCACATTTGAGAACCCAATTGCTTTAAAATCACCAAACTCAGTTGGTAGATTGATTTCGACTTCACGCTTCACCATCTGTTCTGTTTTGTTTCGGTACGTGATAAGGTCTTTAATCGTAATTAGTTTCATATTGTGCTGTTTTGCCAGTTCAACGAGTTCAGGAACACGAGCCATCGTTCCGTCCTCTTTCATAATTTCGCAGATTACACCAGCAGATTGGCTGCCAGCCATTTTCGCTAAGTCAATTGCGGCTTCTGTGTGCCCCGCTCGTCTCAACACGCCGCCCTTTTTTCCGATCAACGGAAAGATATGTCCTGGCCGCTTAAAGTCAGATGGCACAGAATCATTATTCACAAGCTCCCGAACAGTAGCTGCTCGTTCTTGAGCTGAAATCCCGGTTGTTGTTGATTTGTGATCGACGCTAATCGTAAAAGCGGTGCCGTGTGAATCGGTATTGGCTGCTACCATCGGTGAAAGATCCAGCTTTAACGCAATTTCTTCAGAGATCGGTGTACAAACGAGACCACGTCCGTGAGTCACCATAAAATTGATGGCTTCAGGTGTAATTCCTTCAGCTAACGCAACAAAATCTCCTTCGTTTTCACGATCTTCATCATCCACAACGATAACAATTTTTCCTTCTCTTAAATCTGCAACTGCTTCTTCTATGGAGTGAAACATGAACTCTCCTCCTAAAATCCGTGCTCTTGTAAGAAATCAAGAGACAGCTTCGACTTTTGTTTTTGGTCTTCTTTTTCGGGAGCTAACATTCTGTAAACGTATTTTGCGAGCATATCACATTCGATATTCACAACGTCTCCCGCTCCTTTTATTCCTAAAATCGTATGTTCTGCGGTATGTGGAATCAAGGAGACTGTTATCGTATTATTCGTAACGTCAAAAACGGTAAGACTTGTCCCATCTACACAAACGGAGCCTTTTAGCATAAAGTAGCGCATCAGTTGATCTGGAAGTGCAATCGTATAATAGATCGCATTTTTTTCTGGCCGCTTCTCTACAATGTCTCCTGTACCATCAACATGCCCAGAAACGAAGTGTCCGCCAAACCTTCCTCCTGCTGCCATAGCTCGTTCCAAATTTACTTTGTCCCGATTGTTTAAAAGTTTCAAAGTTGAAGACTTGAACGTTTCTGGCATCACATCTACTGTGAACTGATTTTTGCCGAAAGAAGTAACGGTTAGACATACCCCGTTTACCGCAATACTGTCTCCAAGGTGCACGTCTTTCAACACCTCTTCTGCGGAAATAGTAAGTACGATTGTTTCATCGCCTTTTGAAATTGCCTTAATCGTTCCTTTTTCCTCAATGATGCCTGTAAACAAAGAACTTTCCCTCCCTTGTAACTTGTTCTTTTATAAGAAAAATAATCATCGTAAATATGCAAAGCGGGAGTCTTGATTCTCTTAAATAAAAATAACCCCGGAAACAGATTGCTTCCGGGGTTTGTGTTAAAAGTATAACGAAATAAACCTTTAATCTACCTTTTTTAAAATACAGGCAATTAAAAGCGTTCACGTTCCTTCTCCCATCCAGACTATACTGTCGGCTTCGGATTTGCACCGAATCCACCGTTTTCACGAATCGCAAAACCGGGTCACGGACTAAGAGGCCACTGCCTCATCACCGCCGGTTGGGAATTTCACCCGACCCCGAAGGACACTATTTACTTATGTTCATTATAAGTAAACAATAGACTGAATTCAAACATGATTGCTTTTATTGGCCAATAATTAATTTTTCTTTAGGATAATGAATGTGTTCTGTTACTACTTTCCCTCGGATGATAAAGAGGAATGACAGTACGCCAATTCTTCCGATAAACATCAACAGCATAAGAATAACTTTTCCGATCGAGCTCAAATCACCAGTAATTCCAGTTGAGAGCCCTGTTGTTCCGAATGCAGAGCACACTTCAAAAAAGAGATACTCAATCGGCATCGGATCTGTAATTGCTAGGATAATTGTAGAAGTCGTACAAAGCACCATAGCAACGATAATAACAATAAACGACTTTTGTATATCTTCTGGATAAATTTCACGCTTAAAGATCTTAATTGTGTTTCTACCTTTAGCGTAAAAGAGAATAGCTAATAAGGCTACAGCAAAAGTTGTTGTTCGGATACCACCACCGACAGAACTCGGTGATGCTCCAATAAACATCATCACTCCTAAATAAAGAAGGGTTGGCACTGTGAATTCAGAGACATCCATGGTGGATAAACCGCCGCTTCGTGTTGTAACGGACTGGAATAAAGAATAAAATAACGTTTCATGCCAAGATTTACCCTCAAAAAAAGCATTCATCTCCAAAACATAAATTCCGATTGCGCCAGTAACAACCAATAATGCAAAGGTAGTCGTAGTAACCTTCGTGAAGAGGGTAAACGTATAGCGCTCTAAATACTTTCTTTCTTTGATAAAGTTATTGATTTCTACAAGTACAGGAAATCCAATGGCACCTGCTGTAATCAAGCACATCGTAACGATTTGAACAAGATAATCGTTGCGGAACGGGATCAGCGAGCTTCCCGTAATATCGAATCCAGCATTCGTCGTTGCTGTAACAGAGGCGAAGAATGCGTGATACAACACTTCTACTTCCGTATCGTAATAGGGTTGAAACAGGATAAAGAATAAAACGGTTCCGACAACCTCAATCCCTATTATTAGTGTTAAGATTTGCTTCATCAGCTGCACAAGACCTGCAAGCGTGGATTGGTTTTGATCCGTCATTATCAATTGGCGCTCTCTCATCCCTATGCGCTTGCCGATTAAAAGCCAAATCGCTGTTCCTAGCGTCATAACGCCAATCCCACCGATTTGCACGATGATTGCCAGAAGGACAACACCTATATGGTTGAATGTTTCAGAGATATTGACAGCGGTCAGACCTGTAACACTTACAGCACTGACTGCAGTAAATAATGCATCGATAAACTTCAGTTCTACGCCCTTGTTATGTCCGACCGGCAAACTTAATAAAATGGTCGCTACTAAAACAGACAATAAATAAAAAATAACGATAAGTTGAACAGAAGTTAAAAAAGTCTTTTTTTGTTGTGTTGTTGCTGTATTTTTAAACATATATTTTTTCACCTGTCGAGGGAATTTTTCTGTAACCTTCTGAAATCTTAACAATAGCATTTCCATTTAACAAGGTGAAATTGAACATTTGTTAAAAAAAGACTGCAGAACTTTTAATTAAGCTCATTTTTAGAATTCATTCTCTTTTCAATTAATCTCATCAATTCAACAGAATCATCCACTTTTATAACGACTCTTGTAACATTCTTTTTAAATCCATAGATGATATCTGCTTTCACCGTTTCTTTCAACAATAGCTCGATTACTGGCTTTTCAGGAATAAAATCACTTACTCTTGCTTCAAATGTATATTTCTTTTCAGATGCAGGAATCTCATCTGGTCCTTCATATGTTTTCAATTCCTGTATCACGCTAAACGGGAGTTCTAATCCTTTCATAAACCCTATATTCATAATCAGCGTTTGATCTGAAACGATAAGTGGCACTTTCTTAACAGCCTGCATCTGAGCGATAAGAAAAAGAATTGAATAGATGTTAAGGAAAAGTAAGATAAGTGAGACCGTATGATTGATCTGACTGAAGAAGTAGTGAAGCCCTACAGATTCTATGATAAGTGCGTGGATGAGCATCAGTTGAAGAGCAACATAGCTCGTATTCTTATGGTAGGTAAAGGTGTCAGTACCAGTCATAGGTGCTATACGCCAGGAAAACAGAGCATAATATAGCATCGTAACTTCACTAACCACAGCATCAATCAACCTGCTTTGAACAAAGTGAACGCTAACCGCCTGTCTTATTTTAATTAAAAATGGGGTCTCGGCTGGCAGTTCCATATATGTCTTTTTAACTTGAGGGAACTTTTTACACACCACTATTAATAAATAGAGTTCAATTGAGATAAAGCCCGCTTCTAAAAGCAAGAGCGCTTTTGGAACTGCAGAAAAGTTATCCAATAAAAAATCAGGAATGATGTACGAAGCGAAACCATAGCTTATAAGCGCAACAAGTAATGTCAGTTTCCAAGAATATCTTTTACGGATGATAAAATAATAGGTAAGCAGCGGGATTACGAGAAGAAAGTCAATTATAGAGCCAATTACTATGGCATCCGGAACAGGTTGGAAGTATGAAGTCTGGTACAATATTACGTTGCTTCCGATCACTAAGAAACTTAGTACAAGAAAAGGTACCCATCTTATAGGTTTGATTAGTGTTTCATTCATAAAATCCCTCCTCACCTTTAGTATACATTAAATTCCAATTAATTCTTATAATTCCATATAAAGTCACAAAAACTTCAATAAAATAAGGCCACTACGCTTTAAACAGCGGGTGGCCTTTTCTAATTACGTGAGACTTTTCTTTTACCGGGATAAAAACAAGCAGACAAAGGCACAGAGCTACTAGTTCAAGAGCGAGAATATACCACGGATGCGGTCCTAAATAATCCATTAAAGAAGCATTGTCTGGTTTTTTCATCAAAAATAGATAATTTGCGCCTATCGCGGTATTTATCAAGTATACTCCGAGTGCGTATACATTCAGCCAAAGAAAGGACATAAAAAACTGAGCCCAGCTTATTCTAAAGGTTTTTACGATACCGTAATATAATGCTGTCCAAACGATAAATGCATGTGCAATAAAATATTGAAGAAATCGAAAATGCCAAGGCTCTTGGTATAACTCAGGTGTCAGCAACCCTTGAATAGCCCCTGTTAAACCAAAAAGATAAACAAACGCAAACAGTTTTCGATTATCTGTTAACAATAAAACGATACTTAGTAGAATATTTAGACTGCAAAGCTGCAATGGCAGAAAAAACTGCATGGTCCATATATTGTTATAGACCGCCCATAAGTGATAAGAGATTTCAGAGAGCAACAAGCCGGCAAGCAGAATCCTCTTAACCCCACCCTTTCCCATCAAACGAGAACGAAGGACATACATGGTTACACTCACCATGACTATCAGTATGAGTATTAATACATGCTCCGAGCCAAACATATTAAATCCCGAAGTACCTGGACCAAACCAACTCTCCATTTATTCCCCTCCATCTTATATTTATTGATATTCAAAATCTCATTATACTTTTCCTTGTTAGAAAATATTTTATTTGCACAACGTAACAGTGTTATGTTACATTGTTATCAAGGAGGTTAATCATGGAAAATCTAATCTCAAAAAAAGATCTGCTTGAAGCAGCTAATATCTCTTATGGTCAACTATACCGTTGGAAAAGAAAGAACTTAATTCCTGAAAATTGGTTCATTCGGAAATCTACGTTTACAGGTCAAGAAACTTTCTTTCCTAAAGATGATATGTTACTGCGAATTGAAAAAATCAAATCGTTAAAAGATGATTTATCACTCGATGAACTGGCTGATATGTTTTCTCCCTCCCCCACCCTAACTACATTATCAGTGGAAGAACTCACCAAACGTAACATTGTTTCAAATACATCGTTAGACATGTACATTAATCACCATGGAACCACAACTTCTTATACATTCAATCAATTATTGACCTTATATGTTCTAGACAAATTGCTACAAACTGGCGAAGTAAATCGTTCTGAAGGTATGGATTTATTAAAAGTGCTTGATGAAAATTCAAAGAATCTGAAAAGCAATGAAAGTGAACTAATCTTTATCCGCAAAATGGGTGTGTCCTTTTTTATCCTTACACCTGAACCCGCTAAGCTGTTCGTAGAATCTCAAGCAAAAATCATCGCTCATTATAAACTCAATCAGTTTACAGAAGAACTAAAATTAAAACTTTCCTAAACGTGGAGGAGGAATTAAAAAATGGAGAAAACAGCAACTAAAAACATTAGTATTTCTGGATCAGGAACTTCTTCTGGCGGCGAGTATAACCAAGTAAAAGTGAACGGATCAGCTCATATCAATGGTGATCTAAAATGTGAAGAATTTAAATGCAATGGCAGTGCTCATATTGAAGGGAACATTACTACAGGAACTGCAAAAATCAACGGCTCTACTCATATTGAAGGTGATGTAGAAGCGAAAGAGATGACGATTAACGGAAGTACCGACATTGATGGAAACCTTTCTTGTCAGGAATTAAAGGTGCAAGGCTCATCTTCAGTTAAAGGAGATTTGAAAGGTAAAGAAATCATTGTACGCGGTTCAGCTTCTGTTCAAGGAAATCTAACAGGTGATGAAATAGATGTAAAAGGGCAAGTGAAGATTAAAGGTGATTGCGAAGCCGAATCGTTTGATGCGCGCGGCAATTTTAAAATTGATGGTCTCTTAAATGCAGGTACAATAGATGTGGAACTTCTACGCCATTGTGAAGCAAAAGAAATTGGCGGGGAAAATATAACTGTGAAAAAAACAAGAGATTCCTCAGGCTTTAAAAAACTGATCAAATTTTTTATGAGTAATCATAATGATCAACTCACAGCAGAAGTGATCGAAGGCGATCATCTTTACCTGGAATACACACACGCTGAAGTAGTGCGTGGAAACACCATCGAAATTGGTCCTGGGTGTGTAATAAAGAGAATCGAATACAAAACGAGTCTTGAAGTCGATGAAAGCGCAAAAGTTGGTGCACAGGAAAAGATTTGAATTCAGATGCGGAATTGGCGAGCGCTCGTATTTCTGCTTTCCTAAAAAAATTTTAAACTACACAAAAGCTGCCCTTCACAGGTCTTGTTAAACACCTGTTTAAGGCAGCTTTCCCATTTCCTCATCCATTTTCAGTTCCATCTCTACTCACTGACTTCCTGCCGTTACCTTCAAACCGATGATCCCCGTAATAACAAACGCTAAAAATACAAAACGAAGCAACGTTTTCGGCTCTCCAAAAAGTATGATTCCTAAGATAACTGCACCAGCTGCGCCAATTCCTGTCCAGATGGTATACGCCGTTCCGATCGGCAGCACTTTTGTAGCTTGTGACAAATAATAAAAACTTACAATCATTCCAATAACGGTTACTACCGAAGGCCAAAGTCGAGTAAAGCCATTCGTATATTTTAATCCAATTGCCCACACGATCTCAAAAATGCCTGCAATAAATAAATAGACCCACGCCATTCTAACAACCTCCTAAAATAAATAAAGCCCGGGAAGATATAGTATCTATATCCTCCCAGGCTTTTATCCTTCCGTGTACACCGTGTATCCACCGTGCGCTTTCTCTCGGACCAGTCTAGTGAATCTCACTACGGAACCCTAGAAAGCTTTCTGTCTATATTATCGAGAAAAGTGTAATTCGTGTCAAGAAACTACTCTAATTTCGTCCAACATCATGGTAAATAATGTATAGATTCTTCTTCTTCATCAAACATTAAAGGATAAAGGCAGGTGAAGACAGTCGTGGATACACTAAAAGTGGGCGTTTCAATCTACAAAGATCTCCAGGCAAATGATGAATACATACGGAATCTTTATAAAAACTGTGATGATATTAAGATCAGGCATTTTCAATTCGGTGAGAACTACAAACAAGAAGCTTTGGTTGTACACTGCGATTCTCTTGTTCAAGAAGAAAAATCAAACCTGCTATATCAAATTATTAAAGACATGCCTGACTTTGAGGCTGCTCTTTCGCTTTCTGTTTCCGTTCAACAAATCAAAAACTTTTTCGAGAATAAAGGTGTTTCATCAAGACCTGTAATACTCGTGAAAAATTACAACGAATTAAATGCGAATGTTGTGAATGGCCATATCGTTCTACTCTTTGATAAATGGGATCTTGCCATAAGCATCGATGCATCAGCTGTTGAAAAAAGAAGTGTTGCAGAACCTCAAAACGAGGTAGTTGTAGTCGGACCAAGAGAAGGAACCATTGAGAACCTCCAGAAAAATCTTGGTTTGATTCGCTCCAGGCTGAAATCACCAGACTTGAAATTTGTATTTAAACAAACAGAAAGTAAATCGAATACTAAATTTGTTTATGGCTATTTAAACGGAACCGTAAAAAAGGAAATGTTAGAAGAATTTGAGGCACGAATTAACAAAATAAATAAAGAGGAAATCCTTGAAACTTCCTATATCGCTGAACTAATAGAAGACTCAACTATTACCCCCTTTCCTCAATATCGATTTACAGAAAGACCGGACGTTGCTGCTGCATCTCTATTAGAAGGCAAAATCATCATCTTGATGGAAGGGACAGGTACTATTGTTATTTGTCCAGGATTGTTTAATGAGTTCTTTCAATCTGCTTCAGACTATTATCAACGGTCGATATTTTCATCGATTATCAGGATGGTAAGGTTTGTTGGATTTATTTTAAGTTTGGCGTTACCGAGCATCTATATTGCATTAACGACATTTCACTCAGAGCTAATACCAACAGTGCTTCTTATAGCGTTATTAGATACGAGGGAAGGGATACCCTTTCCAGCGATAATTGAAGCATTGATCATGCTCTTTTTCTTTGAACTTTTACAAGAAGCTGGTGTAAGACTGCCAAAACCGATTGGATCAACCGTCAGTATTGTTGGAGCATTAATCATCGGTGAAGCATCCATTAATGCAGGGCTCGCTTCTCCCATCATGATTGTGGTAATTGGACTTACAGGAATTGCTTCTTTTTCCATTCCTTATTACGATTTTGGATTCGCAGCACGATTATTGCGGATACCTTTAATGTTTCTTGCAGCTGTTATGGGAGGATTCGGTCTTTTCATCGGGTTTATACTGATATTCCTCCATCTGTCCAAATTAAAAGTACTTAACGAACCGTACCTAGGTACATTCACACTTAACAGCACTTCATTATTAAAAGATGGCTTCATTCGCTTGTCATTGAAAAAATTGCTCCGTCATCGAAGCACTGGAAAAGGAATCTAATGCACGAAATAAGAAAAGGCGGGATTAAGATGAAGAAGTTAATTAAATACATCGTTGCTTCCTCCCTTCTTTTTTTATCAGGCTGTTGGGATCACGCGGAACTTACTGAATATGTCTTTGTCCAATCACTTGCGATTGATCAAAATAAAGATGGCACTGTAAAAATTACAACCCAATTCTACAAACCTGCACCTAAAATCGCTTCAGCTGGTAGCGGTGGTGAATCTTTTTTCAATATTGAGACCGAAGCAAAATCTGTCTTTGACGCCATTCGAGATGTAACGATTCATGTAGGAAGAAAAGCAAACTGGGGACATGTTCGATTCATTGTTATCAGTGAAGATGTTGCTAAAAAACTTAATCTTGGCTCGGCTCTAGATTTCTTCTATCGTGATCATGAACCAAGGCTTTTAACAGGTATTGCTGTGACAGAAGGTGTTGCAGCTGACTATTTAAAAGAAAAACCGCATGTTGAAAATACTGTAAGTGAGCAATTGAATGAAGCAACTAAAACGGGAAGTAAGTTTAGTGCAAAAACATATCCTGCTAATTTATTTACGATTGGAAAGCAGCTTCATAGCGAAGTGGATACAGCATACGCTCCCTTTCTAAAGAAACAAAAATCGAAAGAGAACAGTATTTTTGTAGATGGCCTTGCGATCTTTCAAAAAGGAAAATTGAAAACTATACTATCGAACAAAGACACCAAATCCCTAATGTTAGCCACTAATGAATTTCAATTCGGTATTATTGAAGTTTCTTGTAAAGGGAATAAGCTGAGAGAAACGTTCGAAGTGACTGAATCTCATACTAAAACATCCGTTTCCATAAAAAAAGAGGCTATTCATTACTACATTAAGCCAAAACTACAGGCAAGTATGGGAGAGTTAGAATGTACAACGATCAAAAAAGGGTCTCAAGTAGAAGAGCTTAACGAGAAGATTGAAAAGCAAATTAACGCTAACCTAACCGCCTTATTAAAACATTCTCAAAAGAAAAATCTAGATATCATCGGTTTAGGCAACTATATCTACAGATCGAACCCTCAAGAATGGGCAAAGATAAAAAAAGAAAAAATACCTTATTATAAAAATGCGGTTTTTCATGTAGATGCGACTATGAATGTTACGAACACAGGCACTGATATAGGAAGAGCTTTTCACAAAAAGAATTAGAATGACGAGGAATCACGATGACAGAAAAACTGATTATTTTCATCTTGGTTGCACTACTTTATTCCGATTTCAAAACTGTAAAACAAGATAAAAAATCAAAAAAAGTTTATTTGATTATTTCGATCCCAGCTGTTTATTTGCTTTTTTCATATGTTACTGGGATGAACTTACCAAACTTAGACGAGATATTTTATTTCATTCTCGGTCCAGCTGCTGAAGCCGTTCTCTCATGGCTGCAAGTAAAATAACAAGGGGTAACTACTATGCATGCAGGTAAAATCAGTTATTGGCAAATGGCTGTCTTATTTCAAGTGTATATAACAGGGTCTGCCTTGATCAATATTCAGGGACCTTTATTAGCTGCTGCCCAAAATGGTGCATGGATCTCCTTGCTTCTTGCAAACATAGCTGGGTTTTTCATCTTATTTCTTGTGCTTACGCTGCACAATCAGTTTCCAAATGAGTGCTATGTAAATCAAGTTCGCATCACATTAGGAAGCGGATGGACTTATATCATCATCATCCCTCTTATCCTTGTGATCTTATATATTAACTCAAACATCGTATACGGAATGGGCCAATATTTTACCACTTCTATGATGAGAGAAACCCCACTTTTCATCTTTCATTGTCTCATATTAATAACCGCAGGGTTAACGGCCAAAGCAGGGATAGAAGTGATGGCTCGTATGTTTCACCTGCTTATGTATGTTTTGTTATTTATCGTCGTAATCATGCTCATCCTGCCTTATAACGTATACGAATTAGGCAATTTACTCCCCCTTGCACCCATGGGTTTTAAACCAATCTTACATGGAGTCTATGTAGGGTTCGGATTTCCTTATATGGATATCCTCTTTTTTGCTATGATTCTTTATTTTGTAAAGCCTAAACAAGGACAAACCATCAATAAATGGCTGTATCTAGGATTGTTTATCAATGGTATCATTCTTGCACTAACGATACTCTGTTCAATCATGGGACTTGGCCCATTAGTGTTTCTAAAAAAATTTCCGCTTCATGTCCTCGCCCAGTTAATCAGTATAGGTGAGATTGTCGAACGTGTTGAAGCGATCTTTGGAATAGCCTTAATCCTGGGATCTTATATGAAAATTGCGTTATTGCTGTTTATCCTAGATCAAGCGATATCAACTCTGTTAAAAGTGAAAGCTTCCCAATTTATTTATATCATTGCGACGATCGTTCTGTTTCTTTCTCTCACTATGTATAAAAACGAGATTGAACTTGGTGAATCAGGTTCTATCATGCAATCAGCTGTAACGTTTTCTTTTGGATTTCTTCCTCTTTTAGTGGTTGCGATTGTGGCTAAAGTTAAAAAGAAAAAAGTACATCAGGCTACTTCGTGAACATTTATTTTGTAGTGATTACTTTAATCTCACAGCTTTGGTAATTTTTTCGTATGGTATCACTCAGTGTTTGGATAAAAGTCTGTTGTGATAATGAAATGTCTGTATCTCTCTTCAACTGAACCAATGCGCATTCTCTGTAGAGCATAGGAAAGTCTTTTATCGTTAATCTTACAAGTTCCCCACCTTCTATTTCACTAGATACCATTGTTTCAGTCAAAAGTGATACGCCTACTCCGTTTTTGATCATGTCAAGAGCTGTTTGTGGAGGCACTTCTAGATTATGAAAAGGGATCAATTCCTTTTGACTTCTTTTGGTTTCCAGACTCCAGTCCACCAGTAAGTAAGGTTCTGCACACTTTAATTCTGCTAACTCCAGATTTCCCTTTTTCGCTAATGGATGGTTACAGTGAGTCACAAAAACTAAAGGTTCTTTTATATGCAACAGACTTCTTAATTCAGCGTTGAAAAACGGATACGTCATCAGACACAGCTTCACGTAGCCCTCATATAACATTTCTAAAAGTTCCTGGTTATGACCTGTATGAATGATGATCCCTAAATTAGGATACTTTCTCTGTAATGTTGTAAGTGTGGCAGAAAAATAATGGGTCGCAAGTGTAGGGAGTGTTCCAATCGCAAGCGTTCCCCCTTTTCCCTCCTGGGCAAGTCTGGATTGTTCCATTCCTTTATAAAGAGTGGCTAGTGCCTGCTGCGCAAAAGGCAGAAAGGTTCTCCCCAAGACAGTTATTTCAAGCTTGTTGCCTCCCCTTTTGAATAGCTCTCCTCCTATTTCTTCTTCAAGATTTTTTATCCGTATACTTATAGCTGGCTGAGAAATATCCATCATTCGTGCGGCCTTGCTGAAACTGCCGTGACGGACCACTTGGTCAAATGCTTGTAATTGATTGATATCCATTCTTTCACCACCTTGTTATTAATATTTTTAATAATGACTATAGTTTATATTATATTGTTAAATAAATAGCATTCAAATACACTTTTCTTATTAAGCAGAGGCTGTTTTCTAAAAGATTGTTGCTTTCAAACTTCATTTTTATTTTTCTTCTGTGACAGTTGATTAGAGTGCAAGGTGTGAGACTCCTCGAAAATTAAACTTCAATTTTTCTTCGTGCGATGCGTCGCTGCCGTAGCCTTCCTTGTCCTGCGGGACAGGCGGGCAGGTGAGACACTTAAAAGTGAAACGTACAAATGTGGCTCACCGTCTGCCCCGTGGAAAGCGAGCACCTGGAACGGAAATTAACCACTTCCAATAACAACAAAGAATACGAAAACAGCTTATGAAAAAGAAAGGGTGTACGAAATTGTCTGTTCAAAATGTCTTTAAATTTCCTCATCTCGTTGTTTTATGGATCAGTCAGTTGTTTTCAGCGATTGGAGATCATCTGTATGTGGTAGCAATTACGTGGATTGCGATTCAAGAGCTAGGTTCCTCTGCAGCTTATGTAATTGGTTCAGGAACATTTTCTTCTTTATTCTTCGGCTTGTTAGGCGGGGTATATGCTGACCGTTGGAATCGTTTTAATATCATGATTGGGACAGATCTACTTAGAGCTTTATTTGTTGCACTTATTCCCCTTATAGAATTGGTGTCAGAGATTCATATATGGCATCTCGTCCTAATTAGTGTAGCTGTATCTGGTTTAGGTACTTTTTTTAATCCTTCTCTTCAATCAAGCTTACCTTCCCTTTGCAAAGACCCGAGATTATTACAGCAAACAAACGCCTTAATGGATACAACACACCGTTTGGCAAGAATATTCGGGCCAGGTTTAACAGGCGTTTTTCTTTTATTTCTTCCATTGCCGCACTTCTTTTCATTGGATTCTTTTACATTTGTGGTTTCTGCTATTGCTCTAACGTTTATTCGGAAATCATTTATGAAGACTAGGTACATACAAAGCAATCCTTCTCAAAAGAGGCAGACGCCATTGAAAGATCTAACCCAAGCTTACCATTTACTTCATAATCACAGACTTCTTGTAGGGGCGTTGATTAGTTTGGGGCTCGTGAACTTGTGCTGGGGTGCCGTTTACATGGTTGGCGTTCCCCTTTTTACTGAAAAAGTCTTAAAAGAAAGTGTAGCTGCTTTTGGACTTATTGGAGGCGCTTATGGTGTAGGTAATATCGTCAGCTTACTTGTTGTAGGCAATATTAAAAGAAACATGAATTATATGTATATCGGGCACCTTATCTTGGGTGTTGGATTTATCGTTATCGCAACAGCCGATACGTTATGGGTCGCACTTCTCGGAGCTGTTATTGCGGCATTCGGCAGTCCGATGGGAGATATTCTCTTGCTTACAATGATTCAGACAGATTTTCCTGAAACCCATATTGGAAAGATCTATAGCTTTCGCGCTCTAATAGGCGGACTTGGCCTTTCATTAGGTACGTTCCTGGCGAGCTTCTTCTATCAACTGTTACCGATTTCGGTTGTTATGTTTATTTTTTCAGCCATCATAATCGGTGTAGGACTAACAGGAATCATGTTTCTAAAAAGAATCAACCTTAAACCTGTTTTCCATGTAAGTAAATAATTAAAGGCAACCATAGAGCGAGAGAGGGCACTGAAAAACAGGTTGAAATTCAAAAGTTTTTCTTTTTAAACAGAAAAAACAAGAGCCTCGCATGTGATTATCATGCGAAGCCCTTATTTTTGGACTGACTAGTTGAATTGATCCTTCCTTTTGGGTTTTGATGCAAACCTGTAGTGATTGGAGCGGAAGGGTGCTGACTCCTGCGGGACGAGTGGGACAGACGCGCAGCGGCATGGGGCTCACCGCCCGCCCCGCGGAAAGCATGTACCCTGGAGCGGAGATCACCGCACCAAATCTTTTATTTAGGACTTTTTCAGTGGACTCAGCAGGCTGCCTTCTTTTTTCTTTATACTGCTCTTTTTTCAAGCGAAGCACTCCATGCTGTTAAAAGTACTGCGCCGAATACCATAACTCCGCCAATCCATGGTGTATGAATGATACCGATTGAATCCACAATGATACCTCCAACAAATGCACCAATCGCGATACCTAAATTAAACGCAGCGATATTGATGGCAGATGCAACATTTACCGCAGACGGTACATATCTTTCGGCAAGTTTCACAACATAAACTTGTAGACCTGGAACATTCATAAATGCTAATAATCCTAACAAGAAAATCGTAATGGTCCCAGCAATTTTAAATGGTGCTGTGAACGTTAATATAACAAGAATGATGGCTTGAACAACGAACATCCAGAACAATGCTTTGATCGGATTTTTATCTGCGGCTTTTCCTCCAACGGTATTACCGATGGCAACCGCAATTCCGTATCCTAAGAGAATCCAGCTAACTGCTTTAGGCGCGTAGCCAGTTACATCTTCTAATATAGGTGCAAGATACGTAAAAGCTACAAATGTTCCACCATATCCTAGAGCTGTAATTGAAAAAGCCAATAATAGACGTCCGTTTTTGATAATCTTCAATTGGTCTTTTAGACTAGAAGGCGGTGCTTCTTTCAAATTCTTTGGAATTAAAAGGGCACTTGCAATGATGGCTACGATACCTAATAATGCTACTGCCCAGAACGTAGCTCTCCAGCCAAAAGTTTGTCCAATAAATGTTCCTAGAGGCACACCTGTTACGGTTGCGACTGTTAAACCAGTAAACATAAAGGCGATAGCACTAGCTCGCTTATGCTCAGGAACGAGATCAGCTGCGATTGTAGCCCCTATCGAAAAGAACACCCCATGTGAAAATGCTGTGATGAATCGTGCGATCAACAATAAGGTAAAACTTGATGAAAGAGCTGCAACACTGTTTCCAGCGATAAATATTACCATTAACAGAAGTAACAACGTCTTTCTGTTCATTTTATTCGTTAAAGCTGTAAGAACTGGTGCTCCAAAAGCAACCCCCATAGCATACCCAGATATGAGTAGACCAGCTAACGTAATGGATATATTTAAATCAGATGCTAATGATGATAAGAGTCCAACGGGTACAAATTCTGTTGTCCCGATGCCAAAAGCCGAAATTGCTAATGCTAATAGTGCGGGAAAACCACCTTTTGATTTCGACGCGGTTTCCACTTTAACTGCTGTTGAATCCATCTATAAATCCCCTCCATTGATTTTAAGTAAGTCATGCACTAGTCATTTGGATGACTCGATGTTATTATGAAACATATACAAACTTAAAGTAAGTACGCACTTTAAAGTAATGTAGGTACTTTTAAGTAACAATTGAATGGTGGAGGTGTTTTAGTCCATGAAAAAATACAATATACCTGTGGAAGCTGCTCTTGAAGTAATCGGCGGAAAGTGGAAAGTGGTGATTTTATGCCACCTTATTAAAGACAAGCGAAGAACCGGTGAATTAAAAAGATTGATGCCCGGAATCACTCAAAAAATGTTAACACAGCAGCTTCGTGAGCTGGAAGAAGACGGCGTAATCCTTCGCGAGGTGTACAATCAAGTCCCCCCTCGTGTTGAATATTCTTTAACCGATTATGGCTGGTCACTTAAAGGGATTTTAGACTCACTTTGCGCCTGGGGCGAGCAGCATATTGAGAAAACCTACCCAAATAAAGAAGAAGTGATCGTTCAGACTGAAGAACTAGAACAGGTATAGATACTGAAAAGGACAGCCACAACGGCTGTCTTTTTTAGTTTTATCAGCAAAATAATATTCTTAAATTTATGTTAATACATTATTAGAAAACATGAACGTTAACACAGGGGGAACTGGCATGAACATGAACCGTCTATCAGATGATGAGATGCTGAATGCTATTAAGAACGGTTTACAGAATACCCTCTCTCCTAAAAGAATTATTATTGTAGGAGCAGGTATGGCAGGCCTTGTCGCAGCTTCCCTTTTAAAAAACGCTGGCCACGATGTTATCCTTCTAGAATCTACTCATCGAGTCGGAGGACGCATTAATACTGTCAGAGCCCCATTTACCCACGGAAATTATTTTGAAGCAGGTGCTATGCGCATTCCTGAAATGCACAAACTCGTATTGGCATACATCAATAAATTTAATCTGGCTACAAATGAATTTATAAATAGCAATCCTCATGACCTTCTTTTTGTAAATGGCATTCGTACAACCAATAACGCATACGAGAAAAATCCTGATATTCTCGGTTTTCCTGTTTTGGAAAGTGAAAAAGGCAAAACCCCAGAACAGCTTATCCAATTTGCCGTTCAGCCCATTGCTGATTTTCTTGAGAAAGATCCTGAAAAGAACTGGCCGATAGTGATTCAAAATTTTCAGCAGTACTCATTAGACAATTATTTGCGTAATAATCCGTTCGGTAGGTCGTTATCTCTTAGTGCTATTGATAGCATCAAAGTTCTGTTATCCCTTGAAGGTCTTCCAGAACTTTCTTTTTTAGAGGTACTGCGTGACATACTCATTATCTTTAAGCCCGAAATTAAATATTACGAAATTACAGGCGGGTACGATCTTTTGCCTAGAGCTTTTCTCAGGGATTTACGGCATCACATATACTTTGGGCAAAAATTAACGAGAATTGTGCAGGATCATTCGAAAGTGAAACTATACACAGAAAGTCCTCAAACGTTGCATCGTTTCTCTTTTGAAGCCGACAAAGTGTTACTGACTCTACCTTTTTCCGTATTAAATTTTGTTCAAATTGAACCTTTTAACTCTCTTTCCTATTTCAAACGAAAAGCAATACGAGAACTTCATTACGTCCCTTCCATTAAAATTGGGCTGGAGTTTAAACACCGATTTTGGGAAAAAAACGGGCTGACAGGCGGTAAATCGGTTACCGATCTAGCAACACGCTTTACCCATTATCCTAGCCGAAGCAGACAAGATACATCCTCAGGCGTGGTAATAGGAAGTTATACGTGGGAAGATGATACGTTTCCTTGGAGAAGCTCATCGAACGAGATGAAGGTTAAAGAAACGCTAAAATTTCTTGCACAGTTTCACGGTGAACAAGTTTATCAGCATTTTGTTACGGGCTCTAGCCATGATTGGTCTACCGATCCGAATGCTGGAGGCTGCTTTACAATGTTTAAACCCTACCAGGAGTTAGAGTTGTATGAACCGATTAAAGCGCCTGAAGGAAGATTGTATTTTGCCGGTGAACATACTACCCTTAAGCATGGCTGGGTTGAAGGCGCTGTTGAGTCGGGGATTCGTGCAGCTTTTGAGATGAATGGAATCTGAAAAAGAGCTTGTGGCAGCTGCGATTAGAGATATATCGAAGTTGGACGGTAAATCAGCTGAATGCTATTATCGTGGATTTATTGGAAATAGCGTGGAATTATTCAAATTAACGTGGATATATTGGAATTAACGTGGAATTATTCGAATTAACGTGAATATAAATTTACGTGTTCGCTTGAAACAAACAATTCACATAATGTCTTTCATAAAAAGACACATATGCCAAGCCGGAATCCTAATGCATGAAGAAGAGCCGCTCTCCATTTACTAGTCGGCTCTTTCTTAACCAATTGTTTAATTTTTGGCGACATATCGCTCCAAAATGATATTTCGATGGTGCAGTTCATGCCCTGCAATAATCATCATAAGCGCTGAAACCGAAACTTCATGACCATTTGCTGTTCCAGTTCTCGTCAGAGCCTCTTCACTCAAACTTTTGATCAGCTGAATCGTTGCTTGGCGAACGGCAACAAAGTTTTCTAACAAAGTTTTCATCGAACTGCTATCAAAATCCGCTTCCTCAACATAAGCATTTTCATCATATCCAGGCAGTGAAACTTTTTCGCCCCGCGCAATGGACAGCAGTCTGTAGCTCATGATTCTTTCTGTATCCACTACATGACCTATTACCTCTTTTATACTCCACTTGCCTGGTGCATATCGATATTCGCTTTTTTCTTCGCTCAACATGCTCATTATTCCAACTGTTTCACGCATTTGTTCACTAAGAATTTGAACAATATCCCCTTCTGGAACTAGCTTCACATACGTTTTGTAATAATCAGCGTACTTATATTTTTCTGGCATATACTAATTCACCCTCTCACGTTTTCTCAAGTATCAAACCCTATAATTGTATTTTTCTACTATTACTATGAAAATGCAAGAAGAGAGCTAGCCCATTTCATGCGGCTAGCTCTTTTGTACTCACATTTATTTCAATGCATCCCAAATTCCCTCTGGTCCACCGCCAACATACCAGGCTGCAGTTCCACGCAAATGATACTTCTTCACAAGATCATAACGCAGCTTCATTGAAGTTTCGTCTTCAACCCAAATCTGATGTTTCTCGCCATTTTCCATAAACGCTACATAGTTTTGCGATGTGCTGTGATCCCACTTTTTTGTTAATCCCTTTTCTTGAATCAACTTTTCTGTTTCCGTGATGGTTCTATCTACACTTCTGACTTTTCCACTTTTATCTGTGATCCATTCTCTCGTGTAAAAAGGGACGCCAAGAAGAACTTTATGTGCAGGCACTTCGCGTAACAGCAACTTAATCCCTTCA
Source organism: Fictibacillus sp. UD (assembly GCF_043558025.1). Taxonomy (NCBI): domain Bacteria; kingdom Bacillati; phylum Bacillota; class Bacilli; order Caryophanales; family Fictibacillaceae; genus Fictibacillus; species Fictibacillus sp. UD. The sequence goes on from NZ_JARUHH010000009.1 coordinate 41,821, forward strand.
TCTGTCCAAGGAAGGGATGCAACCGAACCTGCTTTTGGAGAACTTCCCCAATGTTCGTCATAGCCCATCAACACGATATAATCCGCTGCTTTACCTAGCCCTGCCCGATCCAGGCTGCCTGACCAGAACGGATCATCATTTTCTCGGCTAACATCCACTGAGACTTCAATTCCATATGGACTAAGTTCCTTTTTTAATTCCTGAATAAAAGTAACATAATCCTTCTTATTCTTAGGATCAATGTTTTCAAAATCCACATTAATTCCTTGACTCTTGGTTTTCACTAAAGATTTTTTTATAGCACGAATAACCTTCTGGCGGTTTCCGGCGTCAGAAAGAATAAAGTCGGTAAGCTCTGGATCAAACCTGTTACCAAATAGAGGCCATACATGTTTACCTGCTTTAGCAGCAGAAACTGCATAATTGTCATCCTCATTTAAGCTGATCAAGTTCTCATAACTCAGTGTATACCACCTAGGTGATACCACATCTAACCCATCGATGTGGAGTTGTTTTTGATACGAATCTTGCTTACCATTATACTTCCAGCCAAGATTGAAACGATTCAGCTTACTCTCTTTAACAGCTGATTGCTGAACCCAGCCCGTTTTGCCGCCTAATAGCTGTACCTGATAAAACCCTTCAGGAATTTTCAATTCTGTACCTGGCTGAAGTACAATAGCATCTAAATCGTTATTCTTAATAAGACGATCTATAGAAACGTTATACGTCCTTGCGATTTTCCACAGTGAATCTTTCTTTTTTATCCGATGATTAACTAAATCATTCGGTATGATTAGACGCTGACCTACATATAGCCGTGAACCAATAATCCTATTAGCTCTTTTCATTTGGTTCACACTTACTCCATACTGCTTGGCAACTAGATAAAGCGTATCCCCTGTTGCAACCGTATGAATAAGCTCTGAATCTATTGCCTCTTTCCTTTTTAGGATAGGAAATTCTTCACCTCGTACCAACGTTGTTACGATCGGTGAATGTAATTCTGATGACGTGAAAGCAGCCGTATTTGACGCTGAAACTGTGCCAACTGAAACTGGTTCAGCTCCGTCTGCCTGTTTAGAATGACAGAGACTTGCAAATAATGCTGCAATAATTAAAGTGAATTTATACAAAGTTCCCCTCCAGTTTACCCTTTTTCTCTACATTTCCAGGGTACATGCTGCATGCAGCGGACTGAACAGGTACTTAGTGGAAAATCAAGAATCTAGTTATAATGGATCTATTAGAATAGGTGTCTTTTTCATCTTGCTAGTCAAACATACAGTCATTTACAAGTGGTTTACATAGGATGAAGGACTAGTACACTTCTATATTTTTAAATGACACAGATCCTAGAGTCTTGGACCATAATCATAATGGTTTCAATGCTTTTTTTTCCAATGAGAGCAAAACACTACTTTCCATTCATTTATCTAGTATAAAATATACGTATTCACTGAAATAACCAAAAAAATCGTTTGTTCTACAAAGGGGTACTTATGATGATACAAAGCAAAAACGTAAAGGAAAAAGTTCTTTCCATCCTTGAAGATAAAATACAAATTATTAAAAAAGACGAAGGCGCAATCTATTTAGTAGGTCCGATCCGACTGCCTGTTAATTTATATGGAGAAACTGTTGTGTTCAACTGGTATTGCTGGCTAGAAGGCTGTGAACAAACGGATAACTTTGAAGAAGTGATCGACAAGCTCTCTTCGGCAAATTTGGCTGAATATCAGCAGTCCAGCGTTTTAGTTTATGGAGACTTTGAATACAACGAAGAAGCGCTCATTCGCATGCACTCGATCTGTCACACCGGAGATATTTTTGGCAGCAAGCGATGTGACTGTGGCTATCAGCTAAAACAGTCCATGAAAATGATCGTAGAACATGGAACTGGAGCCCTCTTTTATTTAGCAAACCATGAAGGCCGCGGTATTGGTCTATTTAGTAAGGCTATGGCTTATCTTCTGCAGGAAAATGGACAAGACACAGTGGAAGCCAATGAAAGTCTTGGATTTGTGGACGATTCCCGTAACTATGAAGATGCTATTGAAGTACTGAGAGCCTTACGTACAAAGCCGGTAACTCTCATTACCAACAATCCGAAAAAATTAGAAGCGCTTCACGATGCTGGACTCTCAGTTTCTGCAAGAGCTCCGATTTGGGGGGATGTTTCTGAATACAACGAGAAATACTTACAAACGAAGATCAACCGATCCGGTCATTTAGACGAAGGAGTATTCACGAATGAGTAGCCATGAATTTTATATGAAGCTTGCCCTAAACAATGCTCAGGCGATGAAAGGCCAAACAGACCCAAACCCGTTAGTTGGGTCTGTTATTGTTAATCATAATGAAATCGTCGGTGTCGGTACGCACCTTAAAGCTGGCGAACCTCATGCTGAAATTCATGCCCTTCGAATGGCTGGTGAAAAAGCGAAAGGCGGAACGATCTATGTTACACTAGAGCCCTGCTCCCATCATGGCAGAACTGGGCCATGTGCTGAAGCAGTCGTTGAAGCCGGAATCAATAAAGTGGTTATTGCTGCACTCGATCCTAACCCTCTCGTTTCAGGCAGAGGCGTTCAGATCTTAAAAGATGCTGGAATCGAAGTGGAGACAGGCGTTCTTCAAGAGGAATCAGAAAAGATGAATGAAGTGTTCAACAAGTTTATCGTTAAAAAGATTCCTTTTGTAACGTTGAAGTCAGGTATTACACTCGATGGAAAAATCGCGAGCCATACAAATAACAGCAAGTGGATTACGTCACCTGAAGCTCGCTTGGATGTGCACAGACTTAGAAACGAAAATCAGGCTATACTTGTTGGAGTAAACACTGTAATACATGATGATCCTGAGCTAACTACAAGAATTCCTAACGGACGTAACCCTATACGGGTTATCATGGATTCAACACTTAAAATCCCGTTGGATTCAAAAGTTGTAACTGACCGTCAAGCAGAAACATGGGTTTTCACTTCAGAAAATTACAATGAACAAAAGAAACTACAGCTTGAAGCTTATGGTGTAAAAGTATTTGTTTCAGGTGAGGATCGTGTAAGTCCAGTACAGGTTTTGAAAATTCTAGGTGACAACCTAATTTCTTCACTCTTAATTGAAGGCGGTGGAACCATCAATGCCGCTTTTTTAGAAGACAAGCTCGTTGATAAAGCTGTATTCTACATCGCACCCAAGTTAATCGGCGGCCAAAGTTCCCCTTCGTTTTTCGGAGGTACAGGAATTGAAAAGATGGCAGATGCCATTCAGCTGCAAAATATGACGGTAACACAAATAGGACCAGACTTTAAGTTCACCAGTTATCCTAAATACGAATAAGAGGTAATGATAATGAGATTTGGCTTTGATATTGATGATACGTTAATCAACTTACGACAGCATGCTTTTCATATCTACAATAAAAAACTGAAGCAAGATATTCCTTTGGATGTTTTTCATACGATTGAAACGCTTGAGATTCATGAGCCGTTTGGTCTTTCTACAAAAGAAGGCAATCAGCTATGGATCGATTCTATGGAAGAAATCTATTTTACAGACTGTCCTGCCTACCCTGATGCGATAGAAGTTCTGCAAGAGCTCGACAAACAAGGACACGAAATCTACTACATTACAGCAAGACCTGAAAAGCATTGCGAGCAAACGAAAAAATGGGTTGAAGATGCCGGATTTCCTGTACAAGAAGGACGATTCTTCTGCGGAATGAAAGATGAAGAAAAGATTCACACGATTAAAGACTTAAATCTCGATTTTTACTTCGATGATAAGCCGAACGTATTAAATACTTTGACTGATGAATCTGTTCAGCTATACGTAAGGCACCAGAACTATAATAAACACTTGGACATGCCGCGTTTAACCGATTGGTCAGAGTTAAAAGAAATTATAAAAAAACATAATGACAAGAAATAGTACGCTGAATCAGCGTGCTATTTTTTATGGGATCATTTTGGTATGTTAATAGTGGAGGCTGAGATTATATATGTTACTTTTTTTATTTCTTTGTTTATTGACTGTTGGTTTTTTTATTGAGATTATCCAAAAGCATGTGTTGAAGATAAAAGACCCAGATATCCATGAATTATGGGCAGAGTTAGAAAATGAAGAATGGTTTAAAGAATTGAACGAGGACCCTGAAATCAAGAAGTGGATTGAACTTGATAAACAGAACGGTTTATTAAAAGATCCCTATTATGTACGAAAGATCATTGATCAAGGCGGACATCGTGAAGGTTACATACGCTACATAACAGATAAAGCGAAGTGATGACTCAAACAAAAGACCGATCTTTTGTTTGAGTTTTTTTGTTGGCCTAGAACAATGGCGAATCTAGTCTTTTTAGCAACTCGCGGAAATTTAAATTAAACTCGCGGGATTAAATTATAAATTTATGGAATTCCAGCCTAAACTGGCGGAAAAAACATATGAATTCGCGGGATTCCAATTGTGATGAGATTAAGCACCCATTTCCCCATTTATAGATTTGCTTTCACATTAGAATAATGCACTTAAATTAAAACAATACTAACTCATATTTAAGTGACCGGAGGATCGTATGAGAATTCAATCTGGTGTAGCTCCAATACATATATATTTTCTTTTAATTCTTTCATCCGGCTTGGTAAATCATGTTCTTATCATACCCGTTATACTATCAGCGTCTGGAAGAGACGCTTGGATAAGTATTCTTCTTTCTCTTATTCCTTATATCTTTTTTATACTCCTTATTGGTTCCGTTTTAAAAAAATTAGGAAATCAAAATCTTTTAGATTTTATAAAAAAACAACTAGGTCCTGTCCCTTTCTATCTGCTTAGCGGTGTATTTATCCTTTACTTTTTCTTAAATGCAACGATTACTTTCCGGGATACCATCACATGGACAAAAACAAATTATCTGATGGATAGCCCACCACTTGTCCTTTGTATACTACTCGGATTACTCTGCTTTATTGGGACTTATAAAGGGATTCAGGAGTTAAGCATAGTCGCTATGATTGTCTTACCGCTCGTTGTGACTTTTGGCTTTTTCATTGCGATCGGTAACATTCAGCATAAAGACTATTCGATGCTGTTGCCCATTGCAGAAAATGGCTGGTCTCCTGTTCTGAAAGGTGGCGTGTATGTTTTATCCGGGTTAACAGAGTTAAGTACGCTTCTATTCCTTGTCCATTACACACACAAAACTCTGAAATGGACACACATCTTTTTTGTGAGTTTTGTTTTAATGGGACTAATGTTAGGACCAACTATGGCAGCCATAGCAGAGTTTGGCCCTTATGAAGCAAATAAATTAAGATATCCTGCTTTTGAGCAATGGAAGCTTCTAACGATCAGTAAAGAGATCACAAGGATGGACTTCCTTTCCATCTTCCAATGGATTTCTGGTGCTTTTATCAGAGTGAGTTTATTGATGTTTTTAGTTACAAAACTGATTTATGTAAAGAAACACAGGATTTGGGTAGTTGCTTCCCTATATCTGCTTGCAGTTGCTTATACCCTTGCTCCTATTTCAAACATTTCTATTTTTAACTTTTTGTATCATTACTTCTTTCCGATACAGCTCTATGTGATGCTGCCCATTATTTCGATTATCTGTCTCTATGTTCTCGTTAAGAAATGAGGTATCTGTGATGAAGTTTATCCACCGTAAAGAAAATACTAAAATTACTGAACTTCTTAGCTGGTTTACACATTCAACAGATGTTGTAGTAAAAAAAGATTTGTTTGCAGAAAAAGCGAAATCCACTGATTACACCCTTATGTTCTGTAAAGGGCTAGTGGATGTCCCTCTTTTAGAAAAAATCCTGCTCCCCTTCTTAAATGACGTATTTGAGCAAGGTGATGCAAATCTGTTTCATTCTTTAGAAAAGCGGTTTGTGGTTCACGAAATCAAAATTGATGCTGCAAACAAATTAAAGATTGAGCATAGCTTATTTTCAGGACAAGTATTGTTAATCGGTTCTGAAAACCATTCTCTATATGCCATCAATCTTGCAAATACACCAAAGAGAACACCAGAAGAATCGAATACGGAAATCTCAATACGTGGTGCGAGAGACGGTTTTATTGAAGATATAGAAATTAATTTTGCGTTAATCCGTAAACGTTTAAAAACTTCTTCACTCAACAGCAAGGCTTTTACGATTGGGAAAAGGAGCCAAACGGCTGTCTCCTTACTATTTATTGAAGACATAATCGATCCTGATCTCGTGGTACGTGTCGAACAGCGTCTCTCTAAGATCGATATAGATGCACTCGTTTCAAGCAGTGAACTAGAAGAGGAATTATCTGATTCAGTATTTTCTATTTTCCCCCTGCTTGATAATACAGGTCGTCCCGATTTTGCAGTCCAATCACTCATTCAAGGAAGATTTGTTATTATTGTAGACGGTTCACCTACAGTACTGATCGGACCTTCTTCTCTTGCGATTACATTGAAATCCCCAGAAGACGCACATGCGAGTTTTTACATGGTGTCATTTGAACGGTTTCTTCGATTCACTGGGCTTTTCACAACCGTTACTTTACCTGGGCTTTGGGTTGCATTGACAACCTTTCATCCTGATCAGCTGCCTTATCCTCTCCTAGCAACATTAACACTTTCTCGAACAGGATTACCGTTATCGTTACCACTTGAAATGATGATTATGGTCGTTTTGTTTGAATTGTTTAAAGAAGCAGGCGCAAGACTCCCAAGGGCTGTTGGTCAGACAGTAGCCGTTTTAGGAGGTTTAATCGTTGGGGATGCGGCAATCAGAGCAGGGTTAACCTCTCCTACCACACTTGTTGTTGTGGCCATAACGATGATTGCCAGTTACACGTTCGTGAACCAATCACTGAGTGGGAATCTGCTTTTCTTACGTATATATACTCTTATCATGTGTGCAACGTTTGGATTGTTTGGATTCTTCATTGCCATGCTCAGTATATTTCTGTTGGTAAGTTCCCTTCGTTCCTTTGACTATCCTTATCTAGAATCTTTTGCTTCACCAAATGCAGCTGACACGTTTAAAACATTCTTTAAAGCTCCCTTTACACTTATGAAAAAAAGATCTTCGTACCTGTTTCCAAAAGACTCGACTCGCCAAGGTAATAGCAATGAGAATTAAGACGGTGATGTTGTTCATTTTAACTATAATGTGTCTTATGCTCACAGGTTGCTGGGGCTCTAGAGGGATCAATGAACAGCTCTATATAGAGGCTTTAGGGGTGGATTACAAAGATGGAAAGTATATCGTTTATACAGAATCGGCGATCTTTTCATCTATAGCTAAACAAGAAGGCGGCGGTGCCCAGACAGCTGACTCTCCTGTTTTAGTGGGGAGAGAAGAAGGCGACACTCTCACTATGGCTTTTAGAAAGTTAGAGAAATCTTCTCAATATCCACTATATTATGGACATGTGCAAGTGATTCTGTTTAGCGAGAGGGTTATAAATGAAAAGCTGAAAGACGTTATTTCTCACCTTGGGCATGATCCTCTCATTCGATTTACATCCTGGGTTTACGGTACGTCCGAAGAAATACACGATGTATTGAAAGCGAAGTCTTTTTTTAAGCAAGCACCCACTTACAAAGTATTGTTTCATCCAGAAAATATGTTGAACAGAAATCACTCTGTTAACCCACTATCTATGCAGATGCTGTTACGAGATGGCAGCGAACCGTTCGGGTCAGCTATTATTCCTAATGTAAAATTAGTAAAAGGAAAATGGCGTGAAGATAAAGATAAACCGATGTTGCCTACTATTAACGGAGGCTATGTGCTTAATAGAATGAATTTTAAAGGAAAGCTAAATCATAAGGAACTTTACGGGTTGGAGTGGTTAACACCTCAAGAAAAAGAAAACAAGTTAGAAGTTGCGCTAGGGGGCACTGTTGTAGAGATTGAAGTAAAAAGATACAAAATTCGTCTAAAAGAACCTGTTCAAAACGAGCTTAAATACACAGTCGAAGTCAAAGCTAAAGCAACAATCGATGAGAATTTAGATATTGTCCCACGTAAGGCACTTGAGAAAAAAAATTGTGCAAGAAATAAAGACAGAAATTCAACAAACATACTTAAACGGTATTTCTATTAATAGCGACCTTTACAATCTGACTCGCTCAACTTATCGGAAATCACCATCTTTAGTTAAAAAGTATGCGTTGCAGAGCGATTCATTAGATTCCGTAAAAGTTGCTGTTCAGATCGTTCATGCTGGAAGCCAAAAATATAAAGAATAAACTAGCACGCTTAGCATGCTAGTTTATTTGTTTATTGCACTAATCGCTTGTTTTACATTTGCAAAAGTTTTTATAGATGAAAAATCGATTCCTTCAGAAACCGCACTAATCGCTAGCTCAGGACGCAAACCTGTCACCAGTACGTCTATCCCTAATAAACCTAATACACGGTATATATTAAAAATATGAGAAGCTACTTCAGAATCGATATCAACGATTCCTGAGAAGTCCATTATTAAACGTTCAATTTGAAGCTCAGGGATTTTAGGGAGCACATTATTCATAAGATGCTCTGTTCGATCAGCGTCAATGGTACCGATTAATGGCAAGACAGCCAGTCCATTCTCGATTGGAACGACAGGTGTAGATAGTTCCCGAAGCTCTGTCTTTGTTTTCTCTAAAATCTCTTCTGACTTTCTCTCAAAGGCAAGAACAGTTTCGTTGATGCTCACATCAAGCATATGATGAACACGCTTAAGAATTAAAATCACATCTTCTGTAGATAGCCCAAATTCTGCACTAACATTTAGAATAAAGTCTGCAAACACCATCCGCGTGTCAGGATAACGAATTAATATATCTGAAATTCTGTTATGTTTGGCAGCTGTTTTTTCCCCGTTTTCCCTACTCCATTTCAGGAGTTGCTCAGGTACTGAACCCTCTTCACAATCAATAGATTCACTTAAAAAGGATAAAAATTCAGCATACACTATTATTGCTTGATTGATGTCTTCCTCACTTACCTGAAAGCCAAACTTTTTAATAATATCATCAACGATTTTATTAGCTAGAAGTTCAGCATTTTCTTTTAGATAATGAGCAACCGTTAATGTAGATTTCATTCTGCTTCACTCCATCTCAAAAAAATAGTTTTAATAACGTACCTTCTATGATTGTATCATTAAAAAACCAGTAAATGGCTAACCTGTGAAAATAATAAAAGATTGAAAAAGAAGGGTTCTTGTAATCCTTGAAGGTCTCGGAAGGAGTTGATTTGCGTTACAGGTGCTTCGCTTTCCGCGAGGCAGGTGGTGAGCCACATTCTTAACGTTTCACTTTTAAGTGTCTCACCTGTCTAGTTACAGTGTCTAGCCCCTCGAGGTCAAAAGCTAAATGATCCAGAAGGCAAAGTGCGCCTTCCTAGCTCATTCACCTTTTGCTTGTCGGGGCTGAACGAGCCACTTCCACTTTTCCGACTGCCAGCCTGTCCCGCAGGACAAGGAAGGCTTCGGCAGCGACACATCGCACGAAGAAAATTTGAAGTTCAATTTTCGAGGAGTCTCGCACCTTCCACTCCAATCAACTTGTCAAAGAAGAGAAGGTACAGAAACATTCTTTAACAGACACCCTTTAGACAAGAGATATAAAGATAAATATTAAGATTATGTAAACATTAAAGGTACTCACTTGAAAGACAATGATCCTCATGTTACCATGATTCCGAAACCCGATATAGGTATTCGATATTGGAATTCAACTTAGGCGGTGATTCTATGGAAGAGAAAGTTTTGCGAAAACTGTTTCTTGGCTTTATTCAAATACACATCCTGCACCATGCGCTGGAACACCCCATCTATGGCGTTTGGATGTTAGAGGAGCTGAGAGAACACGGCTACAACATAAGTACCGGTACTCTCTATCCGATTCTTCACTCCATGGAGGCAGACGGTCTTTTGATCAGAGAAGACAAAAAGGTCGAAGGAAAAATAAGAAAGTATTACTCCGCTACTGACAAAGGCAAACTCATCCTAGCAGAAGCCAGAACAAAAGCATATGAGTTATTTAAAGAAATTAAGGATTAAGAGGTGAAATACATTGAAGCGTGACAATAATCGTTTAAAAACATTGTTAGAAATCCTTTTCGTTTCAAGTAGACTTGGCTTGACTTCTTTTGGGGGACCCATCGCACATTTAGGGTACTTTCATGAAGAATATGTTAGAAAAAGAAAATGGATGGATGAAAAAGGCTACGCAGACCTTGTTGCTCTATGTCAATTTCTGCCCGGACCAGCAAGCAGTCAGGTAGGGATAGGAATTGGTGTTATGCGAGGAGGCGTCCTAGGCGGAATCGTATCCTTTATCGGTTTTACCCTCCCTTCAGTTATCGCGCTTATTTTGTTCGCGCTTATCCTTCAAGGTTTGAATGTAGCCGATCTAAGCTGGATTCACGGCTTGAAACTTGTAGCTGTTGCGGTAGTAGCACATGCCATTTTAGGTATGGCTGAAAAATTAACACCGGATCTTAAAAGGAAAACAATCGCCTTATTTGCTTTAGTTGGAACGTTGCTTTGGCAAACCGCTTTTTCACAAGTAGGTGTCATTCTGATTGCTGGAATTTTAGGATTTCTTTTATACCGTGAGCAAACAGATAGCGATGATACGAAGTACGAGTTTCCTATTTCAAAGAAGTTCGCTGTTATTTGCTTAACGTTATTCTTTGCGCTGCTCATTATATTGCCAATTCTAAGAGAAAGCACATCCATCAGCTGGATTGCTATTTTCGATAGCTTTTATCGTTCAGGTTCTTTAGTATTTGGAGGCGGTCATGTTGTACTTCCATTACTAGAGCGTGAATTTGTTCCAACTGGTTGGATAAGTGAGGAAGCTTTCCTAGCTGGTTACGGAGCTGCACAGGCAGTACCTGGTCCATTGTTTACATTTGCGGCTTATATTGGAGCTGTGATGAACGGCTGGCAAGGCGGATTACTCGCAACGTTTGCGATATTTTTACCTGCGTTCCTATTAATCTTAGGTTCCCTTCCGTTTTGGAACATGCTGCGACGCAATCCAAAGATAAAAGGTGCGCTGATGGGCGTAAATGCCGCCGTAGTCGGAATTTTAATCTCTGCCTTCTATAAACCGATCTGGACGAGCACTATCTTAAAACCAATCGACTTTGCATTCGCAGCTATCCTATTTAGCATGCTTGTTTATTGGAAACTGCCTCCTTGGGTAATCGTTGTTACAGGAGCAGTCGGAGGTTTGTTGATGTCGCTTTTTTAAACAATTGTTTAAAAACTGAGAAAGAAACTGCTATTCATGGCAGTTTCTTTCTATCTACAAGCAAAATATTTACTCACAACACTTTGCCTCTTCACGATTATTGCTGCAGCATTCATTCGCTACTACATCGATCTCTTTAATCTCAATTTTGCAGCATCCACTATCTTTTTCCTTTTTACTGCCCATCAGTTTAATGATAAAATTCATCTTTGCTCACCTCCTCTCATCTACTTTTTTAAACGAGGTAGAAAATAAATCCTGATACCGTAGACATAGTAATGACCGAGATAACAAAAGTAATGACAAGCTCCTTTTTGAAAATTGACTTTAAAAGTACGAGCTCTGGTAAGCTAGCTCCCGCAGAACTAATCATAAGGGCCATTACAGGTCCTAAAGCCATTCCTTTCGCGATCAAAACTTGAGAGATTGGAATCATACTAGATAATCTGATGTATAAAGGAATGCCTATAACCGCAGCAAGGGGGATGATCCACCATTTATCACTTCCGAACGTACTTGCAATCCAATCAGTTGGCACAATACCATGAATGACCGCTCCAATTGCAGCACCTGCAATCAGGTAGGGATAAACACTTTTCATCAAGTTAAAGGTTTCAAAAAGAGCTCTTTTCACATTGAATTTTTTAGTTTCCTCTTCATACCCAGTCATCACCACATTTTTCACCGAGCTCTCAAAGCCAAGTGCGTCTAATAAGAAACCTATGATTACAGAGAAGATAGCTGTTACCATTGTGTATATGATCGTTACTTTCCATCCCAGGATCACTCCCATAATGGTTATAATCGTTGGGTCTAGTACAGGTGATGCAAATAGAAAGATCATAACTATTGAAAAAGGCATCTTCTTTTTTAGCATGTTAACAATGACAGGGATAGTTGAGCATGAACAAAATGGTGTGACAAAGGCAAAAATCAAGGCGAAGAGTGCAGCTAAACCTTTATTCTTACCACTTAGATGTTTCTCCACTTTTTCATAAGGGATATACGACTGAAGCAGGTTGATGATAAAAGAAATAGCCACAAACAGAACGGTTAGTTCTAATGCGATACTCAAAAAACTTCTAAATGTTTCCATCCACATGAGTTGTCTTCTCCTTTGTTATCAAGCGCAGCAAACTTGATTCGATTGTTTTGTCTCCTTCTTTGAAAAAAGTGAAGCAGCAAATAGAGCTAAATATTTCTTTTTAATGAAATGAGATCTCGATCTTTCTTTCGCTGCTAATTGCTCCATTTCTCTTTGTTTCATCTCCATCATCTTTTCAAGATAGTAAGTATTCATATTAAAATCTCCTTCTATATTAAAAATTTTTGATCTATACATCAAAAAAAATTGATGTTTTATTGATAATGGAAGTACTACAAATTGTAGTACCTCTTTTAACAACAAGATGGAAGGAACACACAACATAATTGATCTGATAAAAGTCCCTTAAGCTCACTGACATTCAACGAATAGTAATTCCAGGTTCCCCTTTTTTCTTTCTTTATCAAGTCAGCTTCTAACAGTATTTTTAAGTGATAAGAAAGTTTGGATTGAGGCATATCAATAATCGGTGTCAAATCACAAACACAAACACTTTCTTTCAAAGCTAAAATATTAATAATTTGCAATCGCTGTTGATCGGCAAGTGCCTTAAACTTTTGTTCGTATTTTTCAAGGTCACTTTTAGATAAATTCATATTGTTTATTAAAGGTATTTCCTTTTTCACATCATCATCTCCTAACATCAAAAACTTTTGATGTAATTACAGTATATCCTTTATTTTCTAATTTGCAACCATTAAATCAAAATAATTTGATATTACTCTTCACAACTTCTTCACAACTAGTTGTTATGCTCAATATATGAATGTAATAACCTGGTATTTTTTTGAAGTCAGGGAACCCTATTGTAAAAGGAGGATACAAAAATGAAGATTACAAAGAACTTAATTGCCATCCTACTGCTCGCATTCTCACTCGTACTTTCGGCGTGTGGTAATGATCAAACAAAAGAAAAGCCACAAGAAAGCGAAGAAAACCACGGTGGTATGGATCATGGAGACATGAATCACTCTGGATCTGGTGAAGTTCCAGAAGGGTTGAAAAATGCAGATAATCCTACCTTTAAAGTGGACAGCAAAGCCATTATTAAAGCTAACCATATGGAGGGCATGGATGGTGCGGAAGCGACAATCGTAGGAGCTTATGATACAACAGTTTACACGGTAAGCTACACCCCAACAACAGGCGGTAAAAAGGTGACAAACCACAAGTGGGTGATTCATGAGGAAATTAAAGATGCAGGAGATAAACCTCTAGCCGCTGGCACCGAAGTCGTCCTGAATGCAGACCATATGAAAGGTATGAAAGGGGCAAAGGCAGTTATTGATTCTGCGGAACAAACCACAGTCTACATGGTGGATTATACTCCTACTACCGGTGGTGAAAAAGTAACCAATCATAAGTGGGTTACCGAAAGCGAGCTATCAGCTGAATAAGCTGTATAAGGCAAGGCTGTTAAACCTATTTATAGTCCTTGAAAAAAATTTATGGGCTTTCAAAAGCGTTTTTAGGCCCTTAAATAATTTTATAGGCCCTTAAAATAATTTTATGGGCCTTCAAAATATTTTATAGGCTTTTCGACAAAAAACAGAGGCAGCACGTTTGCTACCTAACGCAAATGCAATTGACCAAAAGGCTGGCACTTTAAAGTTAAATGCCAGCCTTTTCCCTATTAAACTTCATATTAACTTCTGTCCCTTTTCCAGACCCACTGTTGATCCAAATTTGCCCATCATGTGCTTCGACAATCCTTTTTACAATGGTTAAGCCTATCCCACTTCCGCCGTGTTCTCTGCTCCTGGATTTTTCTCCACGATAAAAACGTTCAAACACTTGTTTAATCTCTTCTTTTGGAATACCGATTCCAGTATCTTTAACTGAAAGGAAAACAGAGTCCTTATCTGTATGTGAAGAAATAATCACCTGACCCCCAGTTGGTGTATATCTAAGAGCATTACTTAACAAGTTTATTAATACTTGTGCAAATCGTTTTGCATCTATATTAAGTTCTATGTTAGGCTGCAATTCTGAATGAAGTGTTACCTCCTTTTGCACAAACGCTCCTGCAACGGCATCCATACTTTTAGTAATGATAGAATTCAGTTTTTCCTGTTTCTTATTTAATAAGAACTCTGGCGATTCCATGGCTGTTAAATGCTCTAGATCTTGAACTAAAGAAATAAGGCGTTCAATTTCTTCTTTAAGCGAATGTATTCGATCTGAGGTTGGTAGAAAAACACCATCTTCAAAGGCCTCTAAGTGACTTTTAATAGTGGCTAAAGGTGTCCTTAGTTCATGCGCGATATCGGATGTCATATTTTTTCGAGATGTTTCCTGTAATTGAAGTTTAGAAGCTAGCAGGTTTAGGGAATTTCCAAGTTCATTGAGTTCATCATTTCCTAGCGTTTCTATCCTTACTTCGAGCTCACCTTTTGACATCTTTTCAGCCGCTTTTCTCATCTCCACCAGTGGTCTTGATAAGTTTCTCGCCACAAAATAACTTATAATACAAACCAGAATAATGGCACCTATCGAAGTCCAGAGAACAGAACTTAATAAGGCCTTTTCAAAATGATGGGTTAAGGGCTGAATACTTTGAAATTCTGGCACATCTCTTTGAAACATCGTGATGTGGTAATGAACCTCATACATGATAATAAGGCCGGCAATTACGAGTATAGATGACGCGGCTAAAATAAATATAACCGTTAATCTTGCATGCAGTCCTCTAAACATGACCGCCTCCTGTAAACTTGTAACCTACACCAAACACAGTAACAATATAGTTAGGGTTTTTAGGGTCGATCTCCAGCTTATACCTAAGATTTTTCACGTGCTGATCAATGGTCCTGCTATCTCCTTCAAAATCAAAACCCAAAATCTTCTCCACCAACTCTTCCCTAGAAAAAACACGATTAGGATGCCTGCCAAATGTAAGCAACAACTTGTATTCATTAGGCGTAAGATTTACTGGTTCTCCCTTTACGAACACCTCTTGTTTACTAGCATCAATTTTTAGTTCTCCTCCGTTATATGTAATCTGCTCAGCAAGTAATTCCCCATTTCCTGAACGGCGTAAAATCGTCTTAATACGCATCACAAGTTCACGCGGGCTAAAAGGTTTCGCCATGTAATCATCAGCACCGAGAGCCAAGCCGTTTATACGATCTTCTTCCTTAACTTTTGCAGTCAACATCAGTATGGGTAATGTATGTTTCTGCCTGATTCTTTGACAAAGTTCTTCTCCACTCATATCTGGGAGCATAAGATCAAGAACCACAAAATCAATAGAATGATTTTTAATTTGTTTTAATGCATCATTTGCATTTAGAGCTTCAAGTGTATTAAACCCTTCCTTCTTCAAATAAGAAGAGACAACCTCCGATAACTTTGGTTCATCTTCCACAATTAAAATGGTTTTCACAATAACTCCCCCAAAAGGTTTAGTACTTGTATTATAACGGATGATTGGGTGACGAAATAAAAATAAGAACTGACTCATTAGCGAGTGCAGTTCTTGACTATAACTTCTTTATGATATTCTAGCTTTTCTACTCACTCTGCAAACGATCCGCATAAGTCCTCTGTGTGCTGAGGGAACGAGTGTGAAAAAGATATCCATCGTTTTGCGCATCGGCATTGGGCATATAATAGGTTTGTTTTTATGTATGCCGTCTAATGTGATTTTTGCCAGCTTCTCTGGCGCCATCATCTTTTGCTTTTTAAATTGCTCCATAATAACCGCTTTATTGATGTTAATTGCTCTCGCCTCTTCAAAAATCGGGGTGTCCACGAACGTAGGACAAAGTGCACTTACCTTTATTCCGAATTCCTCTGCTTCGTAATGGAGCGATGTAGTTAAGCCAACGACAGCGTGTTTTGTCGTTCCATAAGCTGAGGATACGGGTGATGGTCCAAGTCCTGCAGCAGATGCAGTGTTTACAATATGACCAAAACCCTGTTTTTTCATTATGTTATATCCAATTTGCGTACCATGAATCACTCCCCAAAGATTAACGTCCATAACCTTTCTCCAGTCTTCAAAAGTCATATCATATAATTCACCGTACATAGCAATTCCCGCATTGTTAAAAAGGTAGTCTAGCCTGCTAAACTCTTTGAATATAGCTGTAATCACACTTTCTACACTTTCAGCATCTCTTACGTCTAAGTACTGATATCTAGCATTTATCGATTCTTTATTTAGCTCTTCTTCAACCTGTTTTCCTTTTACTTGATTGATGTCTGTAATAATAACAAAAACGTTCTGTGACACAAGTTCCTTACAAAGCGCATGGCCGATACCCGAAGCTCCACCCGTTACGATCGCAATTTTTCTATTCTCCATCACATCAATCGCCCCTATACATCAATTTTATTTCACATCTCTCAATTACTGATAGACTCTAAAAATATCGAAACAGCTTGATTAAAAAGTGGTTCAAGACTATGAAGTTCTTGCGTGTTGGTAAGCTGACAGAGTCCTCCAAGCCACGTGCCGATTAACACCGTCCACTGATCTACATTGCCATTCTTAAATTCTCCATTTTCTATACCTTCTAAAAGAATGGCACGATAAGCTCCCATAGGAATGACTGCCAATTCGTACAGCTGCTTGATAGATTCAGGACTTGAATCAGAATTAGAAGCAAGCTCTTGCCCACCTTTTAACAAAGGTGTCTGATAATTGTAGAGAACATGCATAGCCATCCCATACAACTTCTCAATAGCCGAAGAAAATGCTGGTTCCTTTGTCATCCATTTTGTGTACCAATCCTTCATCGTTCTTTGGGCTAATAATACAAACAGCTTTTCTTTATTTTCAAAGTGATAATAAATGTGTCCCTTGCTATAACCAGAAGCTTTAGAGATATCTGCCACAGAAGTTTGTGTATATCCTTTTTGAGAAAAGATCAAAAAGGCTTTTTCCATGATTTCCTGTTTTGCGGTTTCACTGTTGTAACGACGTTTGCTCAATGAATCGAAAGCTCCTCTCTAAAATTGAACGATTGTTCTAATTTAATTATACATTTTTTTACATGTAATAGAATCGATAACCAGCAGGTTTCACAATATTGTAAAATTTTACAATAGAATAAGACCACTCAGATCAGAGTGGTCTTTATCATTATTTAGGGTAGTATAGGTCATCATACAAATTTATAAGTCTTCAATATTAGTGCACCTAATAGGCTTGTGGTTTCAGCTGTGGTACCTCAAGCTCTTTAGTACATTTTATTTATGACATAAATGATATATAGAACGCCCATTACGATTAAGCAAACAACTAATGAACTGGATAGAATCATGATTAAATTATGCGAAGCTTTAAACGTCTGCTGGTTAATGGATTTTCTTTTTTTCGTATATTCAAAGGAAGATAACAGGATTGTAGCTGTTCCTAATAAAAAGGCTAATCCCCCAAGGAATACTGCCACTAGATCAGCCGTATGAGAGATTTTATCCTGCAATGTAAAATGAAGATTTACAATAACAAAACCAATTCCTATTATTGCTATTGCAGTCCGAATCCATGCTAAATACGTTCTTTCGTTCGCAAGGTGCTGTTGAATAAATTTGGAATCTACAGTCTGACTTTCTTTTTGGATATCCATTTTTTTATTCCTCATTTACTTATAGATTGTGTGCCTATCCAATATAAACAATTGTGTCTATTTAATAGTAACAATTTTTAGCCAGGTAAAAAAATGATACATCTTATGTTAAGACACAATGACTATGATTATAACTCTGCTGCTTTTTTTACTAGTAAAATTAAAACAGTCACCCATATTGTTAAAATCACTCCGCCTGCTATCCAATTCTTCGGAAGCCTCTTGTTTTGGTCAGCAGCCCGCTTCTTGCATTCTTCTAGAACCGATGGAGAAATCCATCGAAATACGATGACGATTCCTAAAGGAAGAAGAAGAATATCATCCAAAAATCCTAATAACGGAATGAAATCAGGAATTAAATCGATAGGACTTAATGCATATGCAACAATAGTGATTGCCAATGCTTTCGCATAAATCGGAACGTCCTGGTGTCGGGAGACTAAATATAAGACATAGAGCTGTCTTTTTATCTCTTTTGCCCAGTGTTTTATTTTATCTACTATTTGCCTCATTACACCATTCACCTTCTACACGTTATGAACCTTCTTATGTATTCCTCAACTTACAGGTCAGTCTACACAAATATAAGTTTAGCACCCGCGATGACAGGAACAATTGCAAGTAACGAAGAATCATTATATTTTACTGCCAGAGGAATCTCTATTTTTTATAGAGAATAACCTATCCTTAAACCTGCAAACACTAAAAGAATTCCCAAACTGTAACTGAGGCCTATATAGAGAAAAAATGTTTTCCATTTCTTTTTAATATGAAGCTGAATGTTTTCTAGCTTGAATGTTGAAAAAGTTGTGAACGCACCAAGAAACCCTGTTCCAAAAAGCAAAAATAAAGAATGGTTAATGTTGATTCCTATTAAGATTCCTAAAAGAAATGATCCTGCCAAGTTAACTAGTAAAGTGCCTAATGGCAATTCCCTTTTGTTGTATTGATTAATCTTTTTAGACGCAGCAGCTCTGGAAATGGCACCAAAAAAACCGCCCGTCGCAACAAGGACACTAGAAATCATGATACATCCCCTTTCATTCTGCTGTTATGTCTCACTTCTCCTAAACGGTGACCTGCCCAGGATAATAACAAGCCCCCAAACAAACTAATAAATACATATAAAAAGGCTGTGCCTAAACGGTTATCTTGTATTAATAGCATCGTATCTGCACTAAAAGTAGAAAAAGTTGTAAATGATCCGATTAATCCTGTCCCCAATCCAGAAATGATTTCTGGACGCATAATCTTATGATTAGCGACTCTAGTTGTGAACCATCCTAAAGCAAAACAACCGAGTAAATTTGCTGCCAATGTAGCGATTGGAAACCCCGCTAAAGATTTATGTACGACCATCAGTCCAACATAATAACGCAACTGCGCTCCTACAATACCACCGAAGCCAATAAACAAATAGTTCATACTATCCCCCCAGGTAATTCATAAAAAAAACAGCCTCCTACCACGTGCAGCTGGTACATGTGAAGCAAGGACACTTCTTGTAAAATTTTTGCGTGTTAATAGCTAGTCCAGCGTTCGTTATTCAAGGAATCTCACATCTAAATCATCTAATAAAGGGAACTTGTTTAATAATTGAACCTGTTCGTGACAATTTCCCTCTAAAGTTTATATTTCTTAAAAATTTTATGCGGTGGAAGCTCTGCTTTTTCATCAGGTACATAATATTCTCTATCATGATAAGGCATTTCTAACTCTTCCCATTTAAAATCATCTTCAACACATTTTATAAATAAATCATATCCTTCACCATCAGAAGGCATTAAGCCTAATCTTGTTTCTTCATACTTTAAGGCAACATCAATCGCCTCTTTCAGTTCTAACAAAGCTGTTCGATTGGCAATAAGATAGGCGCTGCTATGCCACATTTGTTGACCAAAAACATGGCTTATAGGCGTAGGTTCATCCTCCTCATAAAAACTATTGTTATATACATGAGTTAACTGTTCAAATACCTCTTCAGGACGATCTATATCTATATAAACGTCCATTCCACTTTCCCAGTACCTTTGTCCGCCGCCCCAAAACTGCGAAATAAAGCCATCATATAATTCATTATTCTCCACAAACAAGTATCTTTCCAACTCATCTTCTATATTCTTAAAATAATAACTGTGAATTACTTTCTCTTCCCTTTTAAAAATAAGTTGATATAAATTATCTACTACTTTTTCACTTTGCAATAATTCAAATTTATATTTCTTTGCCTTTTTAGGCTTTAATACTCCATTTACAAACGGTGTCTCTGGAATATAAATAGCTCTAAATAACTTTACATTAGCCATTCTTAATCACCTCTTCATTTCTGCTTATACCTTCAAAAACCCCACACTTTGTACGTCTAGTACCCAATTTCAAAGGTTATCCTGTCCTTTTCTGATCTGAACATCAAGAGTTACTAAGAATAGAGACGAACTCCTTCAAGCATCCTTTTTTGCACTAATTATATCAACTTGCAGCTCTCATAGTAGTATTAATTAGTACAAATTCTTTTTATACTATTCTAGTTGCATCTAATCAAACGTACCAAACCCTTTGCAGGTTATATTAGCGCCAGCATCAATTTAAACTTCCAGTTGTATATATAATGTTTAGAACTATGTTATCGACGATTAAGTAAAGATGCTTCCAAAATAAAAAACACGCCAGAAGCGTGCTTTTTATCGTTATTATTAAACACTTGTTTAATTTTAGAGGTACTTCCGATGCACCGTTTTCCCGTCAAACGTAAACAGCACAGGCTTCTGCTCAATTCTTGTCTCCATGTGGACAGGTCTTCCCCACAGGTGATGAAGATGCGGCAGTACTTTCTCCAGATACTTCACATCAAGTTCCATATCTTCATAGCTATGAACGAGGTAGAGTTCTCCGTTCTTCATATAGTCTGCGTCATTTACTGTGATGTACGGAAAACCTCCATTCACTCGCATACTCACGAGCTGATCACGGACTTCCTCCCACTGCTTGTCGACGATCTTGTATTCTTTCCCCTGCTTCTGGAACAGGTACATGTCTTCTCTCTGAGCGAGATCTTTCGTTAAATAGTTTCGTATGAACGACATATCGGATTCGAGTTCCCGAACCTCAAACATTTTTTCACGACCAGATCCAGGTTTTACACCTTGTCGCAACAATTCCTCGTTAGGATTGTTGTAGCGTTCTTCAATGTCTTTGAAAATCTGTAACCCTAAATAATATGGATTGATCGATGTCTTCGATGGCTGAACTACCCCAGCGTTCAGTTTCGCAAACTCGATCGTCTCATGAGAGGTCAGGTCCATTTCTTGAAGGATCTTGGCGTGCCAATAGCTAGCCCAGCCTTCGTTCATGATTTTCGTTTCAAGCTGTGGCCAGAAATATAGCATTTCCTCTCTCATCATGGATAAAATATCACGCTGCCATTCTTCAAGTTCACGGCTGTATTGTTCAATAAAAAGCAGTATGTCCTTTTCAGGCTGCGGTGGGAATGATTTTTTCTTTTTAAGTACTGGTTTCGGACCTTTTTTATCATCCAGCTTCCATAGATCATCGTAAGGCGTTTCTTTCTTCGGCGTAAGATCTTCTTCGTCTTCAAATACATAACTTAATTTGTTTCTTACGAGCGAAGGGTCTATATGTTCTTGTATAGCAAGAACGGCATCCAAGAACTCTTCCACTTCTTTTTTGCCATATAAATGTTCGTACATAGCCACACGTTCGGCCGTCGAAGTCATACACTCGACCATATCTCTTCTTGTATTTGAGAAGCGAACATTGTTTTTAAAGAAATCACAATGCGCGAGAACGTGGGCGATAATTAATTTGTTCTGAATGAGCGAATTGGTATCAAGCAAGAACGCGTAACAAGGATCTGAGTTAATAACAAGCTCATAAATTTTGCTTAGCCCTAAATCATATTGAAGTTTCATTTTGTGAAACTGTTTTCCGAAACTCCAATGAGAAAAACGCGTTGGCATCCCGTACGCACCAAATGTATAGATAATATCTGCAGGACATATTTCATACCGCATTGGATAAAAATCAAGGCCAAAGTGGTCAGCGATCTCCGTGATTTCAGCAATTGCTTTTTCAAGCTCTTTATTTTGCAGTTCCCAGTTCATATTTTCCCCCTCCTGCTATTTCCTTACTTCTAACTGTATGAAAGAAAACAGGCATTCATGAGAAAACAGCACGGAAAAATCGGACGGGTACAAATAATTAAGGCGAACTCCCCACTTGGAATTCGCCTTTATTCTTTATCTTGCTTGATAAATATCTATCATACACGCCCAGCTTGAACAATCTTGAGGTGTACGCAGCTTTTCAATCCATACTTTTTCTTTTTGGGAGCTAGCAGTTTTTATCATCACTTTTGCTTCTGCAGCATGAATGCTTGTTCTTACCCAAGCAAGATCACCGCTAACGAGCGTTTTCGGATAAACATCTGCCTCAAAAAGACCGGGCTTCGTTAATTTCTTTGCACTTCCATCTCCAACATTGACACTTGCTAAAAACGGCTTGGATCTTTTATCTACTGGTACATCCCAGCCCCATTCGATCTGTCTGCTCACTACTATTTCCTTATCGCTTCTCCAAGTGAAATCACCATCGGCATACCCATCAAATCCAAGGTTTGTTTCCTTGCCGCTTTTAGCATCCCACAGCGTTAACCGTTTATTTTCAGAGGTTAGCCGACCGATTCCTTTAATAAATGCCAGCTTCTTTTTATTTGGAGACCAATGAAACCAATTCGGCTGATCTAACATATTCCCAATGATTTTTTTTCGGGACCCATCTAATGAGACAACCATTAATGTATTGCTGTCAGCTGACATGGAAGCTGTCGGACATGCGATAAATGCAAACCATTGATCATCCAATCCCCACTTGAATTCAGTCGTACCAATCGCAAAGAAAGTCTGACTCATCTTTGGTAGCGTAGTAATGTTCTGCACTTTTTTTAAATCACCATTTGCATTCACTGGAACATAGAATAGTCGAACCGGACTCCATCCATCTGGTTCTAAATTAGCAGATGACGATACAACAAATCCTTTACCATCAGGTGCCCAACTATAATTGCCCGCTCCGAGAATGACATTTTGAAAAGATGAAGAAGGCTTTGAGAGGTCAATTACGTTTAATACACTCCCACTTTTCCATGCGAGCTTTGATTCGACAGGAGACCACCTCGTTAAACTCACATCTCCATCAAACACCTTTCTCTTTAATCGAGTAACACGGTTATACACCCATAACTCCTTGTGATTCCCTGACACATAACTGATATATGTCCCGTTACTTGAAAAACGTGGATGGGAAACGTTCGGTTCTTGAACAATCCTACGCTCCATCTCGCCTTCTTTTAGCCAAAGGCCATCTTTCCGTACGAAGGCTGCTTTATCATCAGCAGCTTCTGCTGATTGCGGCTGATTGATCATTATTAAAACAAAACTTAATAAGAAAAGAATACAACGCATCACAGTAATCACCTCATTAGTAACATGAACGAAATGAGGAATTTCATACAAAAAGCTCAGGAACTAATTTGTCCTGAGCTTGTCCAATGTTATTTTCCTGTTTCAGCAAAACGCTTGATACGTGCCGCAATTTCGTCACGTACACGCTGGAATTCGCTCCACTCTTTTCCTGCTGGATCGTCAAATCCCCAATGTTCACGTGTTTTGTGTGGTGGTGTTGCTGGACATACATCGTTTGCATGACCACAAAGTGTAACAACTAGATCTGCTTTTTCTAAAATTTCTTTATCAATTACATCTGAAGTTTGATTCGTAATATCGATGTCTACTTCTTTCATCGCCTTGATTGCGTTTGGATTTACTCCATGCGCTTCAATCCCAGCGGAATATACGTCATATTTATCTCCAAGATAGTGATGTCCGAATCCTTCAGCCATTTGAGAACGGCAAGAGTTTCCTGTGCAAAGGAAATAGATGATTGGTTTAGCCATTTTAAAAAACCTCCTGTAGTAAAAGAACTTCTTTCGAGACCATCATAATATAAGTATATCCTTATATCAATATTTATTTATATATTCTTTGACATTTTATATAAACATATGGTTATATACTAATGAGGTGAAATCGATATGGAACTGGATCAGTTAACAGAATGTTATAAAGCTATGGCAGATAAAACACGCTTGAATATCTTAGCATTACTGCGCCACGAAGAATTATGTGTATGTGAGTTAGTTGATATCTTAAAAATGACACAACCTAGTATTTCACAGCATTTACGAAAATTAAAGCAAGCTAAACTCGTTAAGGAAAGACGCAACAGCCAATGGATCTTCTATTCCATTGATGGAGAAATCTATCCTTTTATTAAAGGCAACTTAGAAGCCCTTCCTGACATGTCAGAAAGAATAGAGCAATTAAAAGCGTCAGGCGGAAAAGTTTGCTGCTAACTTAGTATCACTTGGGAAATTGGGGGGATTTATATGAACAGCATGGCGATTATGGCCTTCGCTGTATTTTTGGTTACGATTATTTTTGTTATCTGGCAGCCAAAAGGTCTATCAATTGGCTGGTCTGCTACAGCAGGTGCCGTTTTAGCACTTCTTCTTGGAGTGGTTTCATTCGCTGACGTTTGGACCGTGACCGGAATCGTTTGGAACGCTACATTAGCATTTGTAGCAATCATCCTCATCTCGATTATTTTAGATGAAATTGGTTTCTTCGAATGGTCCGCTTTACATATGGCGCGGTTAGCCGGCGGAAACGGAAAGAAGATGTTTACGTATGTCATCTTACTCGGAGCGGCAGTTTCGGCATTCTTTGCAAATGACGGTGCAGCATTAATACTGACACCAATCGTACTCGCTCAAGTTCGAGCACTCAATTTTAAAGAATCCATGGTGCTCCCATTTATTATGGCGAGTGGATTTATCGCAGACACAACTTCACTGCCACTTGTTGTTTCAAACTTAGTAAATATCGTATCCGCTGATTTCTTTAACATCGGATTCGTTGAATACGCAAGCCGCATGATTGTGCCGAACTTCTTTTCTTTATTTGCAAGTATGATTGTTTTACTTATCTTTTTCAGAAAAGATATTCCAAAGAATTATGATCTTTCACAGCTCAAACAACCAAAAGAAGCTATCCGTGATGAAAAGCTCTTCAAGTTATCTTGGGTAATTCTTGCTGTACTTTTAATCGGGTACTTAACGAGTGAGTTTATCGGCGTCCCCGTTTCCTTTATTGCTGGTGCAGCAGCACTCTTCTTTATTATTGTTGCTCGTAAAAGTCCAGCTATTCAAACAAAAAAAGTGGTAAAAGACGCACCATGGACTGTCGTTGTCTTTTCTATCGGTATGTATGTAGTCGTTTATGGACTGCGTAATGCAGGACTGACTGACATACTCGGCAGCTTGATTCAAGTCATTGCCGATCAAGGATTATTCGCTGCTACAATTGGTATGGGCTTTTTAGCCGCTGTATTATCATCTGTTATGAACAACATGCCTACTGTTATGATCGATGCTCTAGCTATTCAAGGAACGGAAACATCTGGTGTTGTTCGTGAAGCATTGATCTACGCAAATGTTATCGGTTCAGACTTAGGACCTAAAATTACACCGATCGGGTCGCTAGC
Organism: Fictibacillus sp. UD; assembly: GCF_043558025.1. Taxonomy (NCBI): domain Bacteria; kingdom Bacillati; phylum Bacillota; class Bacilli; order Caryophanales; family Fictibacillaceae; genus Fictibacillus; species Fictibacillus sp. UD. The sequence goes on from NZ_JARUHH010000009.1 coordinate 67,371, forward strand.
CACACTTCTATGGCTGCACGTGTTATCAAAAAAAGGTGTAAAAATCACTTGGGGCTATTATTTCAAGATTGGAATCATCTTAACCATACCAACACTTTTCATCACATTAACCGGCCTCTATTTATGGCTGATGATTATTTCATAGACTGCGAACTAAAAGATGCTTTGCTTTGGGTCAGTAACAATGACTTTCTTCATGACAAGTTGATTGCTTGCAAGGCATACGAGGAAGCTATCGGCAGAGTCTACTTGGAGACGCAGGAGCAAGGGGGTCGCCCACGGAAAGCGAGTACCTGAAACGGAAATCAATCACTTTTAAAGTAACAAATCATACTAAGGTTCTTTATACAGTCTTTCAAAAAGGCTATTTTAAAGAATTGTTGCTTTTAGATCTTTTTGTTCAATCACTTCTTTGACAAGTTGATTGGAGTGCAAGGAGCGAGACTCCTGCGGGACAGGCGGGCAGGTGAGACACTTATACGCGAGACGTACGAATGTGGCTCACCGCCTGCCCCGCGGAAAGCGAAGCACCTGGAACGGAAATCAAATACTTCCAAGAGTAACAAGGCTTATTAAAGTACTTAATACAATCTTTCATAAAAAAGGAGAGTTCACATTATGATACAACGCATGCATGTCGCTGTTAACTGTTCAGATTTAGAAAAATCCCTTGAATTCTACAAAAGCTTTTTTGGCACTGAACCTACAAAAGTAAAAGACAATTATGCAAAATTCGAGCTTGATCAGCCTGCTCTTCATTTTTCTCTGAACGCTCGCGCTTTTGCAAAAGATGGTGTACTCAACCATCTAGGATTCCAAGTAAACAACACAGAAGATGTTCTTGCCATGGGCGAAAGACTTCGAGAAGCAGGACTGCTCTTAATAGATGAGATGAACACAACGTGCTGTTATGCTGTTCAAGACAAAGTATGGGTATACGATCCAGACGGGAACGCATGGGAGATCTTCCATACAAAAGAAGACTCAGAATTTGAATCAGCAGGAGATGCACGAGATCTATCACTATGCTGTGCACCCCCTCAACAAACTCAACCGATCACGCTAGATTTCACAAAAAAATAGCAAAAAAATCCCTCTGCATAATAAATATGCAAGGGATTTTTTTTGATTAAAGGGTGGATAAGGCAACAATTTCTGCAATGCGAATAATAATCTGGTCACTATATTTTTGATCACAGCTCATTACACATAACGTAATATAGTCTCTTTCAACTGCTCTTAGTCTGCCTTCGTAAGATTGATTCGCTGTATCCACCACGACCTGTCTCTCCAAAAGACGTTTTGCAGCTCTTCTGAAGTCCTTCACAACACTCACCTTCCCTATTTTGCACTGCAAACAAGGGGCTTTCTATACTATTACATGCAAAAAGAGAAAAAGAGACACGGACAAACACCCTGTGCACATGACTATTCTTGGACAATCACGCATATTATGTAGAAATAATCATAGACAGGGATGAGTGCCATGATTAAACGAACAGTAGCTATTTTCCTTGGCAGTGTGTTGCTTGGTATTGGCATAAATGGTTTCATTGTCCCTTTTCATCTCTTGGATGGCGGGATGATTGGCATCAGTCTTCTCGTTAAATATGTATGGGGATATAAAGTAGGGCTTACGATTATCATTTTAAGTATTCCCATCTATCTTTTAGCGTGGAAACTGGAACGCCGCTATTTTATAAATAGTGTACATGGATTATTAGTGTCGTCCTTCATTATAGATTTTCTGTCACCTTTAAGAGGTGTGTTTTCTGTTTCTATAATGGAAGGGTCCATTATTGGAGGACTTTTCATCGGAACAGGTATTGGCTGGATGCTGAGACATGAAACGAGTACGGGTGGAACCGACTTAATCGCGCTCTTTTTATCCCGCTGGTTTTCAATTAATGTGGGCATGGTAATCTTTTTGATTGATGCTGCGGTCATCATAGCAGGTCTTTATGTAATGGGAGAAGGAATTTTATTCTATTCGCTTGTGACGATTCTTTCTGTAGGCTTTGCAACGATGACAATGACCCTCATCCGCTCAATTAACTTCTATAAAAGTATATAAAAAAAAGCCTTTTTTAAGGCTTCTTTTTTCATGAAACTGTTTTATCCATACACGTGATCAATCGGTTTTCAATCTCAATTGCTTTTTGTTCGAGATTTTGATCATTCAGCAATTTTACAAACTCAGTCGGCTTAGGCATCCCGATCTTTGTCTTATCTTCTTCTGTGTAAAGTACGATCTTACAAGGAAGAAAATAACCCATTAATTTATTCTCTGACAATACTTCTTTTGCTTCTTTTGGGTTACACACTTCAAAGATAAGAAAATCATCATTAAAATCTAATCCTTTTTCCTGAAGCTTTTCTTTTACATCAAACTGCCACAAAACGCCAAACTGATCTTCTTTTAAATTTTCCTCTAATTTTAGAGCCGCTTCTTCCATGGTCATTGCAGTTTCGACTGTATAATGAAACATTAAAATTCCTCCTTATCAGATAAAGGGATATCTGCCCAAAAACAGTGTTCAGTTCCGTCCGTTTGAAGACCTATTCTGCCGCCCGACATGGTTATGATTTCTTTTGCAATCGATAATCCCAGGCCAGATCCTCCCGTCTTCAAGGTTCTAGAGAAATCAGCTCGATAGAACCGTTCAAACACTTTTTCCGAATGGTCAGGGTCAATGAACTGCCCTTTATTATGCCATTCAATTCGATACATCTTCCCTCGTACTGCACCTATTATCTTTACCCAACTTTTTTCATCATAAAAACATACATTTTCTAACATGATGGACATCACTTGTTTCAAGGCATCTTCACTTGCATGAACGTTTCCTTTCTCGATGTTGGAATCAACGGATATTCCTGCTTTTTCAAATGAAAGATTGAAGCTGTCCAGAGCATCTTCTATGACTTTTTGAACGGGGAGCATCTGGCTTTCTTGATGGAAATTAGTCCAGCCTTCTAGCTGATTAATTTGTTCAGCCATACGAGTCAATCTTTTAGACTCTTTCAGCAATATTCCATAAAGAGCAGGTGTAGGTTCTATAATTCCTGTTTGAAGTCCTTCTAAATATCCGTTCAAGTTTGTTAAAGGTGTTCTTAATTCATGAGAGATATCCTTGAGCATCTGATCTCTTTTTTCATCATTCTTTTTAAGAGTTTGTGCCATATTGTTAAATGCTTCTGATAGCTTTCCTAACTCGTCTTGACTGGTAACAGGCAATGGTTCAGGAAAGACGCCCTTTTTAATAAAAGCTGCATGTTGAGTTAAATTCTTTAATGGATCGATTAAACGTTTTAAGAATAAAAAATACAAAAGGAAGACAATTGAAAAAGCGATAATACTGATCTGCAAAAAATAAATGTGCAGTTCGCTATTTAAAATCGGGCCGTTAATTTCATAATCATTCACAAGTAGACATGCATAGTCTTTAATCGCTGAACCTGACCATAACACTACTGCACCTAATGCCATTGCGTTAATTAAAGCAAGCTTTACAAAAAGACTCATTTGAGTGAATTTAGTACGCCACAAATTGGTACCCCATTCCTCGCACCGTTGTGATAAATGGTTTGCCTGATACTTTGCGCAGCTTTTCTCGTAAATTAGCGACATGAACATCAATTGTTCGGTCTACCACGGCCTTTTCCTGCTTCGGATATAGTTCGTTCAAAAGCTGTTCCCTCGTAAGCACTTGGTTTGAGTGGCGCATGAACATATACAAAAGGCGAAACTCGTGAGGCGTCAGGGAGAGTTTTTCACCTGAAAAATTCGCTTCTCCTTTAAAAGGTTTTAGCGTCAGCCCATTGAAAGAAATCTTGTTGCATCTATGAGCGGTTCTTCTTAAGACCGCTTCTACACGTGCTACAAGTTCTGCAGGACTGAATGGTTTAGTCACATAATCGTCTGCACCTGCTTTTAGACCGCTTATTCTATCCTGTTCAGCAGTTTTCGCTGTTACCATGATAATGGGTATCTCGCTCTTTTGTTCCTTTCTGATCCATTCCGTTAATTCTTCTCCACTAACAGAAGGAAGCATTAAGTCCACGACTAAAAAGCATGGGTCTATCTTTAAGAAGGTATCCATGGCTTCGCTGCCGTCACTCGCCTCATATGTTTCATAACCTGAATTCTCAAGGTATATTTTTATCAGGTTTCGAATATTAGGATCATCCTCTACGATCAAAATCGACTTTCCCTTTAGTTCCATCACTAAACACCCTTTATTTTAAACGTGTTACCATATCAGATAAGAACTCCTCATTCATCGGACCTACAATCTTTTTCTGAATAACTCCTGTTGTATCAATCATATACGTTGTCGGAATTGAAAATGCTTGATACGTTACACCTATATCTCCTGTTTCATCAAGCGGTATAGGGAATGTTAGGCCATAATCATCAACAAAAGTTTGAATGTTTGACTGATCTTTTTCCATAGTTGTTAAATTAACAGCCAAAATCTCAACATTCATTTTATCTTTATTTTTTTCATAATACTTTTGCATGTGAGGCATTTCAGCCTTACAAGGCGGGCACCAGCTTGCCCATAAATTCAATACTACTTTTTTTCCTTTATAGTCCGATAGCTTGACCTCTTTTCCATCAAGCGTATTCATCGTAAAGTCTGGAGCGATATCTCCTTCATTCACACCTGTTTCCCCTGATGGTTCTGCTGTCCCTTGTTCAGGTTCCTGTGTTGTTTCTGATGTTGCTTCTGATGAAGTTTCCTGCTGTTGTGAAGTCTTTTCAGCTTCAGCACTTTTTTTATCTTCTTTTAATTGTAAATCATAAAAGGTATATCCCGCTAAACCTAAGATAACAATTATGGCAATTATATTTTTCTTAAACATGGATGATCTCCCCTCTTACGGTGCCCATGACCAGCTTGAAAGCCATGAACTGATTATTTGCATCTGCCCTGTGAACAACAGCAGTCCCATTCCTAATAAAATAACTCCATTGATTTTTGAAAGCTTGGGTAAAATTTTGCTGATTGATTTTACTGTTTTAAACGAATAAGTAAGTGTAAATGAGATAATTAAAAAAGGTATCCCTAAGCCTAAAGAATAGATCCAGAGCATAAACATCCCAGAGTATACAGTCTCTGTAGAACCTGCCATAAGCAGAATGGATGATAAAGCCAATCCGACACAAGGCGTCCATCCTGATCCAAAAGCTAAGCCGATCAAGAATGAACTAAACGGATTTGCACTCGGTTTTGCAGAAGAGTTGAAGCTTTTCGTCTTCATTAGAAAATTCAATTGAAGCCAACCTAGCATTTGTAATCCGAATATTATGATTAATAATCCGCTTACTCTCTCAACCGTTTCACGATACGAGGCAAACAGCTGTCCAATCCAGCTTGCAGAAGCTCCCATAAGTACAAAGATCACACTAAAACCTAGAATGAAAAATAGTGAACGAATCATAACTGTCTGTTTATCAACTAAAACCTTGCCTCCATTGATTGTTCCGCCAGTTAAATGAGCTGTATAAGCAGGAATCAAAGGAAAAATACATGGAGAAAAAAAGGAAAGTACGCCTGCTGTTAAAGCAAAAATAACGGTTACATTCTCCATTTCACCACCTCCTGACTATATTGTGCTTCTCTTTTGTTAAGATTTGATAAAGGTAAAAGATATAGAACAAAAAAGATGCTTCCAGAAAGGAAATAAAGTTCGGGAGCATAGTCATAAAGCAAAGAAAGAACGCCACCCGAAAGTCCATAAAACGTCCCAATCAACAAGATATTCTTGCTTGTAATCAAGTACCACACAACCATTACAATCATCAGAATCAGAAAAACTTCAGTACCCTCATTTGAAGATCCAAGAGTATGATTCCAAATTAAATACACACCGCTTCCAATCATCCATAACAATACGGTTTGTGAAATAAAAGAAAAAATAATTTGTCGCTGTTTATAAATTTTCCATAAGCTATACCCAATAAAATACAAACAAGCCAGCAGAACGCCTTTCGTTCCACCTGTAAAATATAAAAGTGTAAACGGATGTTTAATAGTCTCTAAAGGCTGAAATATAATAGGACTGAGCTTCCAAATCCATAACGAGTTAATAACACCTGAAAATAACCACTTATATGCCGGTTTGTAATTTCCAGCAATCAAATAATGGCTGATCAGCAGCAAGCCTATTAAAGCAGCTCCCAAGCTTAAAAAGAAGGAAAGCGTCTGTATAGATACAGGCATGTTTCCAATTTGAACAATATCCATATACTCTCACCTCTGTGATCCATTACACACTACAAACATTAAGATTTAATAAAGATATAGAAAAAATCCGCCTGAATATAAGACGGATTTTTTCTTTGCAATTATCCTAAAATATCTAACCAGATCTTAATGGACGTTGCGATAATAAGTGCTGCTAAAATAAATTGAAGGATTTTCGTATTTATTTTTTTACCGAATTGAGCTCCAAGCGGAGACGCAATCAAGCTTGCTACAACCATGATTACAGCTGGCCATAACAATACTTGCCCAGTTGTAATTTTACCAATCGTCGCACCGATAGAAGAAATAAATGTAATAGCAAGTGATGTTGCAATCGTCATGCGAGTTGGTATTTTAAGAACAACGAGCATAATCGGTACAAGTATAAATGCTCCCGCTGCTCCTACGATACCTGCTGCTACCCCTACGATAAATGCCAGTACCGCTGCAAGCCATTTATTAAACGTAACTTGATCTAACGGAATGTCATCGATGCCCTTCTTCGGAATAAGCATCATCACAGCAGCTAATGTGGCTAACACTGCATACACAATATTAATTTGCCCCTCTGACATACCCTGCGATCCATATCCGCCGATGAAACTACCCAACAGAATAGCTCCACCCATATAAATAATGAGCGTTTTGTTCAAATAGCCTCCTTTACGATAAGCCCAAACTCCACCTATCGTAGCAAAGAAAACTTGAACAGCACTTATACCTGAAACTTCATGAGCCGTATATGCTGTGAAGCCTAGCATTGCTGGAATATATAGAAGCATTGGATACTTGATAATTGATCCGCCGATTCCTACCATCCCGGATATAAAAGAACCTATAAAGCCAATAAGAAAAATCGTTATTATGAATCCTATTTCCATGACTTCACCTCCCCATGACTGTTTTAATTAGATAAATAAGTTGATTTTTGATTCATCTGCATCAGCAAGATATGAAGCTACACCTGCATAGTCTAAACCATCGATAAGTTCATCTTGCGTAATCCCCATAACATCCATTGACATTGTACAAGCGACCATTTTCACATCGAGGTCTTGAGCCATTTCAATTAATTCTTTAAGAGTCACGATGTTTTTCTTTTTCATCGTATACTTCATCATCTTTCCGCCTAGACCGCCATAGTTCATTTTAGAAATACCAAGTTTCTCAGGCCCTCTTGGCATCATTTTTGCAAACATTTTATCCATGAATGTTTTCTTCACATTTACGTATTCTTCTTTTCTTAAGATGTTTAATCCCCAGAAAGTGAAGAACATTGTTACTTGTTTCCCCATAGCAGCTGCTCCTGTTGCGATAATAAAACTTGCCATCGCTTTATCAAGGTCCCCGCTAAATACGACCATTGTTGATTTATCTTGTGTTTGTTGTTCCATTATTAAATCTCCTCCTCATAATTAACCCCTAGAAATACAAGTCATAAGGAGGCATGTGAACATACCCCCTCATGCATTATTAACCTTTTTGAATATAGAATTTGAATACGCCGTCTTCTTCTTTGTGTTCTAACAATTCATGACCAGATGATTTTGACCAAGCTGATAAGTCGTTTACTGCACCTTTATCAGTTGCAAGTACTTCCAAGATATCTCCGCTAGAAATAGTATCCATAGCTTTTTTTGTTTTTACGATTGGCATTGGGCAAGATAACCCTTTTGTATCTAAAGTTTGTTTTACGTTCATTTGAAGAACCTCCTAGTAATTTAAGTTTTATTTATTCAGTGATCGCACAGCGGTTTGGACCAATTTCCATATCGCGCTGTTCATCAGTTGATGGATCGATTTTACCCATGTTCGTTTCACGAATTTCTTGATATGCGTTTGGCTGAGGCGGTAAGTTTTCTGTTACAGCCTTACGGAACTCATCTTCACTCTTAATGTTTAATCCTTCGTTCTTTTCAAATAGCTCGCCTAGAGGAGCTTGAACAGCACCCTTTTCATCAAGTTCGCTGATTTTACCAAAGTGAGCTGGCAATACCACTAGATCTTTTGAAAGATTATTGTATTTGTTGTATAAAGAATCACGCAGATCACTCACCCAGTCCTCAGCTTTACCAGCAAGGTCTGGACGTCCGATTGAATCCACAAATAGAATATCTCCAGATAGCAAGTATTGTCCGTCAACGATCATAGACGTACTTCCAATCGTATGACCTGGTGTATATAGCGGTTGAATTTCAATCTTTGTATTACCGATCGAAATGTCTTTGCCTTCTTCTAATGCTTCATAAGAGAACGTTACTTCTTCAGCATCTTTTGGAGGCAGCCAGTACGTTGCGTTCGTTTTTTCCGCAAGACGGCGTCCGCCAGAAATGTGGTCAGCATGAAGGTGAGTATCAATCATGTGCTTAACTTCAATATTATGTTCTTTAGTAAAATCTTCGTAAGCATCAATCGTACGAGCGGAGTCAATGATTGCCGCTTCACCGTTTGATTCTACGAGATATGAAAGGCAGCCTTTACCGATTCGGTTGAATTGATAGATAGAGCCTCCATCCTTTAAGTCGCCGATCTTCACAGGCATCAAGTATTCGCTCCAGGCTTTCATACCGCCTTCAAGGTAATACACATCTTTAATACCTGCTTCATCAAGCATCTCTGCTACCATTACAGAAGATCCTTCTTTCGCACAGACAACTAATACTTCTTCTTTTGGAAGGTGTTCTAATACATCTTCTACACCATCAATTAGATCGAAATAAGGACGGTTGATCGACTCAATTCCTTTTCCTTCGATTTTCCAGTCTTTAAAATCACTTTCATTACGAACGTCTAAAATAAACATTTTGCCTTCTACAACACGTTTTGCTACTTCTTTAGCTGATAATGCTTTAATCATTTAAATACCTCCCCAGGTATAATTTGTTTTAAAATTTTTAATTAGAATTAAAATGTTAATGTCATGTTTGCATCTTTTGCGAAATCTAAGAACATCATTGCTCCGCCAACGTCAATTCCGTCGATAAAGTCTTCTTTTTTCAGATTCATAACGTCCATCGTCATTTGACAAGCGATGATCTTAACGCCCATTTCTACAGCCATTTCAACCAATTCCGGGATTGAAGGAACATTTGCTGCTTTAAATCCTTCAGCAATATTTTCTTTCCCTGCTGGAAGAGGCAAGTTTTTATAGCCCTCTTTATGAATTAAGTTCAGACCCTCAAATGTGAAGAAGATCGTTACTTCATAATCTGCAGATGCGGCAGCTGTTGCGATGTTGAATACCTTGTATGCATCAAAAGCACTTCCGTTACTTGCGATAATTGCAGTTTTGTTAGCCATTATTGATTTCCTCCTTCAGTTGTTCCAGTCCATTCTGACATTCCTGGCAATACATTTTTCACACGCTCAAAACCTTTTTCAGATAAAACTTGTGCAGCCATATCACTTCTTGAGCCAGTACGGCAAATCACATGGATTTCTTTGTTTTTATCAAGTGTGTCTAATTTGCTTTCAAGTTCTCCTAAAGGAATAGATACTGCCCCAGGTATACGTTTGAACTCATATTCTGCAGGTTCTCTAACATCAAGCAGAATTATGTCTTCTTTATTCTCAGCCAAAGCTTTTTCTAATTCATCGTTTTGAATCGTATGCTCAAACTTAGCTGCTTCTTTTACTTCACCAGGGTTCGCTTTTCTTAAATAATGCTTAAGAACATCCCCATCTTCTTTTGTACCTAGATATTGGTTTCCTGTGTTTCTAGCCCACCCTTGAATATCAGCCAATGAACCTTTATCTGTTGCCTGAACTTCAATGACCTGACCTGCTTCAAGCTGGTCCATTGCTTTCTTCGTACGTACGATTGGCAATGGACAAGATAATCCCTTACAATCTAAAACTTGATCTACTTTAATACTCATTTATTCAAACCTCCACATAGTCTTTATTTTGTTTCGTTGTTCCAACTAAGCATGCCGCCAGTCATGTTAATGACTCTAATATTGTTAGCAGTTAGTACACTGCAAGCTTTCTCGCTTCGTTTTCCAGAGCGGCAAACCATGATATATTCTTTTGCTGCATCCAATTCATTCAGTCGATAAGGAATCTCTCCAAGCGGTATATGTTTAGCGTCTGGGATCATTCCTTGTGCAACTTCATCGGTTTCACGTACATCAATGATGTTTAACTGATTTCCTTCTTTCATTAAACGTTTTACTTCTTGTGGTTCAATTGTTTTAAAAGACACCGTTTATTATCCCCTCTCTTACAGAAAGTATGATACGTAATACTTATACCCGTACAGGTATATTAAAAACTAAAAAAATTTAGCACGATCCAATATTACTTTTAACACAGAGTTGTTTAATAAAGAATATTTGGTTTAAATCGATTACTGCATCTTTCATGAATGGTTCTAAAACTGGATCAATAGCTATTTCAATATCATTAAACATAATGACAATCTCTTGTTTATGTGACCCATCCAGGGCAACACCTATTCGGGGTCCGCCTCAGCCAAACCCAGCCATAAATATTCTTACTCTATATGGAGCAACAGATTTTTCATGAATGTACTCAATTGCTTTTTCGGTAATATTCAAACTGTCACCTCCACTTCATAAATACCCATAGGGGTATATTAAATGACAAAAGAGAATCTGTCAATAGACGATGCTTATGACAGATATTAGCGGCTTTTTACAAGAAGCTGAACGGCTTCTTTAACCAGATCGGAGTTCATTTCTTCTCCATTTTCCATTTGATCACGCAAGCATTGTTCAAGGTTCGTGCCGACAATTAATCCAATCGTACGATCAATAGCAGTTCTTGAAGCAGAAAGCTGTGTGATAACGGCTTTACAATCTTGCTCTTCTTCTAACATACGCAACACTCCGCGTATTTGACCCTCAATTCTTTTTAGACGATTTTTCATTTCTTGTGTGTATTCCAAATCAGCACCTCCTCTTCATAAAATACCTATAGGGGTATATTACACCTGTTTTAATAACTTGTCAACTAGGAGAAAAAAAGGCTGAGAGACATTTGCCTAACAGCCATTCGTTCTTTCTATTGTGCCACTTTTTGCATTCTTTCATGAACCAAATCCATAACGGCTTTTTTCAAGTTCAATAAGGCATTGTTAGCTTTTTCATTCGTTTCAGCTTGAACACCAAAATAAAACTTCACTTTTGGCTCTGTCCCTGACGGCCTTACGCAGAACCAAGAACCATCTGACAATTGATACTTAAGTACATTGGATTTAGGAAGATGGATGTCATTACTTTCATTCTTCTTTACATTATATTGAATGCTTGCTTTGTAATCCTCTGAAATCACTAATTTCTGGCCATTGATCTCAAGTGGCATGTCTGCTCTGAACCCTGCCAGTAGACCCTCGATTTGTTCTGCACCAGACTTACCTTTTAATGTAAGAGACTCAAGATCCTCTTTGTAGAATCCGTGCTTTTCATAAACATCTGTTAACGCATCAAAAAGTGTTTTCCCTTGTTTTTTGTAATAAGCAGCCATTTCTGCTCCCACTAAACATGCTTGAACAGCGTCCTTGTCGCGCACGAAGTCTCCGATTAAAGAACCATAACTTTCTTCATATCCGAAAATAAAAGTATGTTTTCCGCTCTTTTCATATTCTTTTATTTTTTCACCAATAAATTTAAAACCTGTAAGGGTATCTTCACACGTTAATCCGTAATATTCAGCAATCACTCGCCCTAGTTCGGAAGTTACGATCGTTTTGAAGACGATTCCCTTGGAACAAAGACTGCCTTTCTCTTTACGTTGAGAAAGAATGTACTCAATCATAAGTGCACCAGTCTGATTCCCTGTTAAAATCTCATACTCACCAGAACTGTTTTTTGCGGCAATTCCTACTCTGTCTGCATCTGGATCTGTAGCCATCAAGATATCAGCATTAACTTCTTTCCCATACTTAATAGCCAGTTCAAATGCAGCATGCTCTTCAGGATTTGGAGATTTAACGGTAGTAAAGTTTGGATCTGGCTGTTCCTGTTCTTTTACTACCGTTACGTTTGTAAATCCTAACTGCTCCAAACCTTTTCTTACAGGTATGTTTGCCGTTCCATGAAGTGGCGTAAAAACAATGCTCAAGTCGTGCATCTCTTTGATCACTTCACGGTTCAAGCTGATTTTTGTTAGCTGTTCCATGTATGCTTTGTCGATCTCTTCACCAACAACTTGGATTAAGCCGATGTTCTTCAACTCTTCTTCTGGCTTAACTTGTATAGATAGCTCATCTTCAACAGCGTTTACCTTTTCTATAACCTCATCAGCCTCTTTTGGAGGCAGCTGTCCTCCGTCTGGACCATATACTTTATAGCCGTTATATTCCGGAGGGTTGTGGCTTGCTGTAACAACAATACCGCTATACGCTTTTAAATATCTAACAGCAAAAGATAATTCAGGAGTTGGTCTTAAGCTTTCAAATACATAAGCTTGAATTCCTTGTGAAGCAAATGTTTTAGCAGCTTCCATAGCGAATTCAGGTGATTGATGTCTCGAATCATAAGCAATTACAACTCCGCGCTTTTTTGCTTTCTCTCCTTGCTCTTCGATAAAGTGAGCCAGTCCTAATGATGCTTTTCGAACTGTATATGTGTTCATTCTGTTTGTACCTGGTCCGATTTCCCCGCGCATACCACCCGTACCAAACTCTAGGTTTTTATAAAAGCAGTCTTCAAGTGCAGTCCTGTTTTCTTTCATTCCTTCTAATGCAGTTTGTAATGGCTGTTCCAGTTTTTCATTTTGTATCCACTTTTCATAAGTTGTCTCCCAGGACATAGTACTGCCTCCTTCTAGTTTATAAAAATTATGTATGTTGATTTTTATTTAGTTTCGATATGAATCGAGTTATTCCTGCCATATCTATTAAATACGGCCTTTATTATACCGCTTTCAGCACAAAAATAAAACCTGCGCAAATAAGCTTACGTTTATTTGACATGATTCACGATATTTCCCGAGAAATAGAAAAAAAGCGGCAAGCATCATTCGCTTTACCGCTTTCCTTTTATTATTTGCTTTTATCTTTCTGGACAACACTATACAGGTCTAACCGTCTATCTCTAAGAAGAGTTACACTTCCTGTTTTACGCTGTCTTCTTAAGATCTCTAGGTCAACATCGCCTACTACAACCGTTTCGATGTTCGGATGACATTCTCCTACAATTCCGTCTCTTGGGAAAGAGAAATCGGATGGTGTGAAGATACCTGACTGGGCATATTGAATGTCCATGTTTTCCACTTGTGATAAGTTACCCACTGTACCTGCAATTGCTGTATAAATTTCATTTTCAATCGCACGGGCTTGCGAACAATAACGGACACGGAGATATCCTTGGCGATCTTCTGTACAGAATGGTGTGAAGATAATCTTTGCACCTTGATCTGTCACGATACGTGAAAGCTCTGGGAATTCAATATCATAGCAAATCAGAATTGCAATCTTACCGCAATCTGTATCAAATACTTGCACTTTGTCTCCTGCCGTTATTCCCCACCATTTACGTTCATTCGGAGTAATATGAATTTTATACTGCTTATCGATCGTACCATCACGTCTGAACAAGTAAGCAACATTGTAGATATCTCCATCTTCTTCAACGAAATGAGAACCACCGATAATATTTACGTTGTACCGTACTGCAAGGTTTGTGAATAATTCAATGTATTGCTCTGTAAACTCTGTCAGCTTTCGAATCGCTAAGCTAGGACTTTTTTCTTCACAGAACGATAGCAGTTGTGTTGTAAGGAGTTCAGGGAAAACCGCAAAATCTGAACCTTGATCGGATGCCACATCTGTATAATATTCAACTTGGGTAGCGAAATCCTCAAATGATTCGATGGTCTTCATCATGTACTGAATGGTCGTGATTCGAACCGGTTCACTGGTTTTAAAATACTTCTTCGTCTTATTAGGAATGTAATCGACGTTGTTCCACTCCATTAGTGTTGCATATGCGTTTGATTGTTTGTCATCAGGGAGATAGCTCTTATTCAAACGCATCACTGTAAAACCATTCATCAATTGAAAGGTTAATACAGGGTCGTAAATATTGTGCTGGATGACTTCTCTCACATATTCTCTCGGTGTCATTTCCTTAGAATGTTTATGATAGTTTGGAATTCTACCTCCAAGAATGATACTTTTTAAATTCTTTTGTTCTGCCAGTTCTTTTCGTGCCTCATATAAACGAGCACCAATCTTCATCCGGCGATATTCAGGATGAACCATAACTTCAATGCCGTATAAATTAAAACCTTCTGGATCATGATTTGTAATATAGCCTTTGTCTGTAATCTCATCCCACGTATGTTTGTCATCATACTCGTCAAAGTTCAGCATTAAGCTTGAGCAGCTTCCAACAATCTTTCCTTCATACGTTACGCAAAACTGGCCTTCAGGGAAAATACGAAGATGACTTTCTAATTGACCTCTCTCCCAAGGCTCCATGTTATTTGGAAAACAGATTTGCTGAAGTTCTAAAATCTCATCTATATCCTCAAACTCAATGTTGCGCAGTTCTATCTTTTTCTCAAATTTTGATACATCAATCTCACTCATGTTAACCACTCCTCTAACCTGCTTCTAATCATTACTTCCAACTTTTCATCCGCTCATAGAGTGAGCCTGTAAATAATTCAAGCTCATTGCCATCAGGATCTGTGAAGCTGACCGTCATTCCGCCGCCTCGCTCAAGAGGCCCTCTGGTGATGTGTACTTTGTTCTCTTTAAGCTGTTTTACTGCTCTTGGGAACTTCTCTTCTTTAATTGAAAAAGCAACATGATCTACACCCGTTTGATCTTTATTCATAGGTTTTGCATTTTTGATTTCAAGTAAACATAGCCAAGTTCCGCAGAAATCTAAGTATACATCTGTATTCCCTTTATGAATGTTTTTAGCACCTAAAATATCTCTATAAAATTCAACAGATTTGGGTAAGTCTGAAACCCTTAAGGTTATATGATTAATTCCACATACTTCGATCATAAATTACTTGTCTGTTCTCTCAGCTTGTTCAATAAGTGCTGTCAGTTTCATCTCTGCAATTGACTCCATCTGATGATCCACTTCGCTAAAAGTCATATGCTTTGTTACGGGATTTGGAATCGCCACGCAATAAAGTCCCGCTTTTTTAGCTGCAACTGATCCATTAACAGAGTCTTCAAAAGCGATGGCTTCATTTGGTTGTACGCCTAACGCTTTAACTGCCTCAATATAAAGAGCAGGGTCTGGTTTAACTTGTGCAACATCATCTGCCGTTTTAATCACTTCAAAATGATTCATTAAACCACTTCTCCCAAGATGCTCTTCTACCCATTTTCTTGTTGAACTAGAGGCAAGTCCAATCTTTAATCCAAGCTCTTTTGCAGCTTCAAGATAATCCTCTATTCCTGGCAGCGGCTTTTGCTCTGAGATTAGGGCAAGAGCCCGTTCAGTTTTCTTTGCTTTTAGCTTGTCATGATCAAGCTTCTTGTTGATCTGCCCCTCTAAATATTCGTACGGATTAAAATCAGAATGGGTACCGATACACTCTCCCCATACTTCTAAAGGCAGGTCGCTTCCATGTTCTTGATACATTTCTTGAAAAGCATTGTAATGCTGAGTTTCTGTATCGAGAATTGTTCCATCAAAATCAAATACAAGTGCTTTGATCACGATAACCCCATCCCATCTATATGCTTTTTATCCTATTTTCTTAAACTTTTCATAAAGACGCAAGAAAACCGTTTTTTAAGGCTGTTTTCGCATACTATCAATGAAGATGCACATAGTCTCCGTTAGTGAAGCACATTTGTTCTAAACATAATCTTTTTTCCATTGCTCGTTGCGATAATCGCACCAAGCTGGTCTGTGCGATAGACTGTCATCTTTCGGTTATCTAACCGATACAACACTTCTTTTGATGGGAATTGATAAGGATTATTCCGCCCGACCGATATAACTGCTGTTTTTGCTTTTACTTTTTTTAAGAATTCCATGGTCGTACCCGTATTAGCCCCATGGTGTCCTAATTTGATAACATCAGCTTTATAGCCGCCCCGGCTTAGGATCTCTCTTTCTTCCTCAGCTCCTGCATCTGCCATCAATAGAAAATTCTTTTTACCATGCTTTATTTTTATCACTGCTGAGTAATCATTGATATGTTTATAGTACGAGCCTTTTGGAGCTAGCATTTCAACTTTTACCGAAAAGCCCATCTTGAAATTAACTCCTGCTTTCGCTCGATCAACAGGAATTTGTTTTTCGTTTATTACTCTAAAGAGATCGTGGTAGTATTTTGTGTCGTATGGAAGGTTTGGCATGTACAAAACACTGACTGGGAAATCGCGAATGACATCATCCAATGATCCGATGTGATCATGATGAGGATGAGTTGCGACAACAATATCAAGGTGAGTCACACCTTCCCTCTTTAAGTACGTGATAATCTCTTCCGCATCATGTTCATCTCCTCCATCAATCAGCATGGTTTGGCCATTAGGAGCTTGAATCAGTATACAGTCAGCTTGCCCTACATCTAAAAAGTGGATGGTTAGCGGATCAAACCAGTCTGCATGAGCCTTTTGTGGCACTGCCACCAATATCAGCAGCACGCCCAAACAGAACGCTGCTAACCTTTTAGTTGTTTTCAAATCTCACACCCCTTTAAATTTATTTTTCGTCCATAAAACATATCCTTAGTTATATGTAATTCTGCTGGTTTCAACAACAAAACCCGCTATCCAATACATGGATGCGGGTGTTTTGATTTTACTAATATCAGTTTTCTAAAGGTTCTTTTCTTATAGAATATTGCTTGGAATACCATCTAAATGCTTTCTTTTAAAGATTAATGCTATAGAGTCCTTTTAATTTTTTCTACCTGACAAGTTGATCGGAGTGCAAGGTGCGAGACTCCTGCGGGACAGGTAGGCAGGTGAGACACTTAAGAGTGAAACGTCCAAATGTGGCTCACCGCCTGCCCCGCGGAAAGCGAGCAACCTGGAACGGAGATCAACCTCTTTCAAAGACATCAATGATTTCAAAATCAGCCCTTAAACACCCACTTCATTCTTCTTAAAAAAGCTTTTCATGGCATGATAAACATCGGCTTTTTCTTTTAAAATATAATGACTAAACTTCGGATTATCCATATTCTTATACACACTCATCAAAGTGGAATGCCGGTTATATGCATTTACTTCCCCATAACCAAACATGTTAGAGTGTTCCATAATCTGCTGAACAAGCTTCACACACCTTGCGTTATCACTCGTTAAGTTATCACCATCCGAAAAGTGAAACGGATAGATATTATAACGGCTTGAAGAATATTTCGTCTCGATGAGTTCAAGAGCTTTCCGATATGCAGAAGAACAAATCGTTCCGCCGCTTTCTCCTTTATTAAAGAAGTCCTCTTCAGAAACAACTTTTGCTTCTGTATGGTGAGCGATAAACTCAATCTCTACTTTTTCATACTTCGAACGCAGAAAACGTGTCATCCAGAAAAAGAAACTTCGTGCCATATACTTTTCCCAAATTCCCATCGATCCAGAAGTATCCATCATAGCCAATACAACAGCCTTGGATTCGGGTTTTATGACTTCGTTCCATGTTTTAAAACGAAGATCGTCATTATGAATAGGTGCTACACTCGGCTTACCAACTAACGCATTTCGTTTAAACGCAGTTAAGATGGTCCTCTTTTTGTCTACGTTACCCATAAGTCCTTTTTTTCGAACATCGTTAAACTCGATCTTTTCTAACACGATCTGATCTTGTTCTTTTTGTTTAAGGTTCGGCAGTTCCAATTCTTTAAACAGCATCTCTTCCAATTCTAAAATCGAGACCTCTGCTTCTGCATAATCTACACCTGGTTTATCGCCTGCTGGTCCTTTTCCTTTTCCAGCCCCGCTTTGTCCGGCACGTCCATCTCTGGCTACTACATCCCCCACCTGGCTATCACCGTCACCTTGGCCTACGTGCTTGTTTTTGTCGTAGTTGTATCGGATTTTGTATTCATCCATTGAACGGATTGGAATCTTAATGACATCACGTCCGTTGGATAAAATGATATTCTCTTCGCTTATCAAATCCGGCAAGTTGTTTTTAATGGCTTCCTGCACTTTTTCCATATGCCTTTGATGATCTTGATATCCTTTTCGGTGGAGGGACCAGTTTTCCTGAGACACAACAAAATTGTTCTTATCCGGTTCACTCATTGCTAATCCCCCTCTAGAGCAGCAAGATGCAATGCTGCTTTTTCTTGATCAACCCAGGACATATCCTGTATTTAAGAATCAGCTTTTATCAGAAAAAAAGGGTTGGTTACTCTATCATATGCACGTACTCCTTATAATTGCTAAACTTTCACGATAAAAAAAGCCCTCTTTTCTATAAAAGAAAAGAAGGCCTGTTTTGTTATTTGTTGTATTCCTTTTTGTCGTGCTGCTGGGGATCTGGCGTTTTCCCGCTCTTACGCACTTCTTCGTTCGTTGAAACATGTTCCATTACTTTGCCATGTTCCTTCATTTCTTCAAAGTTAGAAGCCATTGAACTATTTTTTCGTTTTGGTTCATTATTTTGTTTTGTCATAGGGATTCACCTCTTAAAGAAAATTTTCCCCATTTATTCCTTTTTAAAACCATTAAAAACTTTCATCTCATCAACTGGCCAATAACGGATATTTGCTTCGCCTACAATATCTTTCATCTCCACAAAGCCGATATGGCGGCTGTCGATGCTATGAAGCCTGTTATCGCCAAGTACGAAGATCTTGCCTTTTGGAACAGTGTCATGTCCTGTAATTTCTTCGAGTGTGAAGTTCCCAGTCAATGTCCGATTGCCAGCAAACCGTTTAAATTCTTGCAAGTAAGGTTCAGCAACTGCCTTGTTGTTGATATACAGTTTGTCATCTTTATACGCAATATGATCTCCGGGCAGACCGATTACTCGTTTTATATAATCCTCTTTCGGGTTTGCCTTAAACACAATAAGGTCGAACCGTTCTGGATTTCCGATTTCATAGCCAATCTTATTGATGATCAGCCGATTTCCATTTTGAATCGTAGGCATCATCGACTCACCGTATACAACATATTGTTCAATTAGAAACTTTTTTATAATAATAGCAAGAATAAGTGCAACTCCAATTGCTTTAATCCAATCTACTAATCCGTTTCTTTCTTTTCGAGCCGAGCTCATACAGCTCACTTCCTTTAGTTAGCTTATTAGTATCAATTTACCATTTTTAAATAAGTAAATACAAGTTCAATTATTTTTATCATAAACATGATGGTCAATTTCCTTTGAGAATTTGTTTAGTTTCCCCCATTTTTTTGTAAAAAAACACACCCTGACAACCATTTATCGTGTCCAGGGTGTGTTTTGCTATTTTATCGGTTCAGCAAACTTCCTACATATCTTAGTAGTTCATTGGCACTAGTTGAATTGTAGCCATGCTCATCAACCAACCGTGCGATAACTTCATTAATCTTTTTAAGTTGTGACTCATCAGGCGTTTTAGACGATGTTGTAATTTTTACAACATCTTTAAGATCAGCAAACAATTTCTTCTGAATCGCTTCTCTTAGGCGCTCATGAGAATTATAGTCGAATTTCTTTCCTTTTCTTGCATATGCCGAAATCCGAATAAGTATTTCTTCTCGGAACGCTTTTTTGGCATTCTCAGAAATCCCGATCTGTTCTTCAATCGATCTCATTAACTTTTCATCAGGACTCATCTCTTCACCAGTAAGCGGATCACGAAGCTTATTTTTATTGCAATACGCCTCAACGTTATCAAGGTAATTGTCCATAAGCGTTTTTGCAGACTCTTCATACGAGTAAACAAACGCTTTTTGTACTTCCTTCTTCGCAATATCATCGTACTCTTTACGAGCTGCCGAGATAAAGTTAATAAACCTCTCTTTATCTTCCTTCGATATGGATGCATGATGATCAAGCCCGTCTTTTAATGAACGCAGAACATCTAACGCGTTGATAGAAGGTGACTCTTTACGAATAATGGCTGAAGAAATACGGTTAATCACATACCTTGGATCAATACCTGACATGCCTTCATCCGAAAATTCTTTCTTCAATTCTTCAAGATCCACATGATTGAACCCTTCAACTATTTCCCCATCATACAATCTCATCTTCTTCAACAGATCCATTCCTTGTTTCTTTGAATCTTTTAATCGCGTCAATACTGAGAATGTCGCTGCTACCCTTAACGCGTGAGGTGCAATGTGAACATGCGACATGTCACTCTCAGAGATCATTTTCGCATAAATCTTTTCTTCTTCTGAAACTTTTAAATTATATGGAACACCCATCACGATAATTCTGGAATGCAGCGCCTCATTTTTCTTGTTCGCGATAAAGGATCTGTACTCCGATTCATTGGTATGAGCTACGATAAGCTCATCGGCCGAAATCAGTGCGAAACGGCCGGCCTTAAAGTTACCTTCTTGTGTGAGTGAAAGAAGGTGCCATAAGAACTTCTCATCACACTTCAGCATTTCCTGGAACTCCATCATCCCTCGGTTCGCTTTGTTCAGCTCACCATCGAAACGATAAGCACGAGGATCAGATTCAGATCCATATTCAGCAATCGTTGAGAAGTCGATACTTCCCGTTAAGTCAGCGATATCCTGTGACTTCGGATCAGATGGACTGAACGTTCCGATTCCTGTTCGCTTGTCTTCAGAGAAAAAGACGCGCTCAACCATAACATCTTCAATGCGATTATCATATTCATGTTCAAGTCTCATCGTATTTAACGGTGACAAGCTTCCTTCAACACGAATGCCATAATCATTATAAAACTCTTTTCTCAGATGCTGAGGAATGAGATGAAGCGGATCTTCATGCATCGGACAACCTTTGATCGCATAAACCGCTCCCGCAGGTGTTTTTGTGTATTGCTCCAATCCTCTTTTTAACATCGTAACTAAAGTGGATTTACCACCGGATACAGGCCCCATTAACAGCAATATACGTTTACGGACATCAAGGCGTTTAGCGGCAGGATGAAAATATTCTTCAACAAGTCTTTCAATCGATTCTTCTAAACCAAAAATTTGATCGCTGAAAAAATGATACACCTTTTGACCATTCTTTTCTGAAATTCCAGCATCTTTGATCATGTTGTATACTCTTGAATGCGCAGACTGGGCAACAAATGGCCGATCTCGTAAAATATCAAGGTATTCAGCGAAGGTACCTTCCCAGGCTAAACGCTGTTCTTCTTCACGATGCAGTTGGATTCTCGATAAAATATCCATGAGTACCTCCTTGATTGTATTGGCTCCATCAAGTGTTAATCTACTCTATGCGGGGATGTCCGTAATCATTCTGTTTGAATAGTGATTTTTTATTTTAAAAACGAAGAAATTCTATTATCCCTTTCATGGTAAAATATGTTTATCATTGTGATTTGAAACGGAGAAAGTATTATGAACCAAAAGCTTGGCCTTGTCGCGGTGCTCTTTTTACTAAGTGTCGTGTTCTTTTCATTTGTTGGTTTAAGAAATGAATTCGAAAACTAT
The DNA here is from genome assembly GCF_043558025.1 of Fictibacillus sp. UD. Classification (NCBI taxonomy): domain Bacteria; kingdom Bacillati; phylum Bacillota; class Bacilli; order Caryophanales; family Fictibacillaceae; genus Fictibacillus; species Fictibacillus sp. UD. The sequence continues at coordinate 89,157 of NZ_JARUHH010000009.1, forward strand.
ATTCCGTTTCAAAAAGCTGTTCAAACGCTCGCTAAGGTAGAAAGTATTAACCTTGATGAGAACAGTCGTCTCCTCGACCAAAACGGAAACCTTCTTTTCGAATTCAGAGGTGAAGAAAGTCGTATTTATTTGTCTTATAAACAAATTCCCGAATATATCCGCCAAGCGTTTATCGCTACCGAGGATCAATACTTCTTACAGCATCACGGTATAGACGGGAAAGCGATTGCTCGCGCGTTTATTGCCAACTCAACAGACGGAGGCATACAGCAAGGCGGCAGCACGATTACACAGCAGCTATCCCGCAATCTTTTCTTAACACATGAACGTACATATGACAGGAAACTAAAAGAATTACTAATCTCTTATCGAATTGAGCAACAGTTAACAAAAGAGGAGATCCTCGAGCTTTATATAAATACCATCTATTTTCAAAACGGTGTGTACGGTATTGAAAAAGCGAGCCGCTATTACTTTAGTAAACCTGCCGGGAAGCTTACATTAGGGGAATCTGCACTGCTTGCAGCAATTCCAAATAATCCGGAACTATATAATCCCCTAACAAAGCTCAACAACACACAGAAACGGCAAAAATGGATTTTAGATAAAATGAAAGAACAAAAGTTTATTGATGAAGAATTGCATAGTGTAGCTGTTAAACAACCGATTAAATTAAATGTTTCACAGCAGGTTGCTCCCTTCCCTGAAGTAGTTGGTTACGTAAAAGAGGAGCTGCTAAGCTTGCTGGCTGGAGCTCCAAGTAATAAGGGATTAACAGCGGATGCCCTTGTCCGTAAACGAGATGAACTGTTGCGAAGCGGTGTTGTTGTTGAAACGTCATTAGATTCCAGACTGCAAAAAGAAGCTTTGCAGGCTGTTAATAGCCGTTTGCCTTTTAAAGGAGTGGAAGGATCCGCCGTTGTTGTGGATCATGCTTCAAAACAAATTGTTGCCATGATTGGGGGAAAGAATGTCGGGTTAGAGGAATTTAACCGTGCCTATCAAGCGAAGCGTCAGCCTGGATCTTCCATAAAGCCGCTCCTCGCCTATGGGCCTTATGTTGATGTGTTTGGCGCAAAACCGCATTCACTTATTTCTGCAGCGAAGATCTGTGAAGGTAATTATTGTCCAAACAACTACGGCGGTGCTTCTTACGGGACTGTCTCATTAAAAAAAGCGATGGCAAGTTCAATAAATACAGCAGCTGTCCGAGCACTAAAGAAAACAGGTGTTGAAAAAGCTTTTTCTTATTTAGATTCCTTTGGATTTTCGTCTGTTATGCGAGAAGATCATCAGCTTTCAAGTGCACTCGGCGGTTTTACTAGTGGCTTTTCCCCGCTCGAACTGACTAGTGCATATACGACTTTCGGTTCTAACGGAACTTATATTAAACCTAGATTGATAACTTCTGTGAAGGATAAGAGCGGAGAGGTTTTGTATAAGTGGGACGATCAGCCTGTTAGAGTGTGGAGTGAGAAGACAAACACCGTGATGCGGGAGATGCTTGAAGGAGTTACGCTTTCTGGAACAGCAAGGGATGCTCGTTTTTCAGGTTCAGCCTATATTGGCGGAAAGACAGGCACTACAAACGATGTAAGAGATCTTTGGTTTGTAGGGCTGACAGATCGTTATACGGCTGGCGTTTGGGTGGGCCGGGATAAACCGAGCAGCCTTCGATTTATTGAGGGATTGTCACCGGAAGTGATGATTTGGCGAGATATTATGATAAAAGCACATCAGAAATGAATAAAGAACCCTGTAACTTATTGAGCGACAGGGTTTTTAGCTGGTACTTGAGTACTTATTATATGGCAAATTAAAGAAATCTAGGGTAATCCCGCTAGTTTTTATTATATACCCGCGAGTCAGCAATATAGACAATTCGGCTACGTAATCGCCGCAACGAACGCATTATAAAGACGCATCACCGTATAAACAACGAGCAGACTGAAGCCTGTCCAAAAGAACAAATGCATAAATACCATGCCGATGATGCCCATTGTGGTTAAACTCCCACCGATTCTCAACAAAAGATAAAAGAAGTATACTAGTGATGCTGCAATAAATACGATACTTATAAGCAGCACAGAGTGGTTCAAGATAATGGCAAGCATACCGCCAGCAAAAAAGAACCATCCCCCGCCCTTTCCTTGCTGAAGAAGAGTCCCTTCCGAATCACTCGAAAAAAAGAACAAACTTAAGTGAGTCAATGTATCGGATAATAGTTTCAGAGCGGCAAACCCCATAAAGAACAATAAAAATAAGCAAAAGCCGACAGATAGGTGAATCACATGATCTTTAAACAGCTCCTGCATTCCTTGATAAACCCCAAAGTATTTTAGCTTATCGATTAAAAGTCTTTCAAAATAAATGGCAAAACCAGAGCTGAACAGGATAATAGAAAACAGAGGAAGATACCCTGTCATATAAACGTTTTTCTTCATTAGCGCAACACGAATCCCCTCAAAATGTTAAATCTTCGCAGAAATGCATTCCCATGAAAACCGTTTTCATTTATAATGAGTAGAGAGAATGGAAAGAATAAGACTACTTTCAAAGGAGGAGTTCAAATGGATTTTATCCTCATCCTACTCGTGATGCTCGCCTTCCTGACTGCCATCTTTACAGCAGGCTACAACGATCGTCCTGGAAAAAACTAATCCATGTACATATGGAAGTAAAAACGTCCCTTTCATACAAGGACGTTTTTTTATTTTGTTCTTTATCTCAGAAGATTTATTGTTGTCGCCCTTGTGTTTGTTCATCATTGACAAGTTGATTGGAGTGCAAGGTGCGAGACTCCTGCGGGACTAGCGGTCAGGTGAGACACTTAAGAGTGAAACGTCCGAATGTGGCTCACCGCCTGCCCCGCGGAAAGCGAGCACCTGGAACGGAAATCAACTACTTCCAAAAGCAACAGAGTTACTAATTTCCCACAGCTCCTCTATTTCAACTCTCCAAAACTTTGCTGGCGCAGAGCTTCATAGATTAAGATCGCTGCTGTATTCGATAAGTTCAATGAACGAATATGTTCATTCATCGGAATGCGCAAACATCTTTCCATGTTCGCATCAATGACTTCTCTAGGGAGTCCCTTCGTTTCTTTTCCAAAAACAAAAAAGACATCCTTCTCTGAATCTGAGTAATCAAAGTCTGAGTATGTTTGTTCACCAAATTTGGTTATATAATAAAACTCACCGTCTGGATATTCACTATAAAAGGCATCCAAAGAATCATGATGAAACAATTTTACATGCTCCCAATAATCAAGTCCGGCACGCTTTAAGTATTTGTCTTCCAAAGAAAAACCGAGTGGATGAATCAAATGCAAGTGTACGCCGGTCCCAGCACATGTACGTGCAATATTTCCTGTATTTGCAGGAATTAACGGTTCAAATAATACAACATGTATAGCCAAAAAGCTCACCTCAAAAACAATATTCCAACAAGTACTTATTATAGCACTTTTTTAGGAATATCACTCTTTAGAAGGTAAGCTTTCCCCTTACAGAATATGAAAAAATTTATATTGAATCCGCTTTGTATACGCAGTTGAATCTTCATAGCCCCAATACCGCATTCTGCTGTTTGTCGTATGTGCATTTACGAGTGGTTCACCTGAAGGGTCCTTTGCAACAACAATCGTCGTATGCTGATAATGCCCGTCACCATCAAAGTCATAGCAGATTACATCTCCTGGCAATAACAAATGAGCTGCAGACTTTTCTTGCGCTTGAAGACTAGATTTTGATCCGCTCAAATACCACCTAAGTGCATTAGCCACCGACCAGCTATAGCTCCAGGAATTGTTTCGCATCCACCAGCCTTTAGACTTAATGGATTGAGATGTCATCGGAATTCCACCGGCATGAAGGCTTTGTGAAATATAATTCGTGCAATCGTTCTCAAATGATTTATAAGCAGGATTAAACGTATTCCACCATCGCTCTGCATATCTTACCGCAGCAAGTCTGTCATATCCGCCTTTCGTTGGTGCGATCGATTCATTTTCACGTTCGATTTTCGGCAGTTCACGATAATTCCCTTCAATGTTAACCGGTTCATCACTTTTCATGTCACCATCTTCAAAAATGGCTCGCCGTTCTTGAGACATCTCTTCCACATAAAAGTCAAAGCCATGCTTAATCAAGAAACTATAATGAACCAAATAATCTACCTGAACTTTGCCTTCCGTTTCTGTCGTTCGCAAAACACTTCCGTTAGTTTGATTGTTCACGATATACGCATTTCTATCGGTGTACATTTGTTTTTTACGTATAAAACTTTCTTGTTCTTCTCGTAAAAAGAAGCCTCTTCCATCTGCATCTGCATGAATCATCCACTGCGATTGGTTTTGAATATAAGCTTTAAGTGTTTCCATCCACATCAGACATCCCTCCTGCTTCTACTAACATATGAGTGGGATATCAAAAAAAAGAACCCTTTAAGGGCTCTAGGATGTCTTCTTACAGCTATTCTGTTCAATTGATAATAATATTTCTTTCTTGTCTAATCCTCCGCCGTATCCTACAAGTGCTCCATTGCTTCCAATGACGCGATGACACGGAATAAATACTGGTACAGGATTCTGGTTATTCGCGCTTCCTACAGCACGAACGGCCTTAGCTGCACCAATGCCTTGAGCAACTTCCTTGTATGAACAAGTGGCACCATAAGGAATACTCGAAAGCTGGTTCCATACCTTTTTTTGAAAAACGGTACCAAATAAATCATAGTTCACGCTAAACTCATGCAGGTTGCCTGCAAAGTATGCATGTAATTGTTGAATGGCATCTTCCAAATACACAGGAGAGTGTATAAGTTCTCCTTTAATAAAATGTTTAGCCATCCATGAACGTAAAGATGGAAGGTTATCCTCCATTGAACCAAAATCGAGACGGCAGATTCCGTTCTCCGTTGCAATGATTGTTAACGGTCCGATTACGCTTTCCATTTCTTCGTAATAGAGTAACGTTTTAATCTGACACATAATTATCCCTTCTTTTCATTACTTGACCTTACTATATCGGACACTTCGAACATATGCGATTACGAAATTTCTTGATTTCGAACCATTTTCAGTCCCTTTTCTATCTCTAGCTTTACCAAATCGTCTTTTTCACGCTCTTTTGCAGACAATAGTTCCAATTCTGCATCCATTCCACCTATCTTACCGATTGCCCATGCTGCAGTTCCTCTTATGACAGGCCTAGGATCATGGGTTAATAAGTTTACGAGATCTGGTACAGCGGTTTCATCTTTAAAATGAGCTAAAGCGATAATCGCATTGCGCTGAATCGGTTTCTTCCCTCTCCAGCTGCCTGAAACATACCCGAATTTTTCTTTGAACTCTCTATTACTCATAGACAATAAGGGCTTTAATAGTGGTTTTGCAATCTCTGGATCAGGCTCCATTTCAACGTGGTGGTGAAAATCTTTTCCCTTGTTCTCAGGACATACCGTCTGACATGTATCACAGCCATAAAGCCGATTGCCTAATTTGTCTCTATATCGGTCAGGTAAAAAATCTTTTGTTTGCGTTAAAAATGCAATACACTTAGACGAATCGAGCTGTCCTCCCTGCACGAGTGCACCTGTCGGACATGCCTCAACACATTTATTGCATGAACCGCATTGATCTTCCATTGGCGTGTCTGGTGGAAGTGCTATATTTGTAACCATTTCTCCGAGATACATATATGAACCAAACTCTGGAGACATGATCGCACAGTTTTTAGCACTCCATCCGATCCCGGCTCTCTCAGCAACAGCCCGGTCTGACAGTTCACCTGTATCTACCATTGATTTCACATTCGCTTCTGGAACTTTTTCTATAATAAAAGCCTCCAGCAATGAGAGCTTTTCTCTTAATATATGGTGGTAATCTTTCCCCCATGATGCTCTGCAAAAAATACCTCTTCGTTCTCCCTTAATGCTTTTCGGGGCGTTTTTCATTTTGGAAGGATATGCTAGAGCGATAGAAATGATGCTTGAAGCACCCGAAAGCAGTCGTTCAGGCTCTGTTCTTTTTTCAATATCACTTTCTTCAAATCCTGATTGATAGCCAAGGTCTTGCTGTAATCGGAGACGTTCTTTTAGCTCAACAAAAACATCCGCTTGTGCGAAGCCAATTTTGTCAATTCCGATTTCTTTACTATATGCAACAATCTCTTCCTTCAACTGGGCACCTGTCACGCATATCCCTCCTTTACATTTATTTTTCACACTTATGATAAACTACAATTATATATAAAACTGAAACGGGGTTCGATGATGATTACAATTTCTCCAAAAATAAACGAACTTGTCCCGAATTTTAAAATAGGCACAATTACATACCATGATATCGCGATTAGCGAGTCACCGCAAATGATAAAGGGTAGATTCCAACTTTTTACAGAATCACTGCGTCTCGAAGAAAAGACCGCTGCAGATTACCCTGGTGTCGCTGAATATCGCTCTGTTTTTAAAACGCTAGGCACTGATCCATCAAGATACAGGCCTGCTTCAGAAGCATTGTTGCGACGCGTTTTAGGCGGTAAGGATCTTCCCCCGATCAATTCTGGGGTCGACGTTAATAACTTTTTCTCCATTCGCTTTGCCATTCCGATCGGTCTATACAATCTTGATCAGATTCAGAGTGATGTGGAGATTCGTATTGGTGTTGCTGAAGATTCGTATGAGGGCTTGAACGGGCGTGAGATGAACATGGAAGGCAAACTGCTTTCCGCTGACTCCGCTGGCGCTTTTGGAAGTCCGATTGTAGACTCTAAGCGTACGATGGTAGACGAAACGGTACGCAACGCGCTGCATATCGTTTATTTGCAGCCCTCTATGGATAAGAATGAAGCTCGCCAATTGTTGGAGTCAATGGCTACGATGTTTACTCAAGTGAATGGCGGAAGTGCTGAGATCAAAATCATTTAGGTAGCTCAATTACAAGTTCTATTCTATGGAGCTTCTGCCTGTGGTCGATTAATGATGAAGTTGTCGACTCGCCGATATACGATGAAAACTCGCCTGATTATTGCTTAAACTCGCTGTATTATTATGTAATCTCGCCGGATTATTGCTCAAACTCGCCGTATTCATTGCTTACTACGTGAAAAACAAAAAAAAATGCAGGGCTTCATTGGATCAACGAAGCCCTGCATTAAAACCTACAACTAACTTGTTCTATATATAAGCAGCATATAGGACATTTATGACAAGTTCTTTTAAACAAATTTGAAATTTTGGTACAGCCAAGCCCCTTTTACTCAACAAGCGTATATTTTACAGACAGAGTGGCTTCAATCTCGTCTCCTTCATCCAGTTCAAACACATATTCAGGAAGGAACAGATCGTCTCCTCTTCCTAAGATGATATTTACTTTACTTCCGCCATTTACAAAGTAGTTACCAAATCCGTTCACCGGCTCTACTTTATACCGTCCTGGAGGAATATCTTTTCCGGCTAAAAAGACGCCGGCAACCAAAGTTCTGGGTTCTTTCTTTTTTGCTAATATGCCTTTATTTAATGTATCAAGCTCACTTTTCTTATTTGCAATCTCACCGCTGATCTTGTTTAATTCACCATTTTTTTCTTCGACTTGACTCACTAACGTATCCACTTCTTTTTGAATGTTTTCCTTTTGACTGACCAACCCTGAAACTTCTTCGTACTTAATCTGCAGTTCATCCAATTCAACTTGTTTATTGCTTTCCTCTTCCACCATTGTTTCCACATTTTCTTCCATACTTCTTAGCTCACTTCTCAACTCTTTGATTTCACCGTCAATTTCATCTGCTGTGACCTTTTTATCTTTAATCAGTACTGAAGCCTTGTTATACCCGATCGAGTGTGCACATAAAGAACTAAGAATCACTAACAAAAGAGAGATTAGGATATAAAGCAGCCACTTCTTATTAAACACAGATAAATCAACCTTCATTCGCTTACCCCCTATTGAGCCAAAAGTATGTAGTGCTTTATCTTTACTTTATTTTTCTAATAAAGCATTATGCTTTTTTCACAAAATAAAAACCCCTTAAATAAGGGGCGTGTGGACATCTCTATAAATATCGAAATAATACAAGGATAGAAAACACTAAAAGAATAAGCATAACGACAAGCAGCCTTAAAGATTGGAATATTCTTATCATCAAGCCATTTATCATATGCATGTAGTGAAAAATATCTGACGTAATAAAAATGATGGAAACCAAGGAGATAGTAATTAGTATCAGACAAATCGTTGCACGCCGATCTCTAAACATACCATAGATGACCTCCTTTACACCTACATATTCAGTGTACAAGAAGAAGATTCAAAAAAAGTTCCCGGCCATTGCCAGGAACTTTTTATTCGTATTATACAGTTTGTGATCAGCCCGCTAGATCCAGTTTTTGTGGCTGACTTTTGGTTTTTGTAAACATGTATACTGCTATCGAAAAAAGACTGAATGCAAGTAGATAGACAAGCAATACACTCATATTTGCAAAAGCAGAGCTTGTATTATTCAACGTAATGAGCGCTTTAAATCCAGCGATCGAATAGGTGAAAGGTAAAAACTCACTTAATGCACGCAAATTCTCTGGCAGCATAGCGATTGGCAAGTTTGCTCCTGTTGTTGAAAGCTGTAGAATTACAAGGGCAAATGCGATAAAGCGTCCAATGTTACCAAATGAAGCAAAGAATAATACGATGCCTGTAAACACGATGCTCACAAAAACAGCAAAAGCTATAAATCCAACTGAGTTCTGAACTTTTACTTGTAAGAAAAGCAGAACGACAGTAGATAGAAGCAAGGCCTGTACAATCGCAAGTACGCCAAGATTCATGAACTTAGCTCCGAACCATGAGATTGCTGAAATACCTTCAGGCTTTTTAAAGTTGATGAACAGTGACATAATCAAAATCCCCACAAATAATGCGAGTGAAAGCACATATGGTGCCGTCGAATCACGATATAGCGGATACTTGTTTACCGTATCACTTTTCAGTTCTACCGGTGATGAGAACATGCTTAAATTTTTATCGGTAGCCGCTTTAATCGCGCTCGTTTTTTCTGCGCCATCCTTTAGACCCGACGATAGCTCGCTGCTTCCATCATTTAATTGTCCCGCACCATCATTTAGCTTCGTTACTCCGTCAGTCAATTCACCCCAGCCTTTTTCAACCGAAGTGTTTCCATCCTTAACCTGTAACATTCCAGAGTTAATTTTCGTTGCACCGGCCGTCAAATCACGCCAGCCTTTTTCAACGGAAGAGTTACCCGCTGAGATTTGCGTTGCTCCATCATTTAACTGAGTAACCCCAGTCGTTAACGCCGCCCAGCCCGTATTAACCGATTGGTTTCCTGCAGCGATTTGGGAAGTTCCTGCGTGCAGCTCTCCAACCTTACCGACCATCGTGTTCCAGCCGCTTTCAACTGAAGCCGTTCCTTGCTGAAGAAGAGGAACCTTTTCACTAAGCGTAGTTACTCCGTTATCGACTAAGGTTTGACCTGCCACCAGCTGATTTACCCCGTCTGCCAAAGATTTTGGATTAGGTACTGCATTCGCTGTAAACGCCGCAGCGATTGTTGCAGCCCCTTGTTGAAGAGCAGCCAGCTGTTGTCCTTTAGCTGGATCAGCAGTCTTTTGAGCTAACGCTTGGCCCGTACCATATATCTTCATAAAAGCAGGATCTTTCTGCAGTTCTGGGTGTTGCTTTAAGAAAGCCTGAAGATCCGCTGATAAAACTTGTAGACCATCTCCCAATTGTTTAGATTCATTTACTACCGTATTCACTCCTGCAGAAACAGCTTGTGTCCCAGGTGCGAGTTCACTCTTAATCGCACTTTGAACCCCTTTTAATCCTGTAAGAACTCCAGACGTACCCTGTTTTAATTGAGGAATATTATCTCCAAGCTGCTTCGCTCCATCCGCTAGATCTTTAATGCCTGATTGCTTGTCCTTCAATCCTTGCAATAATAATCCAGTACCTTCATTCGCTGCTGCAGAACCAGCAGCTAACTTAGAAATATCGCCTGATTTTGCTTGCAGAGATTGAAGCATTTCTGCAGTCCCAGCACTTAGTTGTTGAGATCCATTAGCGAGTTTGCTGATATCTGCTTGCTTAGCTGATAAAGAATTAACCATTTGTCCAGTTCCATTTTGAAGCTCTATTGTGCCATTGGCTAATTTCGAAATATCAGCCGCTTTATTTGTAAGCGATTCCAAAAGTAAGCTCGTTCCGTCATGAAGATCAGTCATGCCTGTATTTAGTTTCCCCGATCCGTCTGCTGCTTTTTGGAATCCTTCAGAAACATCACCGAGACTTGCAAACATGTTGCTCGCATACTTCTCTGTAATCTTATCCCCAAGTTTTTCTCTTAATTTTTCTGTCGCACTTCTTGTTACCTGCGCCGCCATGAAGTTTAAACCTTCATTTTGAATGTACCTTAACTCAAGTTTTTGCGGATTATCTTCTAAAACTGTTGTTACTCTCTGTGAGAAGTCTTCAGGAATTTCAATAACCATGTAATACTTCAGGCTATCAAGACCCTTTTTAGCTTCAGCAGAACTAACAAAGTCCCATCCAAGATCCTGGCCTTTCTTTAAATCTGCGACCAAATCTTGCCCAACATTGATCGGCTCATCATTCGACAGTGCGCCTTTGTCCTTGTTGACCACTGCAACTGGCAAGTTCGACAAATTATCGTACGGTCCCCATGTCGGTGATAAAAGAATACCACCATAGACAACCGGTACGAGTAAAGCAGCAATCACTGAAATCAGTACCCCTTTTTTTGCTGCCAGCTTTGCCATTTCAGCCATAAATAAGCGAAAGACACTCATCCCTTTCCCCCCGTTTATACAAAATAAAAAACATTTTGATAGAAGTGAATGACTATTCACATCTACTAGAATGTATAATTCTAATAAACAAGGATAAATCCTTCTTACTAATCAGAAAATTGTAAAATATTAAAATATTTATAGGAGTTATGGTCTATTTTGTGTAAAAAAAGCGAACGCTGCAGAAAACAGCATTCGCTTCACTAAATTTCTTTTATCATGGGCTCTAATAACCCCATATCTAAGCAAGCTTTAATAGATAGCTTTTTTTCTTTGGAGGGAAATTTCATATGAATATATTCCTCATCCACATTTGTAATTTCTCCAGTTCCGAATACCCTATGTACAACCGTAATACCTGTACGTAATGCTTCCTTTTCTCGAATCGCATTAGGATTGTAAGGAACTCCATTTATCTTTTCTCGATTACTTGATCCAACTTCTCTTCTAATTCTTATGTTCTTCTGGGTTATAGCTTCTTTAGATGCAGATAGATCAGGAGGATTGATAATGTTCTTAACATCAGTAACAAATAAGGATTCTTCTGCCTTTTTCCCGTCTCGGTAACCATAGGTAATAAGTTTTAATTGTTTTTTCGCCCTCGTCATTCCTACATAAAAAAGGCGAGCCGATTCTTCCATCAAACCGCTGTCAGTTTGGTCTTCACTAGAAGGAATGATTCCATGTACTAAGTCAATCATATAAACCTTCTCAAACTCAAGACCCTTTGAGCTATGAAATGTTGAGAGCGTAACAGCATTTTGTCCCTTTTTCCTTTTGGCTGTCTTTAAAACAGCTTCAAGATGCTTTAGTCTTTTTGCGAAATCCTCAAGACTCTTTAGATCTGCCGCAATCTCTTCAAGAGTATCTAAAATGCCAATTAAATAATCAATACGAAACCCAAGACTTTTACATATCTTCTCCAGAGCCTTATCGTAACCTAACCGATCCCTGATTACCCGAATAGCCTGAAGCGGCTTCATCTCTTTCATTTCTTTAAATGTTTCTTGGCTTGCTTTCAATAGCTTAACTTGGTAATCCTGTAATTTTACATGCTTCAGCAAATTATCAAATACAGAATCGTTCGTATTCAATTGCTTTAAAGCACTCATCTGCTGTTTACTGATATAGCCATTAAATTTTAAATGTATCTTTTCTAAAATATCCGGCCTCTTATCGGTAAAAGCCATGCGCATAAAATTCAATATATCCTGAACGACCCAGTGTGAAAAGAAACGATTATCAGCATCCTTCATATAAAAAGGAATCCCTGCACGGTCAAAATCATTCATTAAGCCAATGGATGAGGAATTGTTACGATATAAAATGGCGATCTCTTTTAAATCTTCTTCATCTTTAAGTTCCTTAACCAAGTATTTGGATTGTTCATTAAAATTGATAAGTTTACTTATTTCAATAGGTTTATTCGGAGGGTTTTCTGTAAACATATTCTTTTCGTATCTATTCTTATTTCTTTTAATAAACTGATTAGAAACATTCACGATGTCTTGTGTAGAGCGGTAATTCTGTTCCATAAAAAGTATAACTGCTTCAGGATACACCTTCTTAAATTCAAGCAAATAGGAAGGCTCAGCACCTCTCCAGCTATAGATTGATTGATCATCATCGGCTACAACACATAAATTTTTATGAGTGGAAACCAACTTTTCTATAATGGAATGCTGCACCAGCGATGTATCCTGACTTTCATCCGTTAAAATATAATCATATCTTTGCTGATACAAGCTCAGCAATTTCTCATTATTTTCTAATACCTCATTACAAACTGTAAGCATATCATCAAAATCCAATAAAATTTGATTTCGATCTGCACGCTTAAATTCTTCGTATTGAATAATAATTTGTTCTGCTTTAGGAACATCACACGATACGGTTGACCATTGATCTTTAGGCAGCATTTTATTTTTAACGTAGCTGATATAGGTGACGAGCTCCTCCATTTGGTCCTCAGTTATGTTCTCACCTACTATTGACTTAAATAAGTTCCTCAATATTAGCTTCTTATTCAAGTGAATGTTTTCATCCCGCGCTGCACTCTCGCCTAACTCTTGCTCACCTTCAATAATTCGAAAAGAAGTCCCCATCCCTCTGTAATAATTTCTAACTACTTCAAAAGCAAAGCTATGTATGGTTGAAAAGTCTGGAGCCTGAAGATCCGGATAAAACCGCATGAATCGATCTTTCATATCATTTGCCGAGGCTTTACTGAATGTAACAGCTTTTATACGATTTGGATTTATACCTTTTTGCTTAATTAAATAACCAATACGCATGATGATAGTAGTTGTTTTCCCTGATCCTGGCGATGCTAGTAATAGAAGAGGCCCATCCGTCTGTAAGACCGCTTTTTTTTGAACAGCATTTAAGGATATTCCTAAATCATTTTTCATATCAGCGAAGAAATCTTCCATCGTTCAGTCCTCCTTTTGATCATTTTGATTTATAAATAACTGTGACAGCACTCCTGGTTTTCCTAGTCGTATTTTTTAGTTCGCGCAGCTACCCGGCATTTGCGAGCAGCTGAATGACATTTACGTGCAGTAGAGCTTCAGTTCCGCCCACAAACAACAATAAAAAAACTCCCCACAAACGTGAGAAGTTTTAAGTTTAAATGTTAAATTAAGTAAAATGGTACCGGTGGTCGGGGTCGAACCGACACTCCAGAAGGAACACGATTTTGAGTCGTGCGCGTCTGCCAATTCCGCCACACCGGCATTTGAATCTTTTTTGAATTGGAATTATGGAGGCGGCACCCGGATTCGAACCGGGGGATAAGGGTTTTGCAGACCCGTGCCTTACCACTTGGCTATGCCGCCAGAATATAAAAATGGAGCGGAAGACGGGATTCGAACCCGCGACCCCAACCTTGGCAAGGTTGTATTCTACCACTGAACTACTTCCGCAAACATTTAATTAACTTTTTTAATTAACTTATAATATGCTGTTAAAGGCATCTTATGTTATAAAAATAAAAATGGCTGGGCTAGCTGGATTCGAACCAACGCATGACGGAGTCAAAGTCCGTTGCCTTACCGCTTGGCTATAGCCCAACACTTTAAATATTAATGGGGCGGACGAGGGGAATCGAACCCCCGAATGTCGGAACCACAATCCGATGCGTTAACCACTTCGCCACGACCGC